>DATGEH010000001.1:0-5014 GCA_035310325.1 Gaiellaceae bacterium
TCCGTTCCGGAGATGCCCGCGATCGAGGGCAGCGAAGGCGAGCGCGCCGCGCAGCTGTACGAGCGCATCTTCCTCGGCTACGGCGACGACTCGGTCGCGCAGCTCGGCGGCGCCCACGTCGCGCTCGAGTGGACCTCGAATTTGCTGACGAAGATCCTGCAGCGGCCGCGCCTCGCCGCGTACCTCGAGCAGTCGACGCGCTACATCGCGTACGACGCGCAAGTCGAGGGGCTCGGCTACCGGTATCACCGCGACGCACGCTTCGGGCCCGAGTACGAGCGCGCGCTCGACGATCTCTTCGCCACGTACGCCCGTCTGCTGGAGGGGATGTCGGCGTGGATCGCGGAGCGCTTCCCACGCGGCGAAGACGAGTCGGCGGCCGCACACGCGCGCGCAGTGCGCGCGAAGGCGCTCGACCTCGTGCGCGGATTGCTGCCGGCCGCGACGCTTTCGCACTCCGGCATGTACGCGAGTGGACAGACGTATGAGCAGCTCGTGCTCCACCTGCTCGCGCATCCGCTCGCCGAGGCTCGCGTGTACGGCGAAATGCTGTTCGAGGAGCTGCAAAAGATCATTCCGAGCTTCGTCGCGCGCATCCCTCGCGAGGACCGAGGAGGGCGGTGGATCGAGTTCCTCCGCGAGCGCCGCGAGCGGGCCGACGCCGCCGCCGCGCGGCTGGGCCTCGCCGAGGCGACGTCTGCAGCCGCCGCGCCGTCGGTTCGGCTGCTGCGCGCACATGGCACAGAGGAGGAGCTGGTCGCCGCGCTCCTGTTCGAGTCGGCCGTGACCGGCGAGGAGCAGGCGCTCGCCGCCGTTGCCGACGTCGATCGGGCGGAGCTGATCCGCGAGCTCGTCGGCGAGCGCGAGAATCGCCGTCACCGGCCGGGCCGCGGTTTCGAGACGCTGACGTACCGGTTCGAGATCGTCTCCGATTACGGCGCCTTCCGCGACCTGCAGCGGCACCGGCTGCTCACGTGCCAGTGGCAACGCTTGTCGCCCGACCTCGGGGCCGACGTCCCCCACGAGCTCGCAGAGGCCGGGCTTGCGGGCGACTACGAGCGGGCGCTCGAGGTGTCGCGCGTCGAGTACGAGCGCCTGCGTGGCGAGGGGCTCGTCGAGGAGGCGCCCTACGCGCTTTCGCTCGCGTATCGCATGCGCTACATCCTCGAGCTCGACGCGCGCGAGGCGCTGCATCTCATCGAGCTTCGCTCAGGCCGCGAAGGCCATCCCTCGTATCGGGCGGTCGCGGTGCAGATGCGGGACGAGATCGCGGCAGTGCACCCGAACGTCGCCGCTGCGATGACGTTCGTCGACGACTCGACGGAAGAGCGCCTCGAGCGGCTCCTCTCCGAGATGCGCAACGAGGCAAAGAACGCCGGAGCTAACGCGAAGCGTTAGCGAAGGCGGAGTTCACATGGACGGGGATGGCCGCAGGCCACCACCGTCCATGCAGCGCGACCCTTCGCCTAAGTCAGATAAGAGGACGCCGGCTTGCCGGCGTCCGCTCTGCTGAGCAGAAACCTGTTCCGCGAGTAGCGCGTAGCGCTTCTCGCGTCTTTAGACCGGCGTCATCATGACGGCGCCCGGCTCCTGCAGGCCGGGAGACTTCTTCGTGACGACCCACGAGTCGCCCTTCTGCAAGCGGTACGGCGCATTGAGCGACACCGACGTCGCGCGGTTGCGGCCGTCGACGACGAATGTGCCGCACGGTGCGTACGGCTTGCCGTTCCGCACGAGGTAGACCTCGTAGTACGAACGCGCCGGCAGCTTCGGCAGGCCGGTGACGGTGAGCTGCATCGGCCAGTTCCCCGCGGAGTCGACGGGCTCGATCTTGAGCGAGGCGAGCGCGCCGGGCGCGGCGGGGGTGCCGGCGAGGGAGAGCGTCTTGACGCTTGCGGAGCCGCCACCGTTCGCCACGACGTAGCCGGCGAAGAATGCGAGCGCAAGGATGCAGATCGCGGCCGCGAGCAGCAGCGCGCGGCGGGACGTGCGGCGAGCGCGTCGGTTGCGGGCGAGTGTCAGCGCGAGCGTCGGGCCGGCCTCGAGCTCCGGCGGCAGCTCGGCAGGCGGGCCGGCGGAGACGATCAGCGCGTGCACGCGCTGGAGCCGGTCGCGCTCGTCGTCCTCGACATCGAGGCCTACGAGGTCGTCGAAGTCGGGAATGCGCGTCACAGCTCGTCCTCGAGGATGTCGGCCATGCGCGCGAGCGCGCTGCGCGTGCGCGTCTTCACCGTGCCGAGCGGGATGCCGAGGAATGTCGCGACCTCTGTCTGCGAGAGGCCGCTCCAGTACGCGAGCTCGATCACCTCACGCTCCTTCTCCGGCAGCTCGTCGAGCGCGGCGTGCACGCGGAAGGAGACGAAGGACGACTCGGCGCGCTCTGCCGGGCCGGGCTCGAGCGTCGCGAGGTCCGGAACCTCGCCGACCGGATCCTGCCGCGCGCGCATCCGGTCGACAACCGCGTTGCGGGCGACCGCATACAGCCAGGGCACCGCCGGTCCCCGCTCCGGCCGGTAGCTCCCGGCGGAGCGCCAGATCGCGGCGAACGTCTCCTGTGTCGCATCCTCGGCGCGCGGGCGGTCGCGCAGGCGCCGGAGCGCGAAGCCGAAGATGGGCCGGACGTACCGGTGGTAGAGCAGCTCGAAGGCTTCGCGGTCGCGCTCGGCGATCTTTGCAAGCAGGTCGCCGTCACTCGTGTCCGGGGAGAGCGCATCTCCCGGCCTGGGGACGGCATGCAGGCGCGCGGGGGCTTCAAGGGCGAGCTCCATGTCTCGACTGTCTCTACGCATCGCAGTCCACGCCGGTTTCAGAAGTCATAGCACCCGGCTTGACCCAACCCTTACGTGCCGCTGACGTTTTCGCGGCCTTCGGCGGGAATCCCACGTCCGACAAGGAGGCTTGGGATGGTCAAAGGCATGGCAGTCTTCCTGGCCGCCGCCGCCCTCGGGCTCGGCTCGGCAGCCGCAGCCGTTGCGGCAACGGTGACGGTTCAGATCAAGTCCACGGGGTTCTCCCCGTCGACGCTGACGATCAACAACGGGGACAAGATCACGTGGCACAACGCCGATCGTGTCGACCACCAGGTGGTGGCGGACGACGGCTCGTTCGCGTCGCCGATCCTGCACGCGGGCCAGTCGTGGACCGGGACGTTCTCCGTCGCGGGCACCTTCAGATTCCATGACGCGTTGTATCCGCGGCACACCGGCAAGTTGACGGTGAAAGGCCCGCCGCCGTCGGTGGCGCTCGGGCTGTCGGAGCCGATCGTCTTCTACGGGGCGCAGGTCGCGCTCGGCGGCACGATCTCGACCGGCGCCGCCGGCCAGTCGGTGGAGCTCGACGCGCAACCGTACGGCATGGTCACCCCGGTCCAGCTCGCGATCGTGAAGACCGGCGTCGGCGGCACGTTCTCGTATCCGGTGAAACCGTCGATCTACACCACCTACGTCGCGCGCTGGAACGGCGTCGCGAGCGGAACCGTCGTCGCGCAGGTCGCGCCTGCGATGCACCTCATGCCCGGCGAGAACGGGTACATGCGCGCGACGGTCCTGTCGCCCGTATCGCTCTGGCACAGGCATGTGTATCTCCAGCGCCTGTCACCGCTCGGGCAGTGGGTGAACATCGCTGCGCTCGATCTCGGCTCGCTGAACGGCCGCATCTTCCGCCCGGTCGACTACGTGGCGGTCGGGATGTCGCACATCCGCGTGTTCCTCTCGGTCAATCAGGCCGGAAACGGGCTGCTCGCGTCACACAGCGGAACCCAGACGATCCGGCGTGTGCACTGAGTGAGGGGGCGGTTTGGAAACTGTGAACTTCTGCCGTTTCGCGCTTCGGAAGGCTTGGAGCGCGGGACTAGGGGAGCAGGGAAAGGAGGTAAACGCATGCTCAAGCGAATGCTCCTGCTCCCGCTCGCTCTGCTCGCGGCGCTGCTCGTCGCGGCAGCCGCGGGCGCGGACACGAAGACAGTCCAGATCACGAAGAACGGCTTCACGCCGGCGAGCACGTCGGTCACGGTCGGCGACACGGTCACATGGCACAACGCCGACACGGCGGATCACCAGGTGGTCGCGAACGACGGCTCGTTCGCGTCGCCGGTGCTCCACGCCGACCAGTCGTACTCGCACACGTTCAACAGCATCGGGAAGTTCAACTATCACGACGCCTTTGCGAAGTCGCATACCGGCAGCGTGCTGGTGACCGGTGGTTCCACGGCGCTGACGCTGGTCGCAGGTTCGTCGTCGGTCGTCTACGGCAGCGGCACGACGCTGTCCGGCAAGGCGTCCGGGGTCATCACGTTGCAGGGTGAGACCGTGACCCTGACGGCTCAGCCGTTCGGCAAGGGCGCGCAGTCGCTGCAGTCCACGGCGACCGCGGCCGACGGCAGCTATCAGTTCGCCGTCTCGCCGACGATCCAGACGACGTATCAGACGCACTGGCGCACGGAGGACAGCGGCTTCGAGACCGTGAAGGTCGCACCGCGCGTTGGTTTCGGCCGCAGCGGCCGGATCTTCATCGCGAAGGTGACGTCCGACCTCGGTTACGGCGGCCACTTCGTGTGGCTCCAGCGGCACAGCAGTGCCTTCGGCTGGACGAACATCAAGCGCGTGTTCCTCAACTCGAGCTCGCGTGCGAGCTTCAGGGTGCGGCTCAAGCACGGTCGGTCGATGCTTCGACTCGTCCTTCCGTCGAGTCAGGCAGGCGCCGGCTACATCGCCGGTCTGAGCCGCTCGATCATCGTCATTCGCTGACGACGATGACAACGACCGCGGGGTGCGGGGGTCTCAGGACCCCCGCGCCTCTGCGAAGCGGCGCTCCACCTCGGCCCAGTTGACGACGTTCCACCAGGCTTCGAGGTACGCGGGGCGCTTGTTCTGGTACTTGAGGTAGTAGGCGTGCTCCCACACGTCGATGCCGAACAGCGGGACGTCGCTCTGGAGGATCGGCGAGTCCTGGTTCGGCGTCGAGTACGTCGCGAGCGCCGTGCCGTCCCAGACGAGCCACGTCCAGCCGCTGCCGA
>DATGEH010000002.1:0-5378 GCA_035310325.1 Gaiellaceae bacterium
AGGAGTACTTGAACTCGGAGAAGTACGAGCTGAAGAAGCGCGCCCTGGACGGGCCGCTGCTTCCGATCGTCGCGACGCTGAACGCGGCCCGGCGCGAGAACGTCGCGTTGCAGTGGCTCGACAACATCACGTTTCTCGAAACCGAGAACGAGCAGCTCTTTGCATTTCTCAAGCGCACGGGCGACAACGCGATCGTCGTCGTCGTCAATCTCGATCCGGCGGCCGCGCAGGAAGGCGTGTGCGTACTGCCCGTGTCGACTGGCCTCGCGCCCGCATATCGCGTCCGCGAGCTGTTGACGGAGGCCGAGTGGACCTGGCGCATCGGGCGCAACTACGTGAAGCTCGAGCCGGGGAAGAGCCACGTGCTCAAGGTGCTCAAGTGACGGGTCACGTTCCTGGGGCGGCGCCGGCAAGGGAGCCAAGCGCGAGGCGCGAAGGGCAGTACATGAAGTACGACCGAGCGCCGAGCGCGCGGGATCCTGCCGCCGGCGTCGTCAGCCTTTCGCGGAGCCCCGCTCCGCGGGGCGGGAGCGAAAGGCGGCCAGGGACGTGACGGATCAATGGTTCGAGCGGGATCCGCAGTGGTTCAAGCGGGCCGTCTTCTACGAGATCCACATCCGCGGATTCTTCGACGGCAACGACGACGGCTCCGGCGACTTTCGCGGCCTCATCGAGAAGCTCGACTACCTGCAGTGGCTCGGCGTCGACTGCATCTGGCTGCTGCCGATGTACCAGTCGCCGCTGCGCGACGGCGGCTACGACATCGCCGACTTCTTCACGATCCACCCCGACTACGGGACGGTCGAAGATTTCAAGCACTTCGTCGAGCAGGCGCATCAGCGCGGCATCCGCGTCATCGCCGACCTCGTCATGAACCACACCTCCTCCGACCATCCCTGGTTCCAGGAGTCACGCCAGGACCGTACGAATCCCAAGGCCGACTGGTACGTGTGGTCCGACAGCGACGAGCTGTACAAGGACGCGCGCATCATCTTCATCGACACCGAGGCGTCGAACTGGACGTTCGACCCGGTGCGGGGCCAGTACTACTGGCATCGCTTCTTCTTCCACCAGCCGGACCTCAACTACGAGAACCCCGAGGTGCAGGAGGCGATGCTCAACGTCCTGCGCTTCTGGCTCGACCTCGGCATCGACGGCTTCCGGCTCGACGCGGTGCCGTACCTCTTCGAAGAGGACGGGACCGGCTGCGAGAACCTCGAGCCGACGCACGAGTACCTGAAGCGCGTGCGCGCAGAGGTCGATGCCCGCTACCCGGATCGGGTGCTGCTCGCCGAGGCGAACATGTGGCCCGAGGACGTCGTCGAGTACTTCGGCGACGGCGACGGAGACGAGTGCCACATGGCGTTCCACTTCCCCGTCATGCCGCGCATGTTCATGTCGGTGCGGCGCGAGGACGCGACACCGATGTACGAGATCCTCGAGCGCACGCCCGACATCCCGCGCAACGCGCAGTGGGGGCTCTTCCTGCGCAACCACGACGAGCTGACGCTCGAGATGGTGACCGACGACGAGCGCGACTACATGTACGCCGAGTACGCGAAGGATCCGCGCATGAAGCTCAATCTCGGCATCCGCCGCCGGCTTGCGCCACTTCTCGATGGGGGCCGCGACGAGATCGAGCTGATGCACGCGATCCTCTTCTCGCTGCCAGGTTCACCCGTCCTCTATTACGGGGACGAGATCGGCATGGGCGACAACGTCTATCTCGGCGACCGCGACGGCGTGCGCACGCCGATGCAGTGGACGAGCGACCGCAACGCCGGCTTCTCGCGCGCCGATTGGGCGCAGCTGTATCTCCAGCCGCTGATGGACCCGGTGTACGGCTATCAGGCCGTCAACGTCGAGGCGCAGCTGCGCACGCCGACGTCGTTCCTCCGCTGGGTGCACAGGTTCGTCGCGCTGCGCAAGGAGCACCCCGTCTTCGGGCTCGGCACCTACGAGCCGCTTTCTTCGGACAACTCGAAGATCTTCGCCCACATTCGGCGCTGGGAGGAGGACACGGTGCTCTGCGTCCACAACCTCGCCCGCTCGGCCCAGGCCGTCCAGCTCGACCTCTCGGCCTTCGCCGGTATGGTCCCGGAGGAGATGTTCGGCCGCACGAGTTTCCCGCCGGTGGGGGAGCTCCCGTATCTGCTGACACTTGCGCCGCGGGGGTTTTTCTGGTTCCAGTTGAGGGAGGCCAAAGCGTGACCTTCGACGAGCAGGCGCTGATCGAGCACGTCACCAGGCAGCGCTGGTACGGAGCGAAGTCGCGCGACGTTGCGCACGCGCGGGTGCTCGACTCGGTCGTCGCACGCACGAGTGAGCCGCAGCTCGTGCTCGCCCTGGTCGAGATGCGCTACGAGACGGGAGCCCACGACATCTACCAGCTCGTGTACGCATTGCGCGACGGCGAGCTCGAGCTCGACGGCCTCGCCGACACGACGCTCGCGCGCGAGCTCGTGAGCGCGATGCGTTCGGGGCTGACGCTGCAGGGAACGGAAGGGATCGTCGAGTTCCGCCCGGTCGAGGGCTTCGCCGGCATCGGGCGCGAGCTCGTCGAGACGCATTCGATCGACGCCGAGCAGTCGAACACGTCGGTCGTCTTCGACGACGAGCTCATCCTCAAGGTCTTCAGGCGACTCGAGCCCGGCCTCAACCCGGAGCTCGAGATGCTGCGCTTCCTCACGCAGCACGGCTTCTCGAACATCGCTGCGCTCGGCGGGTGGTACGCGTACTCGGGCGGACCGCTCGGCGCGACGCTCGGGATCCTGCAGGAGTTCGTGCGCGGCGGGCTCGACGGCTGGGAGCTCGCGCTCGACGAGCTCTCGTCGGATCCGGACCGGTTCCTCGGCCGCCTGCACCGCCTCGGCGAGGTGACGGGCGAGCTGCACACGGTGCTCGGCTCGGATTCGGACGATCCCGCGTTCTGTCCCGAGACGCCGAGCGTCGAGTCGCTCGGCCTGCTGACGGCGACCGTGGACGAGGAGATCGAGCGCGTGTTCCTCGACCTGCCGCAGGACGAGGAGGCGCTCGAGCCGATCGCCGGCCGCGGCGAAGAGGTGCGCGACCAGCTGCGCCAGCTCACGCATGCGGGCTCGACCGGGAAGATCATCCGCACGCACGGCGACTACCACCTCGGCCAGACCATGTGGGCCGACGACGACTGGGTGATCCTCGACTTCGAAGGTGAGCCCGCACGCCCGCTCGCCGAGCGCAGGCTCAAGCGCTCGCCGCTGCGTGACGTCGCAGGGATGCTCCGCTCGTTCGCGTACGCCGCGAGCGCCGTCCAGTTCCTGCGTGGCATCGAGCCGCCGGACGACTGGGAGGAACAGGCGCGCGAGGAGTTCCTCGACGGCTATCTCCAGACGGTCGACTCGGCGCTCATTCCTTCGGGCCAGGCCGGCCTCGAGCGGCTGCTCGCCGTCTACGAGCTCGAGAAGGCGGTGTACGAGCTGCGCTACGAGGTCGACAACCGTCCGGACTGGGTGACGATTCCCGTCACCGGCATCCAGCGGCTCATCGAAGGCGCGGCGACTACGTCGTGATCGAGCTCGGTGCGGATCCGCACCGCGTCCTCGGCGCGCACGAGTCGAACGGCGGTGTCGTCGTGCGCGCATACCGGCCGGAGGCGCAGGCGGTGCGCGTGCAGCCCGCCGGCGTCGACGCCGAACTGAAGGATTCCGCGGGCCTGTGGGAGGCGCTGCTGCCGAAGGCGAAGCTGCCGCTCGAGTACGAGCTCGAGGTCGAGTATCCGGACGGCAGCACGTACACGGTGCGCGATCCGTACGCGTTCCTGCCGACGCTCGGCGAGCTCGACCTGCATCTCGCGATGGAAGGCCGCCACGAGCAGCTGTACGAGAAGCTCGGCGCGCACGTCCGTGAGATCGACGGTGTGCTCGGCACGGCATTTGCGGTGTGGGCGCCGAACGCGCGCTCGGTCTCGGTCGTCGGCGACTTCAATTCCTGGGACGGGCGGCTGCACCCGATGCGCTCGCTCGGCTCGTCGGGGATTTGGGAGCTGTTCATCCCCGGCGTCGAGCAGGGAGCGAAGTACAAGTTCGAGCTGCGCACGCAGGACGGGCGCCTTCGCCTCAAGGCCGATCCGGTCGCATTTCACAGCGAGGTGCCGCCGGAGACGGCGTCGATCGTCTACGAGTCCGCGCACGCTTGGAAAGACGAGAAGTGGCTCGAGACGCGCCGCCGGTCGGCGCCGCTCGCCGAGCCGATCTCGATCTACGAGGTGCATCTCGGCTCATGGCGGCGCAACCCGGCTGAGGACAATCGCTCGCTGACGTATCTCGAGCTCGCGGACGAGCTCGCCGACTACGTCTCCGATCTCGGCTTCACGCACGTCGAGCTGCTGCCGGTCATGCAGCACCCGTTCTCCGGGTCGTGGGGTTATCAGGTGACCGGGTATTTCGCGCCGACGTCGCGCTTCGGCTCGCCCGACGACTTCCGCGCGTTCGTCGACCGGCTGCACCAGCGCGGCCTCGGCGTGATCCTCGACTGGGTGCCTGCGCACTTCCCGCGCGACGACTGGGCGCTCGCGCTCTTCGACGGCTCGCACCTATACGAGCACGCCGATCCGCGACGCGGCGCGCATCCGGACTGGGGAACGCTCGTGTTCAACTTCGGCCGCGCGGAGGTGAAGAACTTCCTGCTGTCGAACGCGCTCTACTGGCTGCGCGAGCACCATGCGGACGGAATCCGCGTCGACGCAGTCGCATCGATGCTCTACCTCGACTACTCGCGGAAAGCAGGCGAGTGGATACCGAACGAGTTCGGCGGCCGCGAGGATCTCGACGCCGTCCAGTTCCTCAAGGAAGTGAACGAGACCCTCTTCTCGCGCGAGCCCGGGGTCATCTCGGCGGCGGAGGAGTCGACCGCCTGGCCCGGCGTCTCGCGTCCGACCTATCTCGGCGGGCTCGGCTTCGGCTTCAAGTGGAACATGGGCTGGATGCACGACACGCTCGAGTACTTCCAGAAGGATCCCGTCTATCGCAGCTTCCACCACCACACGCTGACGTTCTCGCTGCTCTATGCGTTCACCGAGAACTTCATCCTGCCGCTGTCGCACGACGAGGTCGTGCACGGCAAGCGCTCGTTGCTCGACAAGATGCCAGGCGACCGCTGGCAGAAGTTTGCGAATTTGCGCTCGTTGTACGCCTACATGTGGGCGCATCCCGGCAAGAAGCTGCTCTTCATGGGCGGTGAGCTCGGTGAATGGGAGGAGTGGAGCCACGACGGGTCGCTCCACTGGAACCTGCTCGAGTACGCGGAGCACGAGGGCATCCAGGCGCTCGTCCGCGACCTCAACGTCGCGTACCGCTCGCCTCCGGCGCTGTACGAGGTGGACGACGACCCGACCGGCTTCC
>DATGEH010000003.1:0-4630 GCA_035310325.1 Gaiellaceae bacterium
CCAGCGCTCTCACCGGACCGAGGGCCTAAAAGTGCCCACGTCAGTCGGCCGTGTTACGAAGCCTCCGCTACCCGGCACCAAGCTCGAAGCGGAACCCGGCAAGTCGCGCAGCGCGGTTCGGATTGTGTCCGGCCGGGAGCATCTCACGCTGTTCAGTAGCGGTCGATCTCGACGAGCCGGTCGTCGCTGATGCCGAAGTGGTGTGCGAGCTCGTGCCACACGACGCGACGCACCTCGCGTGCGAGACGCGCGGGATCGGATCCGTAGTAGCGCTCGAGCGGCCCGCTATACACGGTGATCTTGTCCGGCAGCGCTCCGCTGTAGAGCGGGGCGCTGTAGCCGGCGCCGCGGCGCGTCAACGGGATGCCCTGGTACAGGCCGAGATAGTTCTTGCCCGGAGGCGGCTCGTGTTCGATCGCGATCTCGACGTTCGTGATGCGATCGCGCAGATCGGCTGGGAGAGCGTCGAGTGCTTCTTGCACGAGCGCGTCGAAGTCGACCACGCCCGCATCATGCCGCGCGAGCTCAGCCGTTCAGCTCGGCCTTGAGGCATCGTTGACCGCGGCGAGCTGCTCGCCCGTACAGCCCGAGATCGACGCGGCCGCGGTTGCGGCTTCTACGCACGCCTTGAACGCGTCGGTGAGCTGCGGGACGCCGCTCGCCTTGCAGCCGTCGATTGCAGCCTGGGCGGCGGCGTTCGGCACGCCCGACCGCTGCCTACTGCGCGGCTGTCCCGGTCTGGCTGGGATGGGCCGCTGCTGCGGCCTTGATGCACGCATTGAAATCGTCGGTTCCGGGCTTCAGCCCCTTCGCCTTGCAGGCATCGGCGCCGGGCGGCGGCGGACCACTCGGGGCTTGTCCTCCCTGGGGTGGAGCTTGTCCGCCTCCGGCTGATTGCGCGAGCTGCTTGCCGACGCGCTGCCGGAACGGGTCGGTCGCCGGCGTGAGGCCCTGCGCCTTGCATGCGTCTTGCGCGGCCTGCGTCTGCTGCTGCGTCGGCGGCGCCGGGGTGAGGGGGCGAGCGCCCGCGGGCGCGGCGGCCACGAGTATCACGAGTGAGCCCGCCCGATGCCCATCGCCGCAATATCTGACCGGTGGTGCCTTCCTGACCAGCCGAGCCTCATTGAGAGAATCGCCGTATGCCGCGCTTCTTCACCGAGGACGAGGTCGCCGAGCTGCTGACGCCTGCCGGCGCGGTCGAGGCGATCGAGGGCTGTTTCCGGCGGATGGCAGCCGGGTCGGTCGCGAACCGGTCGCGGTATCGCCTTCCGCTCGATGCCGGCCAGCTTGCGGTCATGGCCGCCTCCGACCTGGAGCTCGGGTACGCCGGCGCGAAGGTGTATGCCGGCTTTCGCGAGGGCGTGCGCTTCGTCGTGCTCCTCTTCCGCGCCGACCGGCCGGAGCTCGTCGCCGTGCTCGAGGCAGACATGCTCGGACGGCTGCGAACGGGAGCGGCGAGCGCGGTGGCCGCGAAGTACCTCGCCCGCCCGGGTGCGACGAGCCTCGGCGTCATCGGCTGCGGCTCGCAAGCGCGTACGCAGGTGGAGTGCATCCGTGCCGCGGTGCCCGGCATCGAGCGCGTCGTCGCGTACTGCCGCACCGAGGAACATCTGCGCGCCTTCTGCGAACGGCACGACGCAGAGGCCGCGGAGAGCGCGCGCGACTGCGCGGAATGCGACATCGTCGCCACCGTGACGACGTCGGTCGATCCCGTCCTGCGCGGCGACTGGCTGCGCGAAGGTGCGCTCGTGTGCGCCGTCGGTGCGAACGACGGCCGCAAGCGCGAGCTCGACAACGCCGTCCTCGAGCGCGCGACGTTCGTCTGCTGCGACTCGGTCGAGGATGCGCGCCTGGAGTCGGCCGACCTGATCGAGCCCGTCGAGAAGGGCGTGCTCGACTGGCTCGAGGTGCACGAGCTGCAGGAGGTCGTCGGCGGGCAGACGAGCGGCCGTCAGTCCGACGGCGACATCGTCGTCTTCAAGTCGAACGGGCTCGCGGCGTGGGACATCGCCGCAGCCGCCGCCGTCGTGAGAGAACTCGAATCGAAGTGAGCGCGACGTCGTCCGACCGCCTTGCATCCCGCCGGTGCGCCCAGCCGACGGGCGTCACTCCGATCCGAGTTCTAGCCGCTGAGGATCTGTCGCGCGGCGGCGATGTCCTGCTCGCCGAGGGCGTGGATGATGTCCGCCCGCTCGAGCATCCGCTCCGTTTGCTCCGGCGTCAGCCGGTTCTGCACGTAGGGATCGGTGACGATCTCCGCGACGCCTCGACCCTGCCCATGCTCGCGCAGCAGGTACGTGGCCACGACTTCCTCGGCCGAGCTGCGCGCGAACAGAAACGAGAACGGGTTGCGCAGAAAGCTGCCGACCTTGAGCACGCAGCGATTGTATAGTCGGCCCTGTGCAAGTCTCGGCCGACCGCGGCAGGTTCGCGGAGCGGGTGCTCCATGGGATCGACGATGCCGGCAACGAGGAAGTCGTCGTCATCTGGATCGAGCGCAAGCCGGGCGCAGTGTGGGCCGTCGGCCGCGCGATCGATCCCGAGCATCGCAACGGCGTGGCGACGCGTCGCGAGGACTACATCTTCGAGGGGTACGAGCTCGGCGACGCGCTCGACGCTGCGAACGCGGCGCTCGAGGACGATCTCACGGTCGACGAGCGGGATGGCCGCGGTGAGTTCCTCCGCCCGTTCACTCGTGACGAGTGCTTGAAGCCGCTCGAAGCCTGGTTCTTCGGGCGCTGAAGCCAACGCTCTGGATCGGCGGCATGTCCGGCGTCGGCAAGACGACGGCTGCGCGCGCACTCGCACGGGCGCACGACCTTCGCCTGTACTCGCTCGACACGCGGACGTACGAGCACGAGTCGAAGTTGCCACAGGAGACCCGATCGCTCGACGAACTGTGGGTCGACTCGACGCCGGAGGAGCTTGCGGACTGGTTCGAGGAGCACGCGCGGCGTCGCTTTCCGCTCGTGCTCGAAGACCTCGCGCAGATCGAAGACGATTCGCCCTTGCTGGTGGACGGTCCACAGCTCCTGCCCGAACTGGTCGCATCGCGCGGCGCTGCGCTCTTCGTTGTCGCCGCGCCGGCGCTGCAGCGCGAGCTGGTCACCGCGCGCGGCTCGAACACGTACGCCCGGACGCGCGATCCCGAACGCGCGCTCGAGAACCGTCTCGCGCGCGACGCTATCCTGGCCGATCGCCTACGATGCGCTGCGGCGGTGATCGAGATCGGCGACGTGCGCGAAACCGAGCAGATCGTCGCGTCCTTCGTCGAGCCGCTCATCCACGACTGGATCGAGAACCCCGATCACGGGGCTGTCGGTCGACGGCGCTGCGATGAGAATGACGCACGCCTGCGCCAGATCCGTGCGCATCTCGATGCCACAGGCGGAAACGACTCGCGTGAGGTCGAACTTGCTTGTGAGTGCGCTCGGCCGGGCTGCGCCGAGACGGTTCGCATGGCTCTTCTGAGCGCCGAGACTTCCAGTCGGCCGTTTGTTGCTCCGGACCATGGCTAGACCTAAGGCACCGCAGAGGTCTACGATCGTCAACAGAGATGCACGAGTCCTTCGTGCCGCGGCCGCATCTCGAGCGCCGACTCGACGACGCGCTTGGCCGACGGCTGACCGCAGTCATCGCAACAGCCGGTTTCGGCAAGTCGACGCTCCTCTCCAACTGGGCCGTAGGCGTGCGCGCGTGCTGGCACACACTGACTCCCGAGGACGTCGTGCTCGGCTCGTTCGCTCGCAGCGTGCTCGACGCATTGCGGGTGCGCGTGCCCGGTCTCCCGCCCGAGATCGAGGCCGCGGTACGCGGTTGGCGCGGGCCGGCCGGTGACACGGACGACATCGCGCGCGCGCAGGCCTACGCCGCCGCGTTGTGCGACGCGCTCGACCAGCGTCTACGGCGCGACCTCGTGCTCGTGCTCGACGACCTGCACGAGATCGGCGGCGCGCCCGCATCGATCCGGTTCGTCGAGGCACTCTGCCGGCAGGCACCGCGCACGCTGCACCTGATCGTCGCGTCGCGCGACGACGTTCCGTTCCCCATCGAGCGGTTGCGCGGTGCGGGCGACGTGCTCGAGCTCGACGCGTCGGCCCTCGCGTTCGGCGCCGACGAGACGCGGAACATCGTCGCGTCGGTTCTCGGAACGGAGTCGGCCGAGACCGCGGAGCTCATCCATGCCGCAACATCAGGCTGGCCCGTCGCGACGCGGCTCGCGGTCGAGACGCTCGCCGCCGTTCCTGAGGACGAGCGCGACGTCGCACTCGACCGTCTGCGACAACCGGGCGGCGCCGTCTACTCGTATCTCGCCGCCGAGGTGTTCCAGCGGGAGCCGCCGTCGACGGCGGCGCTCGTCCGTGTCGCTGCTCCGCTCGAAGGCTTCACTTCCGAGCTGTGCGAGACGCTCGGCGTTCCGGACGCAGTGCAGGTGATCGCGTCGCTCGCGCGGCGCGGGCTGTTCCTCGAGCCGCAGCGACATGCAGCGGGCTGGTACTCGCTCATCGCGCTCGTGCGGGAGTTCGCCGCCGTCCATCTGCCGCTGACCGAGGACGAGCGGGAGGAGATCAACCGTCGCGCGGCGGAGTGGTATGAGAGCCAGGGACACGCCGAAGCGGCGCTGCGGTCG
>DATGEH010000004.1:0-10550 GCA_035310325.1 Gaiellaceae bacterium
TTTCCTTCTTCAGGGCCTCCCGCTCGATCTTGAGCTGGATCACGCGGCGGTCGATCTCGTCGAGTTCCCGGGGCTTCGACTCCGCGGCGATCCGGAGCCGGCTCGCGGCCTCGTCGACGAGGTCGATCGCCTTGTCGGGCAGGAAGCGATCGGAGATGTACCGGTGCGACAGCACTGCGGCCGCGACAAGCGCGGCGTCGCGGATGCGCACACCGTGGTGCGACTCGTACGTCTCCTTCAGGCCGCGCAGAATCGCGATCGTGTCGGACACCGACGGCTCGCCGACGAAGACGGGCTGGAAGCGCCGCTCGAGCGCGGCGTCCTTCTCGATGTGCTTGCGGTACTCGTCGAGCGTCGTCGCGCCGACGCAGCGCAGCTCGCCGCGCGCGAGCATCGGCTTGAGCATGTTCGCGGCGTCGACCGCGCCTTCGGCCGCGCCCGCGCCGACGATGGTGTGCAGCTCGTCGATGAAGAGGATGAGCTCGCCCTCGGCATTGCGGATCTCGTTCAGCACCGCCTTCAGCCGCTCCTCGAACTCGCCGCGGTACTTCGCACCGGCGAGCAGCGAGCCGATGTCGAGCGCCCATACGCGCTTGCCCTTCAACCCTTCGGGCACGTCGCCGGCGACGATGCGCTGTGCGAGCCCTTCGACGATGGCGGTCTTGCCCGTGCCGGGCTCGCCGATCAGCACAGGGTTGTTCTTCGTGCGGCGTGACAGCACCTGAATGACGCGCCGGATCTCCTCGTCGCGCCCGATCACCGGGTCGAGCTTGCCCTCCTCGGCGGCGTCGGTGAGGTCGCGCCCGAACTTCGCGAGTGCCTCGTACGCGCCCTCCGGGTCCTGCGACGTGACGCGCTGGCCGCCGCGCACCTGCTCGAGCTTTTCGAGCAGTGCGTCGCGCGGCACGACATCGAGCGCGAGCAGCAGATGCTCGGTCGAGACGAACTCGTCCTGCATCCGCTTTGCCTCGTCCTCCGCCTTGTCGAGCACCTTGGCGAGCGCGGACGAGAGCTGCGGCTGCTGCTGCGCGCCGGCGATGGTCGGCTTCTGCGTGAGTGCCGCGTCGGCCTGCGCACGCAGCGCGTTCGCGTCGGGGACGAGACGGCGCGGCAGGTCCTGGTCGAGCAGCGCGATGAGCAGGTGCTCGGGGTAGAGCTCGGGGTTGCCGTTGCGGCGCGCGAGCTCCTGCGCGGCGGCGACCGCCTCCTGCGACTTGAGCGTGAGCTTGTTGAAGTCCATCAGCGTCTCTCCGGGTGTCGTTCTTCGCGGTAGAGCACGAGGTCGCGCCGATAGTGCTTGTGCACGTCTTGGACCTCTTCGACGAGGCGCCGCTGCAACCGCTCGATCTGGTCGCGCGCCTTGCGCAGCTCGTCCTCGAGCCGCAGCACGAGCTCGACGCCCGCGAGATTGAGGCCGACTTCCGTCGTGAGCCGCTGGATGACGCGCAGCCGTTCGACGTCGACCTCGGAGTAGAGGCGCGTACCGCCGGGCGTGCGCTGCGGACGGACGAGACCCTTCGACTCGTAGATGCGAAGCGTCTGCGGATGCATGCCGACGAGGTCGGCGGCGACGCTGATCATGTAGATCGGCCGATCGTTCATGCAGCGCGCTCCTCGCCGGCGACGGCTCCTGCGTGCTGCCTCCGCCGGTACCAGACGAAGCCGCCGATGACGGCGGCGATGATCGCGATGCCGATCCACCCGCCGATGCGCAGCCCCGTGCTGACGCCGTTCCAAACGAAGATCCACAGGATGAGCTTCGACAGGACGCCCGCCTTCGCGAGGCCGATCCCGCCCGCGGCGACGCCGCCGCCTGCGGTCTTCAGGCCGAGCTTCTGGCTGCGCTGCTCGGCAGTCTCCGGCTCGGGAGCTTCGCGCGGGCCCTGGTTCAGCAGGTCGTCGTGCTTCGACATCAGCCGCTCACCTTCCGCAGCTCTTCGAGGAGCTCGCGCTCCTTCTTCGACACGCGCTTCGGAACGTCGATGCGGACGCGCGCGAGCACGTCGCCGTTGCCCTTGCCGCTGAGCTTCGGCGCGCCCCTGCCCTTGATGCGCAGCAGCTTGCCGTCCTCGGAGCCGGCCGGAATCTTCAGCGAGACCTTGCCCTCCGGCGTCGGCACCTCCACCGAGCCGCCGAGCCGCGCAGTCGGATACGAGACCGGCACGTTGACGACGAGATCGTCGCCGCGCCGCTCGTACGTGTCGGACTTCGCGACGCGCGTGACGACGATGAGGTCACCTGCGGGGCCGCCGTTCTCGCCCGCCTCGCCCTTCCCCTTCAGCCGGATGCGCGTGCCATCCTTGACGCCCGGCTTGATCTTCACCGTGTACGTCTTCACACGCCGCTCCCGGCCGGAGCCGTGACACTTTGCGCACGGCTGCTCGATGACGGTGCCGTTGCCGCGGCAGCGCGGGCACGGCTGCGAGAGCGCGAACAACCCCTGGCTCTCCGATCTCACCCCGCGGCCGTTGCACTCCGGGCAGATGATCGGCGCCGTGCCGGGCTGCGCTCCGGTGCCGCCGCATTCGCGGCAGGCGGTCATGACCTCGACGGGAATCTTCGCCTCGGCGCCACGCAGGGCGTCTTCGAACGAGAGATGGACCTGCGCCTCGATGTCGCTGCCACGCAGCGGCTGCCGCCGGGCGCGCGTGCCGCCCGCCCGGCCGCCGCCGCCGAAGAGACCGCCGAACAGGTCGGAGATGTCGCCGAAGTCGAAGTCGCCGTAATCGACGTTCGGGCCGCTGCCGGGACCGGGCGCGCGGCCGTTCCGCGCGCCGAAGCGGTCGTACTGCTTCCGCTTGTCGACATCGGAGAGCACGTCGTACGCGTGCTGCACCTCCTTGAAGCGCTCCTCCGAGTCCTTGTTGCCGGCATTCGCGTCGGGGTGATGCTCGCGCGCGAGCTTGCGGTACGCCTTCTTGATCTCCTCCGGCGTCGCCGACTTCTTCACACCGAGCGTGTCGTACAACGAGCTCATTCGGAGACGATCACCCGGGCTGGCCGCACGACGCGGTCGCCGATCGTGTAGCCCTTCTGCATGACGTCGATGACGGAGCCCTGCTCCGCATCCGACGGCTGAGACAGCAACGCCTCGTGCATGTGCGGGTCGAACTTGCCGTCGGTCGAGATCTCCTTCACACCGTTACGCGCGAGCAGCGACGCAAGCGAACGGTGGACGAGCTCGACGCCTTCCTCGAGCTTCGCCTCCTCGTGCTCGGCAGCCGCCTGCAGCGCGCGCTCGAGATCGTCGAGCACCGGCAGCAGCTCCTTGATCAGCCGCTCGTTCGCGAACGTGACGTACTCGTCACGCTCGCGCGCGGCGCGCTTCTTGTAGTTCTCGAAATCGGCAGCGAGGCGCAGCAGCCGATCGTCTACCTCGGCTGCTGCGTCCTCCTGCTGCTCGACCTGCTCGTCATGCATTGGTCACGTCTTCGTACTCGCCTTCCTCGACGACCTCGTCGTCGACGGTCGGCGCGTCGCCGTTACCGGTCGCGGACGCCTGCTGCTGTGCAGTCGCCTGCGCGTACACAGCCTCGGCGAGCTTGTGCGACGCCTCCTGCAGCGCCTCCGTCTTTGCCCGGATGTCGCCCAGGTCGTCGCCCTCGAGTGCCGACCGCAGCTCCATGATCCGGCCCTCGATCGTCGAGGCCTCGGACTCGTCGAGCTTGTCGCGGTGCTCCTTGAGCGAGCGTTCGGTCTGGTACGCGAGCGTCTCGGCGAGGTTCTTCGCGTCGACGGTCTCGCGCAGCTTGTGCGCCTCGTCGGCGTGCGCCTCGGCGTTCTGGATCATCTGCTTGACCTCGTCCTCGGAGAGGCCGGAGCCGCCCTGGATCTGGATCTGCTGCACGTTGCCCGTGCCGAGATCCTTCGCCGAGACGTTGATGATCCCGTTCGCGTCGATGTCGAACGTGACCTCGACCTGCGGCATGCCCCGCGGCGCCGGCGGGATGCCGACGAGCTGGAACTTGCCGAGCGTCTTGTTGTAGAGCGCCATCTCCGACTCGCCCTGCAGAACGTGCACCTCGACCGAGGGCTGGTTGTCCTCGGCGGTCGTGAAGACCTCGGACTTCTTCGTCGGGATGGTCGTGTTCCGCTCGATGAGCCTCGTGAACACGCCGCCCTTCGTCTCGATGCCGAGCGACAGCGGCGTGACGTCGAGGAGGAGGATGTCCTTCACCTCGCCCTTGAGCACGCCGGCCTGAAGCGCGGCGCCGACGGCGACGACCTCGTCCGGGTTCACGCCCTTGTGCGGGTCCTTGCCGATGAGCTCCTTCACCTTCGCCTGCACCGCGGGCATGCGCGTCATGCCGCCGACGAGGACGACGTGGTCGATCTTCGACTTGTCGAGCTCTGCATCGGCGAGCGCCTGCTTCGTCGGCGCAACCGTGCGCTCGAGCAGATCGGCGGTGATCTCCTCGAGCTTCGCGCGCGTGAGCTGCAGGTCGAGGTGTTTCGGGCCTTCGGCGGTCGCGGTGACGAAGGGGAGGTTGATCTGCGTCGTCATCGTCGACGACAGCTCGATCTTCGCCTTCTCCGCCGCCTCGTACAGACGCTGGAGCGCCATCTTGTCCGCGGCGAGGTCGATGCCCTGGTCCTTCTTGAATTCCCCGACCATCCAGTCGACGACCGCCTTGTCGAAGTTGTCGCCGCCGAGATGGTTGTCACCGGCGGTCGACTTCACCTCGAAGACGCCCTCGCCGAGCTCGAGCACCGACACGTCGAACGTGCCGCCGCCGAGGTCGAAGACGAGGATCGTCTGGTCCACGCCCTCCTTGTCGAGGCCGTACGCGAGCGCCGCGGCGGTCGGCTCGTTGATGATCCGCAGCACGTTGAGGCCGGCGATCTTGCCGGCGTCCTTCGTCGCCTCCCGCTGCGCGTTGTTGAAGTACGCGGGGACGGTGATGACCGCGTCGTCGACGGACTCGCCGAGATACGCCTCGGCGTCCGACTTGAGCTTCTGGAGGATCATCGCGCTGATCTCCGGCGGCGGGTACTCCTTGCCCTCCGCCTCCACGCGCACGTCGCCGTTCGGGCCCTTGTCGACCTCGTACGGGACGATCTTCATCTCCTCCGAGACCTCGTCGAACTTGCGCCCCATGAAGCGCTTGATCGAGAAGATCGTGTTCTGCGGGTTCGTGACTTGCTGCCGCCGCGCGGGAGCGCCGACGAGCCGGTGGCCGTCCTTCGCGAACGCGACGACGGACGGAGTCGTCCGGCCGCCCTCGGCGTTCGGGATGACGGCGGGCTCTCCGCCCTCCATCACGGCCATGCACGAGTTGGTCGTGCCCAGGTCGATTCCGATCGTTTTTGCCATTGCTATCTAGTCCTCCTGGTGAGAAAATCTGAGTGCCTTTATAGCAGATATGGCCCGACCGTGAGTTGTATCGTCGAATCGGCATGGTTGAGCCACATGACGTCCATGCGGCGCGAGCGAGGCGCAGCCGCTACCGGAACGCGCCTATGAGCGCGCCGCCGGCGACGATGAGGAGGGCGCCGAAGACGAGCCGGCGGCTGACGAGCTCGGTGCGGCGGATGAGCAGGATCGAGAGCGCGACGCCCCACAGCGACTCGGTCGCGATCAGCGGCGAGACGACGGTGACGCGCGCGCGGTAGTAGGCCTCGAAGAGCGCGACGTACGACAGCCCGAACAACACGCCGACGACGAGGAAGGGCGCGACGCCGCGCAGGTTCTTCACGCGCGGGCCGAGCACGGCGGCGATGACGATCCCGCCGCCGAGCAGCGTCGCGACGGCCGCGACTCCGGGCGGCACGGACGTGCTCTTCGCGAGCCAGCGCAGCAGGTTGTCGCGCGTGGAGAAGAGGACGGTGACCAGGAACGCGTAGACGAATCCGATCGGCCGCACGTGGCCGGGGCGATCGCGCTCCCATGCGAGCTCGAAGCCGCCCGCGACGATGAGCACCGCGCCGACGATGAGCGGCGCGCTCACGGGCTCGCCGAGCAGGACGAGCGCGATCGTCACCGAGACGAGCGGCGCCGCACCGAAGACGACGGACGCCCGCGATGCGCCGGCTTCGCGGACCGCGAGCGTCACGAGCAGCTGCCCCACCCCCGGCTGCAGCAGGCCCGCGAGCAGGAACGGCCACGCGGCGCCGGCGTGCACTCCGCGCGAGGGAACCTCCGCAACCGCGACGACGACTGCGACGACGAGCGCGCCCGCGATCGTCGCAACCGTTGCGAGCTCGACGTCTGGCCTGCGACTGAGACCGATGCGCAACCCGACGCTCATGCCGCCGAAGAGGAGCGCGGAGACGAGCGCCAGCGCGACGGCAATCACTCGCGTAACGCTACGCTCGTCCCATGGCTCTCGCCGAGCGGCTCGCCGAAGACGCGGCGGAGCGATTCCTCCGCTACGTGCGCTACGACACCCAGTCGGACGACGATTCGACGTCGTACCCGAGCACCGCGAAACAGCTAGACCTGTTGCGCGTGCTCGCCGACGAGCTCAAGGAGATCGGCGTCGAGGACGCCGCGATCGACGAGCACGGCTACGTCACGGGAACCATTCCCGCAACGGTCGATCGCGAGGTTCCGACGATCGCGTTGTTCGCGCACGTCGACACCGCGCGCGAGGTCAGCGGCGCGAATGTGCAGCCGCAGCGCCGCCGCTACGAGGGCGGCGACATCGTGCTCGGCGACTCGGGCCAGATCATCCGGCCCGCCGAGTCGCCGCACCTCGCCGAGCATGCCGGGCACGACGTCATCACCACCGACGGCACGACGCTGCTCGGCGCCGACGACAAGGCGGGCGTGGCGGAGATCATGGCCGCGGCCGCCTACCTCGTCGCGAATCCCGACGTTCCGCACGGCACGGTCAAGGTCGCGTTCAATCCCGACGAGGAGGTCGGGCGCGGCGTCATCCACTTCCCGGTCGAGACGTTCGGCGCCGTTGCCGCATACACGCTCGACGGCTCGACCGCCGGCGAGATCCAGGAAGAGACGTTCTCCGGCGCCTCCGTGCGCATGCGGATCCGTGGGCGCGCGATCCATCCCGGGCTCGCGAAGGGCGAGCTCGTGAACGCGGTGAAGCTCGCCGCGCGCGTCGTCGAACGCCTGCCGCAGGAGCGGCTGTCGCCGGAGACGACGCACGAGCGCGAGGGGTACGTGCACCCGACGCAGATCGCGGGCGACTCGTCCGAGGTCGAGCTGCGCTTCATCGTGCGCGACTTCGACAACGACCAGCTGGACGCACATGTCGCGTTCCTGCAGAAGCTCGCAGCCGACGTCGCCGCGGAGGAGCCGCGCTGCACGATCGACGTCGAGTCGCAGATCCAGTACCGGAACATGCGCCCGACGCTCGAGCAGCATCCGCAGATCGTCGCGAACCTCGCCGAGGCCGTTCGTCGCGTGGGGCTCGAGCCGAAGATGACCGCGATCCGCGGGGGCACGGACGGATCCGCGCTCACCGAGATGGGCCTGCCGACGCCGAACATCTTCACCGGCGGCCACGACGCCCACAGCGAGCGCGAGTGGATCTGCGTCGACGACATGGGGCTTGCCGCACTCACCATCATCGAGCTCGCGAAGGTATGGGCAGAATGACCGTGGGATGGCGCTTCTCGACACCCTGAACCGACCGCTCGAGACGTTGCGCGTCTCGATCACGGACCGCTGCAACTTCCGCTGCGTCTACTGCATGCCGAAGGAGGTCTTCGGCCATGAGTACGCATTCCTCGACCGCAAGGAGCTGCTGACCTTCGAGGAGATCGCCCGCATCGTCGGCGTGTTCGCCACGCTCGGCGTCCGCACCGTGCGCATCACCGGCGGCGAGCCGCTCGTGCGCCGCGACGTCGAACGGCTCGTCGCGCAGCTGCACGCGATTCCGGGCCTCGAGCTCGCGCTGACGACCAACGGCGCGCTGCTGCCGCAGAAGGCGCAGGCGCTCGCCGACGCCGGCCTCGACCGCGTCACCGTCAGCCTCGACTCCGTCGACGATGCGACGTTCCGCGCACTGAACGACGTCGACTTCCCCGTCGACCGCGTGCTCGAGGGGATCGACGCCGCCGCGGCCGCCGGGCTGCGCGTGAAGGTGAATGCGGTCGTCAAGCGCGGCGCGAACGACGACGGCATCGTCGCGCTGGCGGAGAAGTTCCGCGGCAGCGGCCACGTGCTGCGCTTCATCGAGTACATGGACGTCGGTCACACGAACGGCTGGCGACTCGACGATGTCGTCTCCGCCAAGGAGATCGTGAGCAGGATCGACGCCGTCTGGCCACTCGAACCGCTCGCCGCCGGGGCCGACTCGACGTCGCGGCGCTGGCGGTACAAGGACGGCGCCGGGGAGATCGGCGTCATCGCCTCCGTCACCGAGCCGTTCTGCGGCGGCTGCTCGCGCGCCCGGCTCTCGGCCGAAGGGAGCCTGTACACGTGCCTCTTCGCCCTCAAGGGCCACGATCTGCGGGGGCCGCTCCGCGCCGGGGCCACCGATGAGGACATCGCGGAGACGCTGCGCGCGATCTGGACGCGCCGCACCGACCGCTATTCGGAGCTCCGCAGCGCCGAGACCGCGGCCCTGCCCAAGGTCGAGATGTCCTATATCGGTGGCTGAGCGGCGGTTTCGTAGCGACCGTCCGGGCCACTAGAATCGCCCCGTGACCGCCGTTGTGGCAGCCGGCCGCCGGATCCTTCCGCATGGGTGGACGGATTTCTGGCGCCAGATCGTCATCTGGTTCGGCTTCTTGGCCGCGTACCAGGTCGCCCGCGGGTTCGCCGACCGGAATCCAGCACACGCGTTCTGGAACGGCTGGCGGGTCATCGCCTTCGAGCAGCGCACCACGCATCACCTCTGGGAGCTGACCGCGCAGCGGATCGCCGACTCCTCGACCTGGCTCCTGACTGCGGCCGCCTGGACGTACTGGAACTCCGAGTTCACCGTCGTCGGCCTCGCTCTCCTCTGGGTGTACCTGCGCCGCCATGAGCACTTCGCCCGCTTCCGCAACACCGTGCTGTTCGCGAATGTGATCGGCCTCGTGGGCTACGTCGTCTGGCCGACCGCCCCACCGCGCGTCTTCACGACGCTCGGGTTCCAGGACGCGCTCGACGGCGTCGGCGGCGTCAACCACGGCTCCGGCCTCATCTCGCTCGCCGCCAACCCCTACGCGGCGATGCCGAGCCTGCATGCGGCGGACGCGCTCATCGTCGGCGTCATCTTGGCCGCCGCCTGCCGGCGCTGGTGGGCGAAGGCGATCTGGATTGCCTGGCCGATGTGGGTCTGGTTCTGCGTCATGGCCACGGCGAACCACTTCCTGCTCGACGTGATCGCCGGGATCGGGGTCGCGCTCGTCTCGATTCTGGCCGTGCGGCAGGCCCCGAGGGCCAGGGCCCTCATCGCAAACCTGCTATAGTCGCGCCATAGCAGGATTGCGATTGGAATCCGGTCCGGGGCGCGTCAAGGAGACCTACACCACCGGCGCGCGCTCCCTTGCGAGCCGCTCCGTCCGGGGCCTCGCGCGCACGCGCGTGACCCCGAACACGCTCACCGCCGCCGGCGTCACGCTCTGCATCGCCGCCGCGGTCGTCGTCCCGTTCGAGGGCCGCAACCAGCTCCTCTACTACTGGCTCGGCGCCGCGGTCTTCGTCGTCGGCTCGGTGCTCGACATCCTCGACGGCGCGCTCGCGCGCGCCGGCGGGAAGACGACGCCGTTCGGCGCGTTCCTCGACTCGACGACCGACCGCGTCGGCGAGGGCGCGATGCTCGCGGCGATCGGCCTCGTCTTCGCGAACCACGGCAACGACATCGCCGCGGTGTTCACCGTCGTCGCGGTCGCCGGCTCGTTCCTCGTGCCGTACGTCCGCGCGAAGGCAGAGGCGCTCGGGCTGCGCGGCGACGTCGGGCTCGGCTCGCGTGCCGAGCGCGTCGTCGTCATCGCCGCCGGGCTCGTCCTCGCGCCGTGGGGCGCACTCCAGTGGGCGATCTATCTCCTCGCCGCCACGTCGGCGATCACGGTTGTGCAACGCATCCTGTTTGTCCGCAAGCAACTGAACTCCGGAGGAACTGATGTCTGAATCGAACGGCAAGGTGCGCGTCGCCATCATCGGCGTCGGCAACTGCGCCAACTCCTTGCTCCAGGGAAGGGAGTACTACAAGGACGCCGCCGAGGACCAGTTCGTCCCCGGCCTCATGCACGTGAACCTCGGCGGATACCACATCCGCGACATCGAGTTCACGGCCGCCTTCGACGTCGTGAAGGGCAAGGTCGGCGAGGACCTCGCCGACGCGATGTGGGCGCACCCGAACAACACGATCAAGTTCGCCGACGTGCCGAAGACAGGCATCACGGTCTCCCGCGGCATGACGCACGACGGCATCGGCAAGTACCTCTCGCAGGTCGTCGAGAAGGCGCCGGGCGAGACCGCCGACATCGTCGGGATCCTGAAGTCCACGAACACCGACGTCGTCGTCAACTACCTGCCGGTCGGCTCGGAAGAGGCGACGAAGTGGTACACCGAGCAGATCCTCGCCGCCGGTTGCGCGATGGTGAACTGCATGCCGGTGTTCATCGCCCGCGAGGACTACTGGAACAAGCGCTTC
>DATGEH010000005.1:0-14413 GCA_035310325.1 Gaiellaceae bacterium
CGAGCACGACACCGCGGCCGAGATCTTGCTCTAGCCGCTCGCGGCGAGTGCGTCGCGCAGCAGGCGTTCGTCCGGAACGCCGGCTCCCGCCGCGTAGACACGGCAGCTGAAGGCGAAATCGCCGCGTTCGTCGGCGCCCGGCTCGACGTCGTGTCCGTTCACACGGACGGTCGGCGAGCCGAGGAAGCGCAGCCGCTCCGCCGCCGCGATATCCGCAACTCGCACGAGCCGGATCTCGGGCGACAACCCCAGCTCGCCGCTCACGCGCTCGACGGAGTCTCGCGCCTCCGCGTAGTGCGGACAGCCCTCGAAGTAGAGGATCTCGACGACCACTTGCAATCGACCGTAGCCGTTCCTAGGATCGCGCCCGTGGCAGTTGAAGTCGAGATCGACGTCGACGTCCTGAAAAGCGAGATCAAGAAGACGTATGCCTCGGTGTCGCAAGAGCCGGAGAAGGCCTTCGTCTTCCCCACCGGCCGGCCGTGGGCGGAAGACCTCGGGTATCCGGACGAGCTCGCAAACGTGCCGGAGAGCGCGGTCGAGTCGTTCGCCGGTGTCGCGAATCCGTTCACGCTCGGCCGGCTGAACCCCGGCGAGCGCGTGCTCGACCTCGGCTCGGGCGCCGGCACCGACTCGCTCGTGGCCGCGCAGATGGTCGGTGAGGCCGGGCGCGTCACCGGCATCGACATGACGCCGGAGATGCTCGCGAAGGCGCGCGCCGCGGCCGCCGAGCTCGGTGCCGCGAACGTCGAGTTCGTCGAGGGCGAGGCGGAGTCGCTGCCGTTCCCGGACGGGCACTTCGACGTCGTGATCTCGAACGGCGTCATCGACCTCATCCCGGACAAGGACGCCGTCTTCGCCGAGCTCAACCGCGTGCTCGCTGCGGGCGGCCGGCTGCAGATCGCCGACGTGACGATCCAGAACCCGGTGAGCGAGGAAGGCCGCCGGAACATCGATCTCTGGACCGGCTGAATAGCAGGGGCGCTGCTGGAGGCAGCGTACGCGAGGTTGCTGGAGCGGCACGGGTTCGAGCGAATCGAGACCGGTCAGCTGGTGGATACGTACGCGCGCTCGGCGTTCGAGGACACGCGCGCCAAGGCGCAGAAGTTCGGCGCGCGCGGCACAACCGTCAAGGCGTACAAGCGCTGACCCAGGTTCTCGATCCCGAAGGCGCGCATCTCGCTGCGCTGCACCGGCTGGCGGACTTCCGCGGCCGGCGCGTGATCGAGCTCGGCTGCGGCGACGGCCGCCTCACGCTGCCGGTCGCGGCCGACGCAGCGTACGTGCTCGCATTCGACACCGACGCAGACGCGGTCGAGCGCGCCCGCCGAGCTCTGCCAACCGAGCTCGCGGCGCGTGTGGACTACCGCGTCGCCTCGGGTCGCGACATCGAGTTCGAGCGGCGCTCGTTCGATCTCGCGCTCTTCTCCTGGTCACTCTGATGAGTGGAAGCCGAGGACGTCGTGTACGTCCTGCGCAACATGATCGACGCGGTGGAGCCCGGCGGGCTCGTCCTCGACCTGCAGGTGATCCGGGTGAACCCGCTCGTCGAGGCCGCGGGCGAGACGGTGTGTGAGATCGACGGCGAGCCGCTCTTCGCGACGATGGACGCCGCTACGGCCGCGGTCGACGCGGCCGTCGCTGCGGGCCGTCTGGCCGAGGAGGCGGTGGACGACCACGACGTCCGCAAGCACTACGTGAACGGAGCCGATCTCGTCGACCACTTCAGCGACAAGAAGCGGCGTGTGCCCGACGAGGCCGTGCCCCGGCTGCTGGCGCTGGACGAGCCGGTGACGCTGCGGGAACGCTGCCGCTTGCGCCGCCTCCGTGTCCTCCGCTAGCCGCCGGCCGCCTGCACGCAGTTCGGTAGCGCAAGCGCCTGCGCGACTCGTTGCGCCTTCTTCACGAGCGCGGCAAGCGGCGGCGTGAGTGCGTTGAGCGCCGCGATGAGCTTGTCCCGCTGCTTAGGACCGAGTGCCAGTAGGCGGCGCAGGCACGGTTCGCGGCGCTGCGAGCACTAGGAGGAGTGCGGCGCCGCACAGAGTCCGCATCGCGGGAATCTACCCGCCGATACGCTGAACGCCGTGGCGAAGGTCGAGCCGCTCGCGTACGAGGACAAGACGGTCTACTCGGTCGGCGCGTTCAACCGCGGCGTCGCGCAGTGGCTCGAGCGGCTGCCGAGCGTGTGGGTCGAAGGCGAGGTGACGGAGCTTCGCCGCCACGAGCGCTGGGCGAGCGTCTTCTTCACGCTCAAGGATCCGGAGGAAGGCGCGAGCGTCGGCGTCTCGATGGCGCGCGGGCAGTTCGACGGCCTCCGCCTCGACCTCGCGAACGGCGAGCGCGTGCACGTCTTCGGCCGGCCTCAGCTGTACGACCAGCGCGGCGACTTCCGCCTGCGCGCACTCTCGATCGAGCGCTTCGGCGTCGGCGCGCATCTCGCCGCGCTCGAGCGTCTGAAGACGAAGCTCGCCGCCGAGGGACTGTTCGCGCAGGAGCGCAAGCGCAGGCTGCCGCTGCTGCCGCGCCGGATCGGTCTCGTCACCGGCAACGACGCCGCGGCGAAGCGCGACGTGCTGACGACGATCCAGACGCGCTTCCCGCCCGCGAATATTCTCGTCGCGGAGACGTACGTGCAGGGGCCGCGCGCCGCCGACGAGATCGTCGCAGCCCTGCGCGCGCTGTGCGAACAACCGAACGTCGACGTGATCGTGCTCGCACGCGGCGGCGGCAGCTTCGAGGACCTGCTCCCGTTCAGCGACGAGCGGGTCGTGCGCGCGGTCGCGACCTCCCCCGTGCCGATCGTCTCCGCGGTCGGCCACGAGCAGGACACGCCGCTCTGCGACCTCGCCGCCGACGTGCGCGCGTCGACGCCGACGATGGCGGGCAGGCTCGTCGTCCCCGACCTCGGCGAGCTCGTGCAGCGACTCGACCGTGCCCGTGACTCGCTCGGCCGCAACGTCCGCCGCACGCTCGACCGCGACGTGCAACGCGCCGAGCGCGCGCACGAACGGCTGCGCCGCGCGCCCGCGCTGCTCGTCGAGCGCAAGCGCGCCCGCATCGAGGCGCTCGCCGGCAAGCTCGGCACCCTCTCGCCCAAGGCGACGCTGCGCCGCGGTTACGCGATCGTCCGCAACGAGCACGGCGTCGTCTCGCGCGTCTCGGTCGGCGAGCGCGTCGACGTCGAGCTCGCCGAGAGCAGCTTCGGCGCCCGCGTCGAGGACGTCCGGTGACCGAGCCGACGTTCGAGCAGGCGCAACAGGAGCTCGAGCAAATCGTCGAACGGCTCGAGCACGGGCAGGCGCCGCTCGACGAGGCGCTCGCGCTGTGGGAGCGCGGCGAGGCGCTCTACGCCGCGTGCCGCGCGAAGCTCGACGCCGCACAGGGGAAGATCGAAGAGCTAGCGCGCCGCGTCGAGGAGACGCGCCCCTAGCTCCTCGAGATCGGCGGCCGCGCGCGCGGGATCGCCCGACAGCGCCACGGTCTCGACACCGGGCAGCGGCTCGGCGACGAGGCCGCCGAAGACGACGCAGCGCACGCCCGCCTCCGCGCAGCGGCGCGCGACCTCGAACGGCACCTTGCCCTCCGCCGTGGTCGCGTCGACGCGGCCCTCGCCGGTGACGACGAGGCCGTAGCGCGACGGATCGAAGCCGACGAGGTCGAGCACCGTGGCCGCGCCGGGCACGAGCTCGGCGCCGAGGTACGCGAGCGCGGCGCCGAGGCCGCCGGCCGCGCCCGAGCCGGGCAGCGCCGCGAACGGCGCGAGCCGCGCGTCGGCGCGGAAGCGCGCCTCGAGCTCGTGCACCTGCTCGGGCGTCGCGCCCTTCTGCGGCCCGAACAGGCGCGGCGCGTCGTACAGCGTCGTCTGCACGTCGCACAGCACGGTCGCAGGCGGCAACGCGTCGAGCACCTCGAGCAGGCCCGCACCCGCGTCCATGTTCGCCGTGCCGCCGAGCCCGATGAGCAAGCGCTCGGCGTCGACCGACGCGAGCAGCTCGCCGAACGGGCGGCTCGACGCGAACGGATCGAGGTGCGCGGGGTCGAGGGGGATGACGGATGCCGCCTCGACGACGCCGGGCACGACGTCGGCGGTCCCTTCGCCGCCGTCTGCGAGCGGCAGCTCGTCGCAGTCGCCGAGGCCGCGCGCCAGCGCTGCCGCCGCGGCGCGTGCCGTGAGGACGCCTTTGAGGCTACCCGGACACGCGAGCGCGCGCGGGCTCGACGACATTCTCCTCCGACTCCTCGGGAATCTCCGCTTGGGCGGCGCTCGGCATCACCTGCAGCATCGCGAACGAGAGGCCCTCGCGCGCGAGGAACAGGAGGCCGACGCCGATGCCGACCGACGCCTCGATCGCCTGCAGCCCGAAGCCGTACGCGACGCCGCGCGCATACTCGACGCCGTAGCCGACGAGCGCGGTCGCGATCGCGACCTGCACGAGGCCGACGTTGCCGGGCCAGAACGGGAAGATCGTGACGACGTTCATGAGCAGCAGCACGACGCCCGCAGACGGCAGCGGCGCGTGGATGTCGAACGCGCGCATCGCCGTGTAGACGGCGAAGAGCTGGCAGACCCAGCCGCAGATCTGGAAGAAGATCGCGAGCGCGGCGCCGACGGGCGAGCGCATGACGCCGAGCCCCTGCCGCCCCATCGTCAGCAGGCGCTTCACGGGCCCGAGCCCTTCGAGGGCGACGAGCTGGCGCGGCGTGTGAGCGGTGACGTACGCAAAGACGAACAGGCCGATGCCGATGAGGATCGCGACGACGAGCGACGCGCGCACCGAGCCGGGGATGTTCGCGGTCACGACGACGTAGAGCACGAGCAGCACGACGGGCACGACGTCGAACACGCGGTGGGCGAAGACGGTTCCGACGAGCGTCGCCCACGCGCCCTTGCGACCGGGCATCTTCTTCGCGAGCACGCCGACGCGTGCGAGCTCGCCGACGCGGCCCGGGAGCAGCGCGTTCGCGAAGAGCCCGACCGAGAACGCCGAGAAGACGAGCAGCGGCTTTGGGTGCGGCTCGTCCATCGCCATGCGGATCACGGTCGTCCAGGCGAGCGCGCGCACGACGACCGAGAGGAGGTTGAGCCCGATCGCCGCGACGACCCATTCCCAGCGCACCGCGGTGAACGCGTCGCCGATCGCGGCGAGGCTCGACCCGCGCCACCAGAAGAAGAGGCCGGCGAGCCCGGCGAGGATGATCGCGATCGCGAAGCGCGTCGCTTTCGTCCGCGGATATCTCATGCGACGAGCGACTCGTACACGTCGAGCAGCCGGCGGCCGATCGCCTCCCACGAGTAGCGCTCCTGCGCGAGCCGGCGGCCCGCGGTGCCGAGCGCCTGCCGGCGCGGCTCGTCGGCAAGCAGCGCGACGACGGACTCCGTGAGCGCCTGCTCGTCGCCCGCCGGGAACAGCACCGCCGTCTCGGGGGTCATGACCGCACGGTATCCGGGAATGTCGGATGCGACCACCGGCGTCGCGCACGCGAGCGCGCGGGTGAGCACGATGCCGAAGCTCTCGCCGCCGAGCGACGGCGCGACGAGCAGCTTCGCCGCGAGCAGCTCGTCGGTGAGCTCCTCCTGCGGCAGGAAGCCGAGCACGTCGACCCCGTCGTGCACGCCCAGCCGCCCCATCAGCAGCCGCACGCGCAGCGGGTCGGCGCCGCAGACGCGCAGTGTCGCGCCGGTGCGCCGGTGGATCTCCGGCCACGCGCGCAGCAGGATGTGCAGGCCTTTGCGCGTCTCGTGGCGGCCGGCGAAGACGATGCGGTTCTGCCGGTTCGCCGCGTCGGCCGCGGGCGGGATGAGCACGCCGTTCGGGACGATGTCGTACTCGCCCGGCAGGTAGCGCTCCGCCGCCGTCTTCGCGAGCTCGCTCACCGCGATCCGGCGGTCGATCCGGTCGGCGAGGAATCCCCACACCGGCTTGGCGATCTTCATCCAGCCGAGCTCGCCGCTCGCGTGGAAGGTGGCGACCATCGGCCCGGTGTAGAGCGCGAGCGTCGCGATGCACGGCGTCGGCGTCATCGGCTCGTGCAGGTGCACGACGTCGAATTGCTCGCGCGCGAGCGCGGCCCTGATGCGGAAGAACGAGCTCGGGCTGAGGATGATGTTGGGGAGCGTGCCGTTCGCGGGGACGATCACCGAGCGGCCGATCGGGATGACGTCGGGCGGCGGCTCGCCGTGGCGGCCGTGGCGTGGGTGCAGCACGCGCGTGAACTGCCCGGGCGGGTCGTTGCCCATGATCGTCTTCACGTCGCAGCCGAGCGCACGCAGCGCCTCCGATTGCAGCTCCGCGTGCTCGACGACGCCGCCCCAGAAGGACCACGAGTACGGGACGACGATTCCGACTTTCACCGCTCCATTATCGTCGGCGGCCGGTGCGCCTCCGTTCCCCGCACGACCGCGAGATCCTCCGGCTCGCGCTGCCCGCCTTGGGCGCGCTCGCCGCCGAGCCGTTGTACGTGCTCGCCGACACGGCGATCGTCGGCCATCTCGGCCGCCCGCAGATCGCGGCGCTCGGCCTCGCCGGCACGGTGCTCTCGGCCGCGTTCACGGTCTTCAACTTCCTCACGTACGGGACGACGGCGGTGGTCGCGCGCGCGTCGGGTGCGGGTCAGCACGAGCGGGCGGCGCGGCTCGCAGCGCAGGCGCTGTGGGCTGCGGTCGCGATCGGGGTCGCGCTGCTCGTCGTCTGCGAGGCGGTGGGCGGGCCGCTGCTGCGCGGGCTCGGCGGCCACGGGCGCTCGGGTCATTACGCGCTCGTGTACTTCCGCATCGCGGCGGTGGGACTGCCCGCCGCGCTCATCGCGCTCGCGGGGCAGGGCTATCTGCGCGGCGTCTCGAATCTGCGCCGTCCGCTCGTCATCGTCGTCGCGTCGAACGTCGCGAACATCGTCCTCGAGGTGCTGTTCGTCTACGGCTTCCACTGGGGGATCGCCGGCTCGGCGGCGGGGACGGCGATCGCACAGGCGGGGATGGGTGCCGCGTTCGTCGTCGAACTGCTGCGCCCGCACGCCGACTCGAAGCGGCCGAGCCTGCGCGAGATCCGCCCGCTCCTGCGCATCGGGCGGCACATCCTCGTGCGCACGACGGCGCTCATCGGGTCGTTCGTCTTCGCGGCAGCGATCCTCACGCGCATGGGCGACGCGCAGATCGGCGCGCACCAGATCGCGTTCCAGCTGTACATCTTCCTCGCGCTCATCCTCGACGCGATCGCGATCGCGGGGCAGGTGATCGTCGGGCGCATGCTCGGCGCGGGCGACGCGCACGGCGCGTACGAGTCGGCGGCGCGGATGATCGGCTGGTCGGCCCTCGTCGGGCTCGCGTTCGCGGTCGTCCTGCTTCCGCTCGCACACGTGCTGCCGCGCGCGTTCACGAGCGACCACGCGGTGCTCGCGCAGGCGGTGAAGCTGTGGCCGCTGTTCGCACTCATGCAGCCGCTCGCGGGCGCCGTGTTCGCGCTGGACGGGATCCTCATCGGCGCGAGCGACACGTCGTTTCTGATGTGGTCGATGCTCGCGGCGAGCGCGGTGTACGTCGCGATCGCGTCGCTCTCGCTCGCGTACGGATGGGGAATCGTCGGCGTGTGGGTCGGCCTCGACGTGCTCATCGCGCTGCGGCTCGCGCTCCTGGGCGCCCGCTTTGCGGGGCGGCGGTGGGCCGTCGTCGGGTTCGGCTAGCGGATCTCGACGGTTGCGCTGCGCGTGCGCGGCCCGACGCGCAGCATGCTCTTCGCGAGGATCGTCACGTCGTCGCCGGCGACATGCAGGCTGGTCGCCACGAAACCCGTGAGTGTCGGGACGCGATAGCGGCGAAAGTGCACGCCGCCGTCGAGCGTCACCCATAGCGACACCGTGCCGTACCCACACGCGGGGCACGAGCCGGTGAAGTACGCGTCGCTGGGACCGGCGATCGTCCACGGCCCGGAATACGAGTCGAACTCGTGCGGCGCGTTGACGCCGAAGTAGCTCTCGGAGGAGACGAGCCGCCAAGTCCTCCCCGCGTCGCCGGACCGAACGACGACGTAGGCCTCCTGACTCGACGCAACCCCTCCGTGGAACATCACCCAGACCGTCCTGCCGCTGCAGCAGATCTCGTGAGCGACGGCGCGATAGCCGGGGTCGCGGTAGACGACCCGGCCCGCCCGTTCGATGCGCTTGCCGACGACGTGTACGGGACAGGCGGGCGGCGAAGTTGCTAGCACACCGATGAGTTTGGCAGGCGGTCGTCGTCTTAGTTGCGAACCCACGGAGGAGGACGGAAATGCCGCAGACGAAGACCCGCATCAGCAAGCTCGGCGTCGTGATCATCCCGGTCAAGGACCAGGAGAGCGCGTACGCGTTCTACACCGACGTGCTCGGCTTCGAGAAGCGCACGGAGGCCGACATGGGCAACGGCTACAAGTGGCTCGAGGTCGCGCCCGAGGGCGCGGAGACGACGATCGCGATCGTCCTGCCCGGCCCCGACGGTGAGGCCGGCGGCCGCCAGACGGGCATCTCGCTCTTCACCGACGACATCGAGGCGACGCACGCCGACCTGAAGGACAAGGGCGTCGACGTCGACGCCGAGATCTCGCGGATGGGCGACCCGGTGCCGCCGATGTTCTGGTTCCGCGACCCGGAAGGCAACTCCCTCCTGATCGTCGAGCCGCAGCGCTAGCTCCGTACAATCGGGCGATGGACGGCCTCGCCGAGCTGCACACTCATCTCGGCGGGTCTGTCTCGTCCGACATCCTCTGGACGCTCGCGCACGAGCAGGGCATCGCGCTCCCGGTGAAGGACTACTGGGACTTCGACCGGCTCGTCACCGTCAGCGACCCGCGCGGCGTGCCCAACCTCGACGCGCTCGACGCGATCTACCACTGGACGGAGCTCATCCAGTCGAGTCCGCTTGCGGTGGAGATGTCGGTGCACGCGGCGATCGGCGGCGCGTACCGCTCGCAGGGGATCACGACGCTCGAGCTGCGCTTCAATCCGATGAAGCGCAACCGCGGCGGCGAGCGCGACCTCGACCACATCATCCTCGCCGCGATCCGCGGCCTCGACCGCGCGAGCCTCGAGTACCCGCAGGTGAACGCGGGCCTCATCCTCATGATGGACCGGACGTTCACGGCGCGGCAGAACGAGGTGATCGTCGAGAAGGCGGCCGTCTGGGCGTCGCGCGGGATCGTCGGGGTCGACATCGCGGGCCCGCGGCCGAACGGCGCGCGCTACGACTACCGCACGGTGCAGCCGATGGTGGAGGACGCGCGCGCGGCCGGGCTCGGCGTGACGATCCACGTCGGCGAGGAGGGCGGCGACAACGGGCGCGAGGAGATCGGCGAGGTGCTGGAGGTGCTGCGCCCCGACCGCATCGGCCACGGCATCCTCGCCGCCGGCGACGACGAGCTCATGGCGATGCTGCGCCGCAGCGAGGTCGTGCTCGAGATCTGCCCCACGTCGAACCTGCTCACGAAGGCGCTGCCGAACGAGAGCGCGGTGCGCGACGTCTTCCGCACGTTCGTCGAGCACGGGGTGCGGTTTACCATCGCAACCGACGGCCCCGAGATGATGCGAACACACCTCCGTGACGAACTCGACCTGCTTCTGCGCATCGGCGCGCTCACGCAGGACGAGCTCGACGAGGCGAACGCCCGCGGCCACGAGGCGAGCTTCGTGCGCGGCGCGGGCACGAATACTCCCATCGGCCGATAGCGGCGCGGCTCGCTCGGGCGTAGCGTCGCGCGACATGACGACCCAAAGGAACCCGAACTTCGAGCTCACCGAGCGCCAGGTTCAGGTTGTGGCCTTGATCGCCAGCGGCTGCTCGAACGAGGAGGTCGGGCTCCGGCTCGGCATCTCGCCGCGGACGGCGAAGGCCCACGCTGATGTCCTGCGCAAGAAGCTCGGCGTTCCGCGGCGGCGACAGATTCCCGCCGCGTTCCGGATGCTCACTGGCGAGGACCCCCTCTCACGTGAGCTTGCGCCCGCTGCGGCTGGCGCTGGGGGCTGACGGCAACCGCGCCCGGTGCTCTGCCCGGGCGCGGGCCCCCTTCCCAAAGGAGCAGTCGAGCGCTAAGAATCAGCTAGGAGGGAGCCAGACAAAAGACAGGGCTGGCGTCGGCCCGATGGCGAGGCAGGCATGGAAGAGGGCACCGTCACGACCCGGCCACGGACGCGGAGCTTCATCATCAAGCGCCCGCGGCTGACCAAAATCCTCGATGAGTCAGAGGCGCGCATCCTCTTGCTCGTCGCGCCGGCCGGCTATGGCAAGACGACGCTCGCGCGCGAGTGGCTCGAGGGGAAGGAAGGCGTCGCCTGGTATAGCGGCGGGCCTTCGATGGCTGATGTTGCTGCATTGGCAGCCGGGATTGCGGAAGCCCTGGATCCGGAGTTGGCTGATCGGGTTCGCCTACTGGCCGCGAACGGCCAACCTGCCGAGGCACTAGCTCGTGCAGTGGCGAGTTCTGAAGCCGCACAGGCTTGCTTGATCCTGGCCATTGACGATTGCCATCACGCGGCAGGATCCAAAGAAGCCATAGCGTTTCTCAGTGAGCTGCTCCCTCGGACGGAGTTCAGAGTTGTCGCGGCGAGCCGTGTACGTCCGGCGTGGGTGACACCGCGAATGCTGGTTTACGGCGATGCGACAGCGCTCGACATGAACGCGCTTGCCTTTACTGACGATGAAACCGATGAGATTGTCGGCGCCTCGTCCTCCGCGCAGCCGGCACTGCAGGCGGCGGATGGATGGCCTGCCGTGATCGGTTTGGTGGCGAGGCGTGAGGAGACCGGGGCGCCTGCTCGCAGCCTAGAACCGTCTGATCTCTACGAGTTCTTAGCGGAGGATCTTTTCAATACCGCATCACCCGAGCTGCAGTCGAGTCTCTTCCTGCTCGCTCTGGGCGCGGACGCGACACGGGAAGTCATGCGCGACGTCCTGGGTCGAAACCATGACCAGCTGCTCGCGGAAGCAATCGAACTCGGCTTTCTTACTGGCGCTGACGTCGCCCTGCTGCACCCTCTCGTCCGCAGCTTCCTCTTGAACAAGTTGAAAGAAGTCGTCGACAGCTCTCGTGCCGTCGGGAGCGTGACTGAATCACTCGTTCAGCGATCGTGCTGGGATGAGTGCCTAGCGGCGCTCGAAGCTTTCCCGCAACCAGGGCTGATCGCTGCAACCCTTGATCAAGCGCTCACGCCTCTGCTATCTGCGGGGCGGACGACAACGGTGCAGCGATGGATTGCGCTCGCCAAGACCGTCGGCCTGGCGAACCCGACTGTGCTGCTCGCCGAGGCGGAGGTGGCGTTACGGTCCGGAGACACTCGAAGAGCCCAAGTACTCGGTGAACGCGCCGGCGGGCTAATCGGCTCCGGCGACAAATCTGCTCGCGCGTACGTCGTGGCTGGGCGCGCAGCGCACCTGCGCGATGACGCTTCTTCCGCGAGAGCGAATTGCTCCAAGGCTGAAACGCTCGCCAACTCCATGGAGATCAAGCTCGACTCTCTTTGGATTCAATTTCTCAGTGCCGCCGAAGAAGACCCTGCGAGCGCCGCAGCTGCGTTGGGTCGAATGCAAAGAGCGAACGATGAACGTCCCGATCACGCCCTTCGAATTCACAACGCCAACGCCCTTCTGCTACTCGGCGTCGAGGGGAGTCCAAACGCAGCTGCAGACGAACTCTCGCTCGCGGCAGAACTACTGGCGCACGTGAGTGATCCCATCCTCCGGACCAGCTTCCTGAGCATGCGCGCACACTTGCTGGTCGTGATCGCGGAATACGAGTCAGCCCTCGAGCTCGCCCAGCAAGAGATCTCTGAAGCTGAGAAGAATGGCCTCGAGTTCGCCGTGGATCACGGCTTGCTATCCCTTGCAGGCGCGCTGATCGGACTTCGTCGGTTCCGAGGGGCGCAGCGACGCGTGATGCAACTAGAGCGCAGACGGTCCGGCCAATCGGACTTCATCCTGCGCAATACGCATCTGCTGGCGGCTCGCCTCAGAATCGCCATGGGCGATCTCTACCGCGCCGAAATCTTGTTACGGCACCGAGCGGGGACAACAAGAAGCCCGTGGTTCGAGCAAATGGCCTATCGCGGCCTCGTGCTTGGAGCTCTCGGACAACCCCAGGAGGCTGAAGCTTGCCTATCAAACGCGCAGAACGGCACTCACGCTCTCGATGCTTTGGCCATCGCCAACCTCGGTTTCGCCATCTTGGACGTGCGCCGGGGTCAACTGAGCAGTGCACGAGGCGCGGTCTTGCGAGCCATTCAGACGGGCTGCACCGATGCGGTAATTACGGCCTGCCGGGCTTTCCCTGAACTTCCGCGCGTGGCTGCAAAGGAACCTGACCTGAAGGAAGCACTCACGGAAGTCTTTACTCGCTCTCGAGACGTGGATCTCGGTCGCCGCGTCGGCTTGACGCTGCCTCGCGAGCTCCGCAAGAGAGAAACTCTGACAAGTCGCGAACTAGAGGTTTATGAGCTCCTAGCGCAGGGCCGAACGAATCAAGAAATCGCGCAGACGCTGTTCATTAGCAACTCAACCACAAAGGTTCACGTGCGCCACATTTTCGAAAAGCTCGGAGTCCACTCACGGGCCGAAGCGGCCCGCGCCGCGCTGGATGGGCACTAGCCCATAGCAGGAATCGCACTCACGCCCGGCGCAGCTGCCGGGTTCGGGGTTTCTCTGTGTGTGATGTGCGCATATGCAAGAAAGGCTGGCTCGCGGGCATGCCTGTAGTCCTCTGACGCGCCAGCTAGCACTGCCTCGAATGCGGCAACTATCGCCGTATCGAACTGAGTCTCCACCGCCTGTGCGAGGCGGAGTCTGGCAACTCGGCTGGGCATTGCGTCGCGGTAAGGACGGTTCGACGTCATTGCGTTATAGGCATCGGCCACAGCGATGACACGAGAGAGAAGCGGGATCTCGCTCCCGCTCAAGCCGTCCGGATAGCCCTGACCATCGACGCGCTCGTGATGATGCCGAACGATTTCTGCGATCTCTCGGTAGTCGTCGAGATTGCGCAGAATCTGCTCGCCGATGACGGAGTGCCGCTCCATTTGACGTCGTTCTTCGAGCGATAGCGCTCCAGGCTTCTCGAGGAGACCGGCGGGCAATCCAATCTTCCCAATATCGTGAACGAGACCGCAGAGATGTACGAGTTCAATCTCACCGTCCGACAGATCCATCCGTGTGGCGATATCGCGCGCGTAGATCGCCACGGCTGACGAATGGCCCGCCGTGTACTCATCCCTAGCATCGAGTGTCGCGACCAACGCCGTCGCGAAGGAGAGATTGGCATTGCTGAGTCGCGCGTTGGCCTTGATAAGGGCGTCGGACGCCTGGCGCTGTTCGCGGTAAAGCAGCAACAACCTCTGTGCCGTAACGGCAGGCATCGCGAACAGTGCGACGCTCCACGGAGAGATCGTCGTATATGCATATGCGAGCACGGTCACGGTCGGAACGTGAACCGGCAAGCTCACAAGAAACGTGGGGCCGACGGCACGAACCGATGCCCGCACACTGCTAGTCCCCCGGATCGCTGGCGCTACGCTGACCAAAGCGAGATCCACCACGGCTTCGACGGCGAACGCCGCTGCAACCGCCGCGAAGAGACCGATGAAGCCTCGCGACCCTCCGTTCATTACTGCTGCCGCGGTCAAACCAGCCGCGCCGGTAGCAATCACGCGCTTCGACGTCCACGTCGCCCAGCGCAGAACCGGTCGCTCAGTGTCGCGCCTTGGAAGGTCGCGGAGCAGCCCGACGGCCGCAACGACGATTCCCGAAAGTGGCCCAAGAACCACCGCTGCGAACACGCATACGAGCGACGCGATCGTGACCTCCACGCTTGGGCTCAGCCGGATGCTCTCGTGATCCGCGAAGAGCGCGAGTAGCGCGAGGACAGCGAGCGCAGCCGGCTGATGAAGCCGATGGCCGCTGGCTAACAGCCCAGCGGCGAGCCCAATAGCGCCAATAGAGAGCGTGGCAACCCACGCCTCAAGGGCTCGCTCGCGAGTCGGACGAACAAGATGTTTCAGCAAGTTCATAAACGTTCTTGCAATCTCCCCCAGATGGGGTACTCTCTTCTTGCCGTCAGTCCCCTAACCGGAGGAGAAACCGGTGTATAAGCGCATTGCCGCTGCTCTTGCCCGCGCAGCAGTTTCGGGCGACGCAAAGATCTGGTAGAGCCGTCGAATCCTCTGTTCTCCACAGCTAGTGGGCATCCCTCTCTCGGGGGAATCTCCACAGGCTGTGGATAGCTTGAGACAGGTCTGACGACCAGGTGCCGGGCGGGGAGAGAGCCCGGCACCGCAGGCCTTCGCCGGACGTTCCTCACAGGGCTTTCCACCGGCGCCGCCCGCGCCCTCGTTCCCTACCCCCGGACTAACCGATGATGCCGCGGCGCATGCCGACGGCCACGGCGTGGGCGCGCGAGCGCGCCTG
>DATGEH010000006.1:0-8359 GCA_035310325.1 Gaiellaceae bacterium
GTCGACGAGGAGGACGAGCGGTCCCGACTTCGGGCGCCCGCCCGGACCGGAGCGGTCGAGGAACGTCTCGAGGTCGGCCCGGCGGTACCGGCGGTGGCCGCCCGGGGTGTAGAAGGCCGGCACCCGGCCCTGATCGGACCACTTCCGGATCGTGCTCTGGGCGACGCCGAGGAAGCGCGCCGCCTGCCCGAGCGTGAGCCAATCGCCGTTATCTCTCGTGGCCATCACTTGGAATCTGGCCAAATCTTCCGTTTTTTACACCCTAGGGCTTGATCGTAGAGACGTTCGTGACGGTGATTCCGGGCTTCGGGTTGTCGTGGAGCGCCTCGCCGAGGGCGACGCCGACGGCGAAGACGACCGCGACGACCGCGAGCGCGATGAGCCAGCGGATCACGGCGCGTAGTCCACAGCGCCGCGCTGATAGGAGTGGAATGCAGTCGCGAGGACGACAGAGAGGTCGCGCGGCGAGACGACGATGTCACGCGCCCACCGCTCGCTGTCGCGGTAGGCATTCGCGAGCTCGGCAAGCGTGAAGGTCTGCCCGAGCTGCTTGCGCAGCTCGTCGAGCACGGACTCGAGCTGCTCGACGAGCGAGTGATAGCGCCGCGGATCCTCGCGGTATTCCTCGAACTGGCGCGCGCCTTCGCTCCATTCGTGCCGGATCAGCTCGACCGCGTCCATCACTCTTCGCTGCAGCAACGGTCGGGCCAGAGCGGATCGAGTTCGGCCAGCATCCGTTCGCCGAGCTCGTAGCCCGGACGAGCGAGCGCGAACGCGACGTGCGCGTGCAGGCACTTGAGACTGCCGGCGCGCGTTCCGCCGCCGATGCCCGCGTCGATCTCGGGACGAAGGCGGCGCTGCTCGTCGTTCGCCGAGCGCAGGCTCTCCTCGAGCGCGCGATCCTCGTTGGCAGCCTTCGTCCAGCGGTCGACCCCGCCCGCCGCCTCGAGGCGCGACACCGCGGCGACGAGGGACGGGCACGTCAGCCAGAACATCGTCGGGAACGGGTCGCCCGCGCTGTCGTACGGGCTCTGCTCGGTGACGGCGGGCCGCCCGAACGGGCAGCGGACGGCGACGCGACGGAACGCGCGCGGCTCACGGCCGATCTGGCGGGCGACGACTTCGCGATCAGTGAGCACCGTGCGCGAGACTAGCGCGCAAGCGCTTCCGCCACTGCTCGATGCCCTTGACGATGAAGAGGTGCTCGCCGGGCTTGACGTAACCGAGCGCACGCGCCTCGCGCGCAAGCGTCGGCACCGAGGTCGACGCGTTGAGCCGCAGTTCGAGGTTCGCCTTCTGCCGCTCGAGCCGGTGCACGATCGCCTGCCGCTGGGCGAGCTGGCCGCGCGCGTCGACGTACGCGCGCAGGGGCCGGTAGTAGAGCAAGGCGACGAGCACGAGCACGCCCACGGCAAGCCAGCGACGAACGGTCATCCGCGCGATGTTCTGGGCGAACGAGACACGTCCTGCAACGGCCGGTACGGCGGGGGTAAGGCCGGGGTCAGACACCTGGACATGTCCAGGTGTCTGACCCCGCCGTTGCCTTAGGCGATATCGACCTTGATGACGTTCGTGGAGCCGGGAATGTTCACCGCGGTGCCAGCGGTGATGACTACGCGGTCGCCGGACTCGACGACGCCCGCGTCGCGCGCGGCCGCGATCGAAACGTTCCACAGCTCCTCGACGTCCGAGCACTCCGGAATGAGCAGCGGCGTCACGCCCCATTCGAGCGCGAGCTGGCGCATCGCCCAGTCCTGATGCGTCAGCGCGACGATCGGCCGCCGCGGCCGGAGGCGCGAGACCGCCGACGCAGTACGACCGCTGAACGTCGGCACGAGGATCGCCTTCGCGCGCAAAGCCTCGGCGAGGTCGCACGCCGCGTTCGACATCGCGCCGCCGATGGTCGGGTTCTCGTGCGCCTCGGGCAGCTCGTGCCGGTAGTCCATGCTCGGCTCGATCGCGCGCGCGATGCGATCCATGTACTCGACCGCTTCGACCGGATACTCGCCCACGGCCGTCTCGCCGGAGAGCATCACCGCCGAGGTGCCGTCGAGGATCGCGTTCGCGACGTCGCTCGCCTCCGCGCGCGTCGGCTCGGCCGAGTGGACCATCGACTCGAGCATCTGCGTCGCGGTGATCACCGGCTTCCCGCGCTCGAGCGCCTTGAGGATGATCCGCTTCTGCAGCAGCGGCACGAGCGCTGCGCCGATCTCGACTCCGAGGTCGCCGCGCGCGACCATGACGGCGTCGGCCTCGGCGAGCACGTCGTCGAGCACATCGACCGCTTCTGCCTTCTCGATCTTCGCGATCACCTGCGCGTGGATGCCCGACTGCTCGATGAGCGCGCGCAGATCGCGCACGTCCGAGGGCGAGCGCACGAACGAGAGCGCGACGAAGTCGACGCCCGTCCTCAACGCAAAGTCGAGGTCTTCGATGTCCTTGCGCGTGAGGGACGGAATCGGGAGCGGGACGCCCGGCAGGTTGACGCCCTTGTGCGAGCTGACGAGCCCGCCGACGATCACGGCGCAGCTCGCGCTGCCACCTTCGACGCGCTCGACACGGAGGCGGACGAGGCCGTCGTCGATGAGCACGTCGTGGCCCGGCTCGAGCACGTCGCCGATCACCGCGGGTGCGACCGGCAGCTCGCCGTCCTGCGCCGACTCCTCGGCGACGACCGTGACCTGCTCGCCCTTCGTCAGCACGATGGGCTCGCGCAGCTCGCCGACGCGGAGCTTCGGGCCCTGCAGATCGGCGATGAGCGCGACCGGACGTCCTTGGTCGGCAGCGATCTCGCGCACGAGCCACGCGCTCTTCGCGTGATCTTCATGCGTCCCATGCGAGAGGTTGAGGCGCACGGCGTCGATGCCGGCGCCGATCAGCGCACGCAGGCGCTCGGGCGAATTCGTCGCAGGCCCGAGCGTCGCGACGATCTTCGTCCGACGATCGATCACACCCTCAGGGTACCGGCGGCGCGCGGGAACGCATCCCAGCCGGGATACGTCGCGCGCGTTCCCAGCAGCTCTTCGATGCGCAGCAGCTGGTTGTACTTCGCGACGCGATCGCTGCGTGCGGGCGCGCCGGTCTTGATCTGTCCCGTTCCGAGTGCGACTGCGAGATCGGCGATCGTCGCGTCCTCCGTCTCACCCGAACGGTGTGACATCACCGCGGTGTAGCCGTTGCGCTGCGCAAGGTGCACGGCGTCGATCGTCTCGGTCAACGTTCCGACCTGGTTGACCTTGACGAGGATCGAGTTGGCGACGCCGCGGTCGATTCCCTCCTGCAGTCGCTTCGGATTGGTGACGAAGATGTCGTCGCCGACGAGCTGGATGCGGTCGCCGAGCCGCTCGGTCGTCTCCTTCCACCCGTCCCAGTCGTCTTCGGCATTGCCGTCCTCGAGCGAGACGAGCGGGAAACGCTCGGCGAGCCCGGCGTAGAAGCCGGCCATCTCGGCGGGCTTCGCCTCACGCCCTTCGAAGCGGTAGACGCCGTCGCGGAAGAACTCGCTCGACGCCGGGTCGAGCGCGATCGCGACGCGCTCGCGGTGCCCCGCCCGCTCGGCGGCGTCGAGGATCGCCTGGATCGCCGCCTCGCTCGACGGCAGGTCGGGAGCGAAGCCGCCCTCGTCGCCGACGGCGGTCGCGAGCCCTTGCTCCTTCAGCACCTTGGCCAGCGCGTGGTACGTCTCCGCGCCGATGCGCAGTGCCTCGGCGAACGACGATGCGCCGACCGGAACGAGCATGAACTCCTGCAGGTCGATGGAGTTCGCGGCGTGGACGCCGCCGTTGATGACGTTGAGCATCGGCACCGGCAACGTCGTCGCCTCCGGCCCTCCGACGTACTCGTAGAGCGAGAGCCCGGCGTCGAGCGCCGCCGCCTTCGCATTCGCGAGCGAGACGCCGAGGACCGCGTTCGCACCGAGTCGGCCCTTGTTCGGCGTGCCGTCGAGCTCGATCAGCCTCCGGTCGAGTGCCTCCTGGTCGGCTGCATCCATGCCCTGTACTGCAGCGGCGATCTCGCCGTTGACGTTCGCGACCGCCTGCGTCACGCCCTTGCCGCCGTACGCCTCGCCTCCGTCGCGCAGCTCGACCGCCTCGTGGACGCCGGTGGACGCGCCGGACGGGACCGCGGCGCGCCCGTGCACACCGGACTCGAGGTGGACGATCGCTTCGACCGTGGGGTTACCGCGCGAGTCGAGGATCTGGCGCGCGTGCACTTCGCTGATGCGACTCATTCGGCGGTCTCCTTCGCGAGATCGAAGTAGCGGTCCTGCTGCTCGAGCGGCAGCTCGCTCCAATTCTCCCCCGCCGCGGCGGCGAGGCGCTCCGCTTCCTCGACCCGCCCGCGAAAGCGATCGGTCGCCTGCCGGAGCGCGAGCTCGGGATCGACATCGAGCTGGCGGGCGACGTTGACGGCCGCAAAGAGGACGTCGCCGAGCTCGCGGCCGCCGAGATCGTCTTTCAGCTCGCGCAGCTCGTCGTCGAGGTCGGCGACTGCCCCGTCGAGATCCGGGTACTCGAATCCGACAGCTTTCGCGCGTTGCTGCGCCTTGCGCGCGTACAGAAGGCCGGGCAGCGCGTCGGGCACGTGATGAAAGATCCCCTCACGTCCTTCCTGGTCGCGCTTGATGCGATCCCAGTTCTCCTTCACGCGCCCCGGCGTGTCGGCTTCGACGTCGCCGAAGACGTGCGGGTGCCTGCGCACGAGCTTCTCGTGGATGAGCCGCGCCGCCGACTCGAGGTCGCCGGCGCCGCGCTCCTGCAGGAGCAGGGCGAGGAAGTAGACCTGGAAGAGGAGGTCGCCGAGCTCGTCGAGCAACCGCGCGTCGTCGTCGGCGAGCGCTGCATCCGCGACCTCGTACGCCTCCTCGACGGTGTGCGGCACGATCGAGCGCGCCGTCTGCTCGCGGTCCCAGGGACAGTCGCGGCGCAGCCGCTCCGTCAGCTGCTGCAGCTCGACGAGGGCCTCGGACAGGCCCACGAGATCAGCCGGTGGTGGTGTTGTTCGTGCTGACGGTCGACGTCGTCGCCGGCGCGTAGCCCGTCTGGTACGCGGTCTTCTTCTCGAAGTCCTTCTTCAGCTTCGACACCCAGTCGGTCATGGTCGACGTCTTCTTCGACTGGAGGAGCTGCTGGCGGATCGAGTCCTTGACGCTCGCGAGCGGCGTCGTCTTGGCGGGCTTCACTGCGCTCAGGGCCTCGATGATGTGCCACCCGTACTGCGTGTGCACCGGCGCCGACGTCTTGCCCGTCGGCAGCGAGAACGCGACCTTGTCGAACTGGGGAACGGTCTGACCCTTGGAGATCGTGAGCTTGCCACCCTGCGAGGCCGAGCCCGGATCCTTCGAATACTTCTTCGCGAGCGTCGCGAAGTTGGCGCCGCCCTTCAATTGCGTCTCGAGCTTGTCGGCGAGCGCCTTGTTGTTGACGAGGATGTGGCGAACGTCGCGCGTCGCGGCCTGGCTGTACGTCGACTTGTGCGCGTTGTAGTACGCCACGACCTCGACGTCGCTCACCTTCACGCCGCTCGTGACCTTGGCGTAGATCTTCTCGGAGAGCAGCTGAGCGAAGATCTGCAGCTCGACCTGCTTCTCGCTCGCGCCCTGCGCCGCGAGCTGCTGCTTGTACTTCTTCTCGCTGCCGCCGAAGTACTGGACCTTGATCTGCGCGAGCCGCGCCGTCACGTCCTTCTGGGTGACGCTGACGCCGAGATCCTTGGCGCGCTGCTGCAGCTCGTCCTGCTCGACGAGGTACGTCACGACCTGATCCTGGATCGACTTGTACTGGGGCGTCCCGGCCTTGGGGAACGCCTGCTTGCGCGCCTTGTATGCCTTCTCCGCCGTTCCGAGCCAGAAATTGAAGTCGGCCTTCGTGATCTTGTCCTTGCCGACGACCGCGACCGAATTCGACGGCACGCTCAGCGAGCTGCCGCCGCAGCCTGCGGCGAGCGCAGCGAGGAGCAGGACGATCGGGATGAAGACGAAAAGGCGCTTGGTCATGGTCACGCCGGCTCAGGCCGCCTGGCGGGCTTCCAAGATAGCATCGACCAGCCGCAGGGCCTGGGGAAAGCCGTCTTCGCTGCGCAAGCTCACTTCGCTCATCCCTACGGTGTAGACGGCCGTGTGGATGCGGTCCCGCAACTCCTTCAGCTCGCCGGATCCGAGCACGAGCTTGCCGACCGTCGCCTTGCCCCCGCGGAAGACGAGGTAGTCGGCCCCAAGACGCGCGACCTTGATCTTCGCCTCCTGAATCGCAAAGAGGTTCTCGACCGGCTCGGGGAGCTCGCCGTATCGGTCCTCGAGCGACGCCTGGAGCTCGCGCAGCTCGTCCTCCGTCTCGGCCAGCGCGAGGCGGCGGTGAATGTCGATCCGCAGCGCCTCGGAGCCGACGTACTGCTGGGGCACGTAGGCGTCGATCCGCGCGTCGACGCGGACCGGCCGTGCGGCGACGCGCCGCTGGCCCTGGAGCTCGGCGACGGCTTCGTCGAGCAGCTCGACGTAGAGCTCGAAGCCGACGGCGGCGACGTGCCCGGACTGCTCGGCGCCGAGCAACTCCCCCGCGCCGCGGATCTCGAGGTCGCGCATCGCGATCGCGAAGCCGGCGCCGAGCTCGGTGTGGTCGGCGAGTGTCGCGAGACGTGCGCGCGCCTCGCCCGTCAGCTCGCGGGCGTCGGGATAGAAGAGGTACGCGTATGCGGTCTCATCGCTGCGGCCGACGCGTCCGCGGATCTGGTAGAGCTGCGCGAGGCCGAGCATGTCCGCGCGTTCGACGATGAGCGTGTTCGCCTGCGGGATGTCGATGCCCGACTCGATGATCGTCGTCGATACGAGCACGTCGGCGTCGCCGCGCAGGAAGGCGTGCATCTGCTCCTCGAGCTCCTTCTCGCGCATCTGCCCGTGGGCCACGAGGAAGCGGAGGTTCGGACACAGCTGACGGAGCTTCTCCGCCGCTTCCTCGATCGACTCGACGCGGTTGTGGAGATAGAACGCCTGCCCACCGCGCTCGTGCTCGCGCTCGAGCGCGATCTTGATCAGATCCTCGTCGTACTCGCCGACGGTCGTGCGGATCGGCCGCCGTCCTTCCGGGGGCGTCTCGATGATCGAGATGTCGCGCATGCCGGACAGCGAGAGATGCAGCGTGCGCGGGATCGGCGTCGCGCTCAGCGTGAGCACGTCGACCTCGAGCCGCAGCGATTTCAGCAGCTCCTTCTGCGCGACGCCGAACCGCTGCTCCTCATCGAGGATGACGATGCCGAGCTCCTTCGGGATGACGTCGCGACTTAGCACGCGGTGCGTTCCGATGAGGACGTCGACCTTGCCGGCGCCGAAGTCGGCGAGCACCTGCTTCACCTCGCGCGGCGGGCGGAAGCGCGAGACCATCTCGACGCGCACGGGGAAGTCGCGGAAGCGGTCGCGGAACGTGTTCCAGTGCTGCTCGGCGAGGATCGTCGTCGGCGCGAGCATGAGCGCCTGCTTGCCGTTCACCGCGACGGCGAACGCAGCGCGCACCGCGACCTCGGTCTTGCCGAAGCCGACGTCGCCGCACACGAGCCGGTCCATCGGCCGCGACGACTCGAGGTCCTCCTTCACCGCCTCGATCGCGATCTCCTGGGCCGGCGTCTCGCGATATGGGAACGACGCCTCGAGGCGCGACAGCCATTCGTGCTCGAGGTCGAATGCGATGCCTTCCCGGGTCTGGCGTTGCGCGTACAGCTGGATGAGCTCGGTCGCGAGCTCGCGCACCGACTCGCGCGCACGCGACTTGAGCAGCAGCCACGCCTTGCCGCCGAGCTTCGAGAGCGCGGGAGCCTTCGCGTCGGCACCGACGTAGCGCGAGACCTTGCCGAGCTGCTCGTGCGGAACGTAGAGGCGATCGTCGCCGCGGAACGCAAGCAGGAGGTAGTCGCGCGTGACGCCCGCAACCTCTTTCGTCTCGAAGCCGAGGAGCTTGCCGACGCCGTGGTCCTCGTGCACGACGTAGTCACCGGTGCGCAGATCGGCGAACGACTGCAGCGCGCGCCCGCCGATGCGGCGCTCGCGCGGCACGCGCCGGCGGAACACCTGGTGGTCCGGTAGGAGCACGAGGCCGAGCTCGCGCCAGACGAAGCCGCGGCGCGCAGGGACGATCGCGAAGAAGAGGTCCGCCTCGTCCGGCAAGTCCTCGCCCGGCTCGAGGATGCGCGCCTCGACGCGGCGCAGCATTCCCTGCGTCCGGAGCGCCTCGCCGCGGTGCGGGAACGCGACGACGACGCGCTGGCCCGCGCGCACGAGCTGCGTCAGCTCGGACTCCGCCTCGGCAATGCCGCGCGCGGCGATCGCGGGCCGCGTCGCCTCGAAGGCGAACGGCTGGCCCTGGGGGAACGG
>DATGEH010000007.1:0-9665 GCA_035310325.1 Gaiellaceae bacterium
TTCGCGCCGGAATCTCCTCGGCGGCCGGATACACCGGCGCGAAGTCCGCCGTCGCGCGCCGCGGCATCGCTTGCGATGCCGCATCAGAGGCCTCGCCGGCTTTGCCGGCGAGGCCGATCGCAGCGCCGAGGTCGTACGAGCGGACGTCGAACCCGTAGCGCCCCGTCTTGCCGCGCAGGCGGACGCGCATGCCGATCTTCAGCTGGTCGGCGATCCACGGCTGGTTGAACCACGCGGCGCCGACGGTTGCGGTCCCGTCGTCGATGCGGGCGGTGACGAGCGTGCGCCGGCCGCGCAGCGGACGCTTCGCGACGTTGATCACCTCGCCGGTGATGACGACCTCGTCGGTGCCGTGGAGTGCGGCGATCGCAACTTCGTCGGCGGCAGCCTCGTAACGGCGCGGCCGATGCTCGAGCAGGTCTCCGATCGTCTCGAGCCCGAGCTTCGCCAGCTTGCGCTTCACGGTGACGCCGACCCCGTGCAGCGTGTCGAGCTCTGCGCGCAGGCGCTCGGGCCGGGGGCGCGCGCGGGTCGCCGGCCAGGCCTGCGGTCGGTCCAGGCTGGCAAAGCCCGTCTGTCGACGGATCGCGGTCATTGTGCTCGGCGCCAAGCGTTGTGGACGCTAGAGCGCGGACCGGACGTTACGCGCTGCGCAGGCGGACGATCGCCTCGAGCCCCCCGCCGGGAGCGTCGCCGAGCTCGACCTCTCCCTCGTCGGTCGCCAGGAGCTTGCGCACGATCGCGAGGCCGAGACCCGACCCCTTGCCCCAGAAGCGGTCGAACGCGCGGGCACGCTCCTCCGCGGTCATGCCGGGCACTTCGTCGGTGACGCAAACCTCGACGTGCCCGTTGTGCGCGGCTGCCGCGACCGTCACAGTGCTCTGCGCCGGCGCGACGTCGAGGGCGTTCGCCAGGAGGTTGTCCAGCACCTGGGCCAGTCGGGCGGGTGCGACACGCGCGAGAGTCGCCCGGTCGGCCTCGACCTCGAGCGTCACGTCCTGCTCGGCGGCGAACGCGCGCCAGTGCTCGACCCGTTCGCGGGCGACTGCGGACGCGTCGACGATCTCCGCCGGCGTCGCGTCCGCGCGCGCGAGCGCCAGCAGCTCCGAAACGAGGTCGGTGAGCCGTTCGGCCTCGTTCAGCGCTCCCTCGACATCGCCGTTCTCGAGTCGAAGCCGGAGGGCGGTGAGCGGCGTCCGCAGCTCGTGTGAGGCGTCGGCGATGAACTCTTCCTGCGAGCGCACGATCTGCTCGAGCTTTGCCACCGTCTCGTTCAGCGCCCGGGCGAGCGATCTGACCTCAGGCGGTCCATCCGTCTCCGAGGCGCGCGTGTCGAGCTTCCCTTCGCCGACCGCCTCCGCGGCGCGCTCGAGCCCGAGCAGCGGACGGGCGACGAAGCGGGCGAGCCGGAAGCCGAGCACCGCGGACGCCACGAGCACCGCGGCACAGATCGCGGCGAGCAGGAACCAGTAGTTGCGGACGTGTGCGTCGACCGAGTCGGTCGGGTACGCGATCCGCACCGTGCCGTACACCCTCCCGCCCGAGCCGATCGGCGCGGCGACCGTGAGCGCGTGCCTGTCGCTCTCTTCCTGCACGCCCGTGTCGGTGATGAGGCGACCTGTCTTGTCGACGATCGAGACGCGCGCGTCGGCGTCATCGGCATATGCGCGCGCGGAGCGCGCGACGTCGGCGAGCTGCGCCGGCTGCCGGTTCTGCACGGCGTCCTCTGCGTAGCGTGCGAGGACGTTCGCATCGCGCTGAACCTTTGCGGTGAGATCGTGATGCTCGCTCTGCTGGTGCTGAAAGCCGAGGGGCAGGGCGAGCGCGAGCAGCACGACGATGACGACGCCGACGTACCCGAGGACGAGGCGGCGGGTCACTCGGCGCGCAAACGAAAGCCCACGCCGCGCACGCTTTCGATGAGGCTCGGGTCGCCGAGCTTGCGACGGAGGGCCGCGATGTGGACGTCGATCGTCTTGGCCGACCCGTACCAGGTCGTTTGCCAAACCTCTTGCAGCAGGCGCCGGCGGCTGATTGCGGCGCCGAGATCGCGCGCGAGCGCCGCGAGCAGCTCGAACTCCTTCGGCGTCAGTGCGAGCTCTTGACCGTCCACCGTCGCGCGGCGCGCGCGCTCGTCGACCTCGATCGGACCGGCGCGCAGCGGCTGCTGTGGCGTTCCGCGCGCGGCGACACGCCGGGTCACCGCGCGGATGCGTGCGACGAGCTCGCGGAGTCCGAACGGCTTCACGACGTAGTCGTCGGCGCCGAGCTCGAGGCCCACGACCCGGTCCGCCTCTTCCCCCCGCGCGGTGACGACGATGATCGGCACCTCCGAGCGACCGCGCAGCGTGCGGCAGACGTCGAGCCCGTCACCGTCGGGGAGACGGAGATCGAGCAGGACGACATCGGCCGGCGGCGCAGCGAGCGCCGCGGCGACCGTCTCGGCGCGGTCGACGTCGAATCCCTCCCGCCGCAAGCCGGCGGTGAGCGGATCGGCGATCGCGTCCTCGTCTTCGACGAGCAGGATGCGCATCCCCCGCAGTGTCGCGGACAGGGAGATGCTCGCATCGGGAATTAGCCGAACCTTTACCTCGGCCAGGCCGAACGCTCGCCGCCGACGCTGCGTATCAGGCCCGCGTCGGGCAACTCGACGCCTATGCGGCATCCCTCGACCGCGCCGACGCCCGAGCGACCGCGACCCCGACCCCGTCGCAGGCCGCGCCGACGATCGTCTACCACCGTCCCCCGCCGATTCTCGTCGTGCGACACACGCATCACGGCGACGACGGCGGCAGCCAGGAAGCCCAAGGAGGCGGAGATGGCTAACCACACCGCTCGCCTGTACGCAGTCGCGCTCGCGCTCGTCGTCTTCTTCGTCGGGTGGGCGGCGATCGCCGCCCGGCCGTGGGCGCCGACCGCGGCCGCCGACCCGCGGCTGCAGGCGCTCAACGTGCGCGCTGCGCTGCTCAAGCAGCGGGCGGCGTTCATCAGCCAAGTCACCGCCCTCCGTGCGAAGCAGCCGGCTGCGGCGGCGGCGAGTCCCGCGGTGCGGGTCGTCAACCTGCCGCCGCTCACCGTCACGAGGACGTCATGACCCGCCGGACCTTCCGCGCGATGGGCACCGACATCGAGCTGCTCGTGGACGCCGACGCTGCGACGGATGAGCTCGACGCCGCCGAGGCCGAGTTCGAACGGCTGGAAGCGATCCTCTCCCGCTTCCGGCCGGAGTCGGAGCTCTCGCGCCTCAACCGAGACGGAGCCATCGAGGCCAGTGCGGATCTCGCACGTGTCGTCGAGCTCGCCGTCGCAGCCCGCGAGCGAACCGCCGGCCGTTTCGACCCGACGGTGCACGACGCGCTCGTCGCCGCCGGCTACGACCGCTCCTTCGAGGAGGTCGAGGACGACGACGCGCCCGCCCCGCCCGCGGCTCCGGCGGGCGGCGGCGTGCTCGTCGACGGCCACCGCATCGAGCTCGCCCCCGGCGTGCGGCTCGACCTCGGGGGAATCGGCAAGGGCTATGCCGCCGAGCGCGCGGCCGAGCTGCTCGCGCTCGCAGGCGACTGCCTCGTGTCCGCCGGCGGCGACGTCGCCGTGCGCGGCGGCAGCTGGCCGGTCGGCGTCGAGACCGCGGACGGAACACTCACGCTCGAGCTGACGCGTGGAGGCCTCGCCACCTCCGGCCGCGACCGCCGTCGCTGGCGCCGGGGCGGACGCGAGATCCACCATCTCATCGATCCGCGCACGGGCGAGCCCGCTGAGACCGACCTGCTGCGCGTCACCGTCGTCTGCTCCGACGCCGTCGAGGCGGAGGTCGTCGCGAAAGAGCTCTTCTTCGCCGGCTCGAGTGCTGCCGCCGGCAGCGACGTGCCGGGCGTGCTCGTCACCCGAGACGGACGCACGCTGCTCACCGGAGCCCTCGCATGACGCACGATCCGACCTTCTGGCTCTTGGCGCGCGCGAGCGGGATCACCGCCTATGTCCTGCTGACCGGCTCGGTGCTTGCGGGGCTCGACGTCAAGTCGAAGCCGTTCGGACGCGCGCTGAAGGCTGCGACGGTCACCGACGTGCATCGGTTTCTCGCGCTGCTCGGCCTCGGGATGATCGCGCTGCACGGCGTCGCGCTCACCCTCGACCAGACCGTGCGAATGCCGCTCTGCGCGTTATTCGTTCCCTTCGCCTCGTCGTACCGGCCGACAGCGGTCGCCTTCGGCGTGCTCGCCGCCGAGCTCGCCGGCCTCATCGTGCTGTCGTGGTCGCTGCGCAAGCGCATCGGCATGCGCAACTGGCGCCGGCTCCACTTCGCGACCTTCCTCGTCTTCGTCATGGGCACGGTTCACGGCCTCACGGCGGGCACCGACACGTCGCGGCCGTGGGCGGCTGCCCTCTACCTCGGGGCGGTCGGCTCCGTTGCTTTCGCGACCGCCTGGCGCGTGCTCGGCCGCCCCACTCGCGTCACGGCACCCCTCACCGAAAGGAGCACCTGATGTATCGCATCGTCATCGACGGCTCGCTCTGCGCCGGCTTCGGCGACTGCGCCGACCTCGCGCCCGACGTGTTCGAGCTCTCCTCCAGCGGCAAGGCCGTTCTGCGCACCGGGCTCTCGGAAGACCCGCGCGTGCTCGACGCGGTCGCGGGCTGCCCGATGAGCGCGATCACCGTCGTCGAGGAGAACGCCGCCTAGACGCGGTCGTCGTACCAGAAGAAGCCCACGGTGCCGGGCCCCGCGTGCGCGCCGATGACGGCACCGAGCATCGTCTCGATCTCGATCACGGCGTGCGGGCGCAGGTCGCGGACCATCTTCACGAGCTGCGCCGCGCGCTCCGGCGCCGACGCATGTGCGATGCCGACCCGCAGCGTCGGCACGTCGCGTGTGCCCGACTCGAGCGCGTCCACGAACTCCTGGAACGCCTTGCGGTTGCCGCGCACGCGCTTGATCGGCTCCACCTCGCCGTTTCGGATCGAGAGGATCGGCTTCACGTGCAGCAGCTCCCCGGCGAACGCCTTCGCGCGGCCGATGCGTCCGCCGCGCGCGAGAAACTCGAGCGTGTCGACGGTGAAGAGAAGACCGTGCTCCCGCTTGTACCGCTCGACGAGCGCATCGACGGCTTCGTCCGTCGTCCCCTCCTCGAGCCGCCGCTGAATCGCGAGCCCGAGCATCGTGATCGCGGCCGACGCCGTGTCGGTGTCGATCGTCCGGACGCGCTCGTCGGCCGCGAGCGTCGCGCTCTGGAACGTCCCCGAGAGCTTGGCCGCGATGTGCAGCGAAAGGATCCGCTCGTACGCGCCGAGCTCGTCGTAGGCGGCGAGGAAGTCGGCGGGAGTGGGCTGCGAGGTCGTCGGCATCACCGTGGACCCGGGTAGGCGCGCGTAGAACTCCTCCGCCGTCAGGTCGACGCCGTCGCGGTAGCTCTCGGTTCCGAAGTTGACGTAGAGCGGGACGACGCGCCAGTTCGCGAAGCGGTCGGCCGCGTCGGGAAAGTCGGCGGTCGAGTCGAGGACGATCGCGGTGTTGCCCGCGGTGAGATTCACGCGGCCGCGGCCTTGATCGCGTCGACGATCTCGTCGAGCTCGCGATCCTTCGTCAGGCACGCGGCGGCACCGGCCGCGTAGAGCGCATCGATCTCGCGCGCGTTCGCGGAGGCCGTGAGCGCGACGACTCCGACACTGGGGCACGCTTCGCGCACCGCGATCGTCGCCTGCACGCCGTCGAGCCCAGGCAGGCGGTAGTCCATGAGCACGACGTCGGGCTTGTGCTGCCGGCACGCATCGGCGGCGGCGGCGCCGTCACCGATCGCGGCGACGACCTCGACGTCGGCGCGCATCCCCAGCAGGAGCTCGAGCGCCTCGCGGAAGACGTCGTTGTCCTCGACGAGGAGGATGCGGATCGGACCGTCCACGGCCCGGGGACCCTAGTAGAACCCGGTTCTACTCGGCCGACAGCAAGAGCGCGTAGTGCGGCTGACCGCCGTGCTCGACATCGACATCGAGGTCGGAATGAGCTTCGGCGATGCGCGCGAGGAGCGCGTCGAGATCGGGCCCGCCGTCGCCGACGAGCAGCGTCAACACGTCGCGCGGCTCTGCGAGGAGACGGTCGACGACGGCGACGGTCACGTCGACGAAGCTGTCGCCGCCGGCGACAGGCTCGCCGCCGGCGAGGCCGAGCCACTCTCCCTTGCGAATCGCGATGCCGTTCAGCGCGACGTCGCGCGAGGCGATCGTCACCTCGCCCGTCGCGACGGCGGCGATCGCGTCGCGCATCTCCTCTGCGTTCGCTTCCGCGCTTTCGGAGCCGTCGAACGCGACCATCGCAGCGAGCCCGGCGGGAATCGAGTCCGTCGCCACGACCTGCGCCGGCTTGCTCGCGTTCGCTGCGGCGTGCTCGGCGGCCAGCAGCACGTTCGAGTTGTTCGGCAGGAGCACAGCCTGCTCGGCGTCCAGCCGCTCGACCGCCGCGATCAGGTCGGTGGTGGACGGGTTCATCGTCTGCCCGCCCGTGACGACGACGAGCGGGCCGATGTTCGCGGCGAGTCGCTCGAACAGTCGGCGGTTCCCGTCACCTGCGACGACCGCGACGACGCCGGTGGTTGCGCGCCCCTCGGGAAGGTCGGGAACCGCGGCGAGGAGGCGCTCCTCGCGCTCGTGCGTCTGCTCGTGCATGTTCGCGATCTCGATGCGGTCGATCGTGCCCACCGCTGTGCCGCGCGAGAGCGCAGCGCCGGGATCGTCCGTGTGCACGTGCACCTTGATCGCGTTCTCGTCGCCGACGACGAGGAGCGAGTCGCCGAGCTGCTCGAGCTGATCTTCGAGCGCGTCCCGATCGAGCTTCTTCCCCTCGACGAGGAACACCGTGCAGTAGCGGTAACGCGAAAGCTCCTGATGGATCGCCTCGAAGCCGAGATGCTCTTCCGCCGCCGGCGCCTCGGGAATCGGCTGGCCGCTCACCGCGGCGGCGACACCGCGCACGAGCTCGAGCAGGCCGGCGCCGCCCGCGTCGACGACGCCCGCGTCACGCAGCACTTGCAGCGCCTCGGGCGTGCGCGCGACGGCAGCCTCGCCCTCGCGCACGAGTGTGACGAGCAGGTCGCCGAGCGACGTTCCGTTCGGCGCCTCCGCCTCCGCCGCCTCTGCGAGCTCGCGGATGACGGAGAGCATCGTCCCCTCCACCGGCCGCCGCACCGCGCGATACGCGGCGTCGGTTGCGCCGCGCAGCGCACGCGCAGCGAGACCGGGGTCGACGCCGTTCGTCGACTCCGCGAGCACGTCGACGGCGCCGCGAACGATCTGGGAGAAGATGACGCCGGAGTTGCCGCGCGCGCCCATGAGCGCACCGCGCGCGACGTCACGCGCGAGCGACTGTCGGTTGGACGCGTGCGACTCCTCGACCGCGTCCGCGACCGCGCGCACGGTCATCGTCAGATTCGTGCCGGTGTCGCCGTCGGGAACGGGATAGACGTTGAGGTCGTCGATGCGGCTGCGGCTCGCTTCGAGCGAGGCGAGAGCAGCGCCCACGATGTGCTGGACGACGTCGAGATCCTCGTTTGCATTCATGCGGTTCGGCGGACGTCCTCGATGTGCACTTCGACAGAGCGCACGGGCAGTCCTGTGAGGCGCGCCACCTCGTAGCCGACACGATTCCGGATCGTCGACGCGACCTCGGCGAGGTTCAGTCCGTACTCGACGACGACGTGCAGGTCGATGGTCACGCCGCCCTCGGCGTCACGGCCGATGTCGATTCCCTTCTTCACGCGCTCGGGCAACCATCTCAGGCCGCCCATGCCGACGACGCCGTAGCACTCGCGGGAGGTCTCGCCGACGATGTGCGCGATCGCCTCGCTCGAGATGGAGACGCTTCCTTCCATGGGCCTACTTGGACCGGGAAGGGAGGCGCCGGGTTGCGCTAGATCCTGACGTTCCTGGGACGGCGCGCGCAAAGGAGCCAAGCGCGAGGCGCGAAGGGCAGTACGTCAGTACGACCGAGCGCCGAGCGCGCCGGATCCTGCCGCGAGCGTCGTCAGCCGGTCGCGGAGCGTCGCTCCGCGACGCGGGAGCGACCGGCGACCAGGGACGTCAGACGGCCCGGGGCCCTAGGGTTGCGCCACGAGCAGCTGGGCGATCTCGTCGAGACGCGTCACCTCGACGCCGCCGAAGCCGGCCTCGCGTGCGTGGGCTTCGAGCTCCCCGTCGGTATGGAAGTTCCCGCGTGTGGCAAGCGGATACGGCGCGGCGGGAGTTCCCTTCGCCTCCGGCGCGGTCGTGTAGATCGCGAGCCGTCCGCGTCCGGGATCCAGTACACGACGCATCTCACGCAACGCAGCGACCGGGTCCGGGAAGAAGAAGAAAGCGACGATCGACGAGACGGCGGTGAACTCACCGTCGCCGAAAGGCAGTGCCTCGGCCTCGCCGTACACGGCGTACGGCGCCGCAAGCTTGACCATGTCGCGGCTGTGGTCGACCCCTTTCGCGGCGCAGCCGGTGGTCGCAACTGCATGACGAAGGAACGAGCCGCCGCCGCAGCCCACGTCGAGCAGGCGATCGTCGCCGCTGAGCGCGAGCGCCTCGATCACAGCGGGCCAGGCCCAGTCGTGCGAGCTGCTGCCGTAGATCTTGCGCGCCTGACGCCCATGCGGACGCCGAGCAATGCGGTCGGTCATGCGATCGATCCGCCACTCGCGGATACGATCGAGGACGCTCAGACGGCCTTGACGACCTTGCCGGCTTTGAGGCACTTCGTGCAGACGTAGGCCCGCGTGGCCTTGCCCTTCAGCAGCATGCGGACGCGCTGGAGGTTCGGGTCGAAGCGGCGCTTCGTGGCCACCATCGAGTGGCTCCGGTGGTGACCGAAGCCCGGCTTCTTCCCGCAGATCGCGCATACCTTCGACATGAGCCGCGGAATGGTAGCCGAAGCTGCTTAGCCCGCAGCCTTGGCGGATGCGCGCAGCTGCGTGAAGACGTCGGCCATCTCGAGCGCCGAGCGTACGGCCTCCGCGCCCTTGTCGGCGCGGTCCATCGCCTGCTGCAGCGTGTCGCAGGTGAGGACGCCGAACGCGACCGGCACGCCGGTTTCGATCGACGCGAGCTGCAGGCCGGACGCCGCTTCGCCGGCGACGTAGTCGAAGTGGGACGTCTCGCCGCGGATGACGCAGCCGAGGGCGACGATGCACGTGTACCGGCGTGTCTTCGCCAGCGCCATCGCGCCGAGGGGCAGCTCGAATGCGCCTGGGACGGCCATGACGGTGACGAGCTCGCGGTCGACCCCTGCACGGTCGAGCTCGGCGAGCGCCGACTCGAGCAGACGGTTCGTGATGTCGCCGTTGAAGCGGGCGGCGACGATTCCGACAGCCCGCGGGGCGCCGCGCGGCGCGCCGGCGAGCACGGTCACGTCATCGGGGATGTCGAGATCGCCGGGTGCGTGGCCGGCCGGCGGCGCCTCCGCCACCTCCACGGCAACCTCGTCCGGCTCCTGGACTTCCTCTTCCACTCCAACCCCAGGCGCCTGGCCCGGCCACTGCTCGCTCACTCGTCCTCCTCGAACCGCAGCCCCTGATGGTGGAGCCGGTGTCCGAGCTTATCCCGCTTGGCGGCCAGATACCGACGGTTCTCCTCGTTGGGCGGAACTTCGATCGGCACCTGCTCGGTCACCTCGAGCCCGAACGCCTGCAGGCCGG
>DATGEH010000008.1:0-5010 GCA_035310325.1 Gaiellaceae bacterium
TCTAGCGGAACGACCCCCGGGGTCGTATGCTGCCGCGGTCCAGATGCGGCGACCCCTGATCTTCTCGGCGTTGGCAGTCGCCCTGACTGTGCCGCTCGTCGCGGGCTTCGAGCTCGTGCGAGGACAACGAACGACGAACGAGGCGGCGATGCCGCTGCTCATCGACCAGGTGCGGAGGGCGCTCGCGGACGGCTACTACAAGTCGCTGCCGCAGAGCGTCCTCAGGATGCACTCGGTCGGGGAGATGATCTCTGCGCTGCGCGACCCGTACACCGCGTACCTCGGCGCGTCCGAGTACAAGCTGCTCGAGCACGAGACGGCGTCGAGCTACTCGGGCATCGGCGTCGGGCTTCTGCCCGCCTCGAAGGGGCTCGTCGTCGCGTCGCTGCACCCGGGCGGCCCGGCGAGCGTTGCCGGCATCCGCGTCGGCGACACGATCGTCTCGGTCGACGGGCGGCCCGTCGTCCATCTCGGGATCGCTCAGGCGCTCGTCCGCTTCAACGGCCCGATCGGGTCGCACATGCGGATCGATCTGCTGCGGGCGGGCGACGACATGAGCTTCACCGTGCGTCGCGCAGTCGTCCACGCGCCGACGGTCGAGGCGAGGCTCGTCTCGTTCGGCGGCAGGAAGTGGGGCGTGCTGCGCCTCAGCACGTTCAACTTCGGCGCCACACCCGTCCTCGCCCACGAGGTGAAACGGCTGCAGGGCGCCGGCGCCCGGGGTCTTGTGCTCGACCTGCGCGGGAACCCCGGCGGCCTCTTCACGCAGGCCGTCTCGGTCGCATCGCTCTTTCTCGACCACGGGATCATCGTCACCTTGATCGGTGCGCACCAGCCGCTCGAGGTGTTGCATGCGCATCCGGGCGCGATCACGAAGCTTCCGCTCGCGGTGCTCGTCGACCGTTACAGCGCCAGCTCGTCGGAGATCGTCGCCGCGGCTCTGCACGACAACCACCGCGCGACGCTCGTCGGCCAGCGGACGTACGGCAAGGCCCTCGTGCAGGCAGTCGACCCGCTTGCGAACGGCGACGCGCTCGAGCTGACCGTGGCGCACTACTACACGCCGCTCGGAGCGGACATCTCGAGTCGAGGCGTCGCTCCGCAGATCCACGCGGTCGACGATCCGCGCACGCCCGGCGACGAGGCGCTCGCCGTCGCGCTCCGCGCGCTGAATCGGCCGACAGGGTAGGGCGGTTACCGTGGGACGATGTCCCGCGGACGCCACGATCGCCAGAAACGGCCGAGCCGCAGCGAGCGGCATCGCGCCCGGCAGCCCAGACGCAAGCCCGTCTCCGAGCTGACGGTTCGGCTGCCGCAGCGCCGCGTCGAGCCCGAGACGGTGATCGCGCACCTCGGCCCGACGAACTCCGGCAAGACGCACGACGCGCTCCGCTTTCTCGTCGAAACCGGGCGCGGCGTCTATGCGGCGCCGTTGCGGATGCTCGCGCAGGAGGCGCACCGCCGGCTCTCGGCCGAGCTCGGCGACGAGCGCGTCGGGCTCGTCACCGGCGAGGAGCGCGTCAATCCGGGCGCGCCAATCGTCTGCTGCACCGCAGAGATGGCGCCGCTGCGCGGCGAGACGCTCGTGCTCGACGAGGTGCAGTGGGCCGAGGACGAGGAGCGCGGCTCGGCGTGGACGCGCTTGCTGCTCGGCGGCGAGTACAAGCACATCCTCCTGCTCGGCGCGACCGAGGCGCTTCCGCTCGTGCGCAACGCGTTCCCGCACGCAGAGGTCCGGTTCTTCGAGCGCAAGGCGCCGCTCGACTGGATCGGCAAGCGCGGCATTGCCGGCCTCCGCCCCGGCACCGTCGTCGTCGCGTTCAGCCGCCGCGCGGTGATCGGCCTCGCGGGCGAGCTGAACCAGTTGCATCCCGGCCGCGTCGCCGTGCTCTACGGCGCGATGCCGCTCGCGTCCCGTCGCGAGGAGATCGAGCGGTTCATCTCCGGCGCGGCGGAGGTGTGCACCGCGACCGACGTGCTGGGGCACGGCGTCAACCTGCCGTGCGAGACGCTGCTCTTCGCCGAGACGGAGAAGTTCGACGGGCGCGAGCGGCGCGACCTCGAGTCGTGGGAGATCGCGCAGATCGCGGGCCGCGCCGGACGCTTCGGCTTCCACGAGCGCGGGCACGTGGGCGTGCTCACCGGTGTGCCGTGGGCGTATCCCGACCCCGAGCTCGTGCGCGCCGCGCTGTCGCCGCACGTCGAGCTGCCCGGCGGGCACTGGGGCTACCGCGTCGTCGACACCGGTCGGCTGCGCCCGCAGCTCTCCGATCTCGACGTCGCGCGCGTCGACGAGATCGAGCCTGCGCTGCACGCGTGGCGGCACGCTGCGCTGCGCTACTGGAGCGTCGACGGTTGGCTCACCGTCGAGTCGATTCAGCCGCTGCTCGCACGGCTCGATGCGATTCGCGACGCGTTGCGCCATGCGCGGCGGAGGCTCGAGCTCGCGGACGTGTGGAAGCTCATGCAGGCGCCGATCGACGAAGACGGCCTGCCGCTGCTCGGCGCGCTCGCGTGCGCGCTCGCGGGCGACACGGGCCAGAAGACGATGATCGGCTGGCTCCTCGATCCGCACCGGCTCGACAGTGCGCGGCTGGAGGAGGCGGAGGCCGCCGCACGCGAGGCCTCCATCCTGCGTTGGTTCGCGCTGCAGTACCCGGGCGTCGCCGGCGTCACGATCGAGCGGGCGGCGGCGCTCGAAGAGGCCGCGGCCGCGCGCGTCGTCGCCGAGCTGCGCGCGGAGATCGACGACCCGTCGATCGGCCGCTGCCGCGCCTGCGGCGCGCGCACTGCGCCGTGGGCGGCACTCTGCGACCGGTGCTTCATGGCGCGGGGCTACCGTGCCGGGCGTCGCTAATGGCTGAGAAGCTGATCGTCGACAACCGGCGCGCGCGCCACGAGTACCACCTGCTCGACCGGTTCGAGGCGGGCCTCGTGCTCACGGGCACCGAAGTGAAGTCGTTGCGCGACGGCAAGGCGACGTTGCAGCAGGCGTACGCGGACGTGCAGAAGGGCGAAGCCTGGCTCGTCGGGCTGCACGTGCCGGAGTACCACCAGGGCAACCGCGCGAACCACGAGCCCGACAGGCAGCGGAAGCTCTTGCTCCATCGTCGTGAGATCGACCGCATCAACGCGCAGCTGCGCGAGAAGGGGCTGACCGTGGTGCCCACGCGGCTCTACTTCAAGGACGGCCGCGTGAAGGTCGAGCTCGCGCTGGCCCGCGGCAAGGAGCTGCGTGACAAGCGGCGCGACATCGCTTCCCGTGACGCGAAGCGCCAGATCGAGCGCGAGCTCAAGTCGCTGCGCTAGACTTCGAGACGAAACGAACATACGGGGGCGACCTGGTTTCGACGTGGTCGATCCATCCGGATGAGCTGCAAGCCGAGGTCGCCGGTTGGCCTCGTAAATCCACCGGCAAACAACAAATGCGAATCCTCGTGATCTCGCACTCGCTGCCTAGTTCGTAAGAGCTAGAAGGCGACGCCCCTCCGGGTTGGGCCCGTGGCCTGGAGGCGGCGCCAACGAACGGGCTCGGCGCCGAGGGAGAGCCAATCGCCCGGAGCGCGACACGAAAGGATGGCTAGCGCGTCGGTAGGGCGGCTGCACTCCGGCCGGCGGGCGAAATCAAAGGGCAGCCTACGCTTGTAGATGCTCAGCCGGTGCGGCTGCGGACGCGGGTTCGATTCCCGCCGCCTCCACTTTTTCGGACATTGCGCAAACCGTGGGCGTGATGAGCCGGTAGGTGGGCAGGATCTCGGCCCGGCTGTTGACGCGCAGCTCGTCGATCAGCAGCCGCAGGAGCGGCTTTGTTTTCTGCGGGTCGGCTTCTGCGAGGACGTCTTCGAGCAGGTCGGCGACGGCGGCGAGGTCTGCGGGTGTGACCGCGTGTGCGCCCTCGTCGGGCACCGCCAGGGAGAGTTCGGCCTCTTGGGCGTGGAGGTCGTCCAGCCGCGCCTGAAGGCGCGTCAGCCGCGCTTCGCAGCGTTCGGGTGAGAGCTTGCCTTGTTCGAAGGCTTCGTAGTAGCGCTCCAGCGACTGCTCGGCACGGGTGATCTCGGCGGCGATCGAGGCGAGCTGCTGCTCGAACTCCGGCCGCCGCCTCTCCGTCTCGGCGTTCGCCTTGGTGAGCGCGTCGCCGGTGAGCGTCTCGTCGCGGTAGACGCTGATCAGTTGCCGGAGGACCGCCTGGTCGACTTTGTCGCGGGGGAGACGTTCCCCGTCGCAGGCTTTCGGTCCGTACTTCTGGCGGCCGGTGCAGGCGTAGTAGTGGTAGCGGCCGCCGTTGCCGTTCGCGGACATGCCGATGTACGCCTTGCCGCACCGGCCGCAGCGGAGGATGCCGGAGAGGAGGAAGTCGGAGGCGTTGCCGCGCCGTTTGGCGTGCTCGCCGCGCTCGTGCATGATCGCCTGCGCTTTCGCGAAGGTGAACTCGTCGATCAGCGGTTCGTGGATGCCGTCGAAGATCTTGTCGCGCCAGCGGATCTTGCCGACATAGGTGGGGTTGTTGATGATCCAGTGCACCGCCGGATGCCCCCAGCCAGCCGAGGGCGCAGGCGCTCCCTCGTCGCGCAGCTGCTGTGCGATCGTCCGTGTGCCGAGGTGCTTGCGCGCGTACAGGTGGAACACGCGACGGACGACCGGCGCCTTCACCGGGTCGGGAACGAGCACGCGCTCTTCGCTGGAGAACGCGTAGCCGAAGGGTGGCCGGCCGCCGAACCAGCGTCCCTCCTTCGCCCGGCGCTCGATCCCCGCTGAGATTCGGTCGACGATGGTGGCGTGCTCGAACTCGGCGAACACGGCCAGCATCTGCAGCATCATCCGGCCCGCCGCAGCGCCGGTGTCGAACGGCTCGGTCGCCGATTTGAGCACGACGTCGAGCGTGTCGAGCTCCTCGGTCAGTTGCGCGAGCTGTCGTACCTTCCTGCTGAGCCGGTCGACGCGGTAGACGAGCAGCATGTCGATCGAGCCACTCCTCGCGAGGTCGAGCGATGCTTGCAGGCCGGGACGGTC
>DATGEH010000009.1:0-3611 GCA_035310325.1 Gaiellaceae bacterium
TTGCCGTCGGAGGAGTACTGCACGGCGTTGTCGAGCAGCTCGTGGGTCGCCACGGCGAGCTGCGACGTGGCTTCACCGTCGAGTAGGAGCTGTACGTAGAACTCGCTCACGAAGCGCCGCACCGTGGACACCAGGGCGACATTGGGAGAGAAGCTCAGCTCGAAGTGAGCGGTCTCGTCGCGGCCACGTCTACCCTTCGTCATCGTCGAATGGGCGGAGCACGCCTCGTGCCGCGGACTGTACGGTGCACGAGCTGCCATTTCCCGCTGCGCCGCGAACCGAGCTGTCGGCTCGCGCGCGACAGGTGTCGCGCGGCTCGCGACACGGTGCAGGTCGTCGTGCGTACGACGAGGTGGCCCTTTCACCCGTGGCGCGAAACGCGTCCCCGCCGCAGCCTCCACTTCGCGAGCATCCGCTGTAGGTGCGTTCGGTTGATCCCCGCGTGCTTCGCCGCCGTGGAGACGTTTCCGCCGCAGCGCTCGAGCAAGCCTGCGAGAAACTCCGCCTCCACGTCGTCGCTCGCTGCCTCGCGCGCGGCGTCCAGCTCCTCGGCGGTATGCTGCTCGAAGAGGCGGGTGCTCGTCGCCCCTGCCTTGGCCCAGTCGTTCGGCAGGAGCTGGACGTCGAGCACGGGCCCCGTCGCGAGCAGGCAGGCGCGCTCCACGACGTGGGCGAGCTCGCGCACGTTGCCCGGGAAGTCGTGGGACGCGAGCGCCTGTTCGGCGCGGGGCGTCCAGCGCGGCGTCTCCGCATGATGCCGCCAGTGCCGGCGCGTGAAGTGGTCGACGAGCAGCGGGATGTCCCCACGCCGCTCGCGCAGGGGCGGGATGTGGAGGTCGACCACGTTGAGCCGGTACAAGAGATCCTGGCGGAACCGCCCCTGTTGCACGAGCGCCGCGAGATCCTTGTGGGTCGCGGCGATGACGCGCACGTCGACGGTCTCCAGCTTGTCGGAGCCGATGCGCTGGACCTCGCGGAACTGCAGGAAGCGCAGCAGCTTCGCCTGGACCTCGAGCGCCATCTCGCCGATCTCGTCGAGGAGGATGGTGCCACGGTCGGCCGACGCGAGGCGTCCCGGGCGATCGCGCATGGCTCCGGTGAACGCGCCGCGGGTGTGCCCGAAGAGCTCCGCGTCGAGGAGGCTGCCAGGCAGGGCGCCGCAGTTGATGGTGACGAGGCCGTGCTTGCGGCGCGAGCTGTTGGCGTGCAGGGCGCTCGCGATGAGCTCCTTGCCCGTGCCTGTCTCGCCGCGCACCAGGACGGTCGCGTCGCTGTCGGCGACCTGCACGACGACCTTCAAGAGGTCGATCATCCGCGAGTCCTGCGTGACGATCCCCGAGAAGTCGTGCGACGCGAAGAACTCGCGCTCGGTCGTGCTCTGGCCGCGCCGCAGCGCCTGACGGCGCGACGCGCGCCGGATGAAGCGCCCGGCGACCTCGGAAAGAACGCGAAGGAACTCGCGCGTACGGTCGGTGAACGGGTCCGTCTCGGTCGCGCGGTGCTCGTGCTGCAGGTACACGACGGCGATGACCTCGCCCGCGTGCTCGAATGGGGCGACCAGCACGGACACGGCGCCGCTCGACCGCGCGCTGACGCTGCCCGCGAATCGTCGGTCCAGGTACAGGTTCGGCGAGTGGATGATCTGCCGCGTCGCCACCGCCTCGCGTACGAGCGCGCTCGAGGACTTCCACTCCTGGCGGGAGATGCCCTCGCGGTCGAACCGGACCTGGAACTTGAGCTCGTACGATGCTTCCTCGCCGACCACGATGAAGCCTCGGTCGGCGCCGGTCACCTCGAGCAGGCGCCGGAAGAGCACCTCGATGGTTCGCTCGTCGTCCTCTTCGTCGAGGAGGAGCTTGGCGATGTTGAGCACGTCAGAGTGGACGTCCACGCGGTCGGACCCTTCTTCCCTCGACCCGAGAGGATCGCACGGACGGGCGCCGCATGCGCGGAAACGCGGACGACATGTTGACAAGCGTCGCAGCGCCGCGAGATTCTGAGAGGGGCGGGAGGGATTCGGTGTCGATACCCTTCAGCGCGCACGGTGCGCGCTTCGAGATCGAGTTCGCGCCGCATTTGGGGCTGGTGACTCAGGTACGACAATTCGTGAGCACCTTCTACGTGCAGTGTCTCGGCGACCCGGAGGCCAGCTCGCGCATCGCCGTCGCCGCACACGAGCTCCTGGAGAACGCGGTCAAGTACGCCAGCCACGACCACGCGCGGATCCGCATCCTGGTGGAGCGCGACCAGGACGGGGTCCACACGGTGACGATCGAGACCCGGAACCACGCGGCGGGGGAGAACCTCCGCGCGGTGCGCGAGGCGCTCGACGAGCTCGCCCGCGGCTCCGACGCGATGAAGTCCTACCTGCAGATGCTCGAGCGTTCGGCCAGGAGGACGAGCGGATCGGGCCTGGGCCTCGGGCGCGTGCGCGCCGAGGCCGACATGACCCTCTCGTACGAGATCCGGCGAGACGAGCTCACGATCCGCGCGCAGGCGCGGCTCGAGCCGGGGGCCGCCAAATGACCGAGCTGTCGAACCTCGACGTCGACACCGAGGCCCTGTGCGTGCGCGCGTCTCGCGTCGACGTGGACGGCATCCAGCTCGCCCTGACCGGGAGCGCCGAGACGCCCGCCTACGAGGCTCTGATGACCCTCGTGCGTCGATTGCAGGCTCGCGCCCACGCGCAGCGCCCCTCCGAGGTCGTGGTCGATCTGCGCGAGCTCGAGTTCATGAACTCGACCTGCATCAAGACGTTCGTCACCTGGTTGAGCGAGCTGCGCGACGCGGACGCGGTCGCGCGGTACCCCGTCCGGTTCGTGTTCGACCCGAGCAAGCCCTGGCAGCGCCGGACCGTCGGCGCACTCAAGTCCTTCGCGCCGAGCGTGGTGATCGTCGCCGACTGACCGTCCGCCGCGGATCGCCGGCCCGCCCAACGCGAGACCCCCGTCGGCGCGCCGGGGAGCAGGGCTTCCCGGCCGCGACGGGGGTCGTCGGCTACCGCAGCGTCACGGGTTGTGGATGTCCGCGACCTTGTACGCGGGCACAGGCTCGCCCGTGAGCGTCTCGAGAAACTCGATCAGGTCGCGCTTCTCGCAGTCGCTCAGGTGCAGCGGCACGATCTCCTTCGGTCCGCCGATGAACGTTCCGGTCGGGTCGCCGCCGCGATCGTAGAAGTCGACGACGTCACGCAGCGTCGCCGCCTGTCCGTCTCGGAAGTAGGGCGCCGTCTCCGCCACGTGGCGGAGCTCCTTCGTCCTCCACAGGCCGTCCGGGATGGCCTGGCTGCAGAAGTTGCCGTCGCGCCCGGTGTCGCGATCGTCGCTGTAGGGGCCGTTCACGCTGAAGTCGGCGCCCGCGACCGTCGGGTTGCAGATGAGCGCCTGGTTGGCCGAGCGACCCGTCTCGCCCGGAACGGCGAACGGCGAGAGCGTCGTGTCGATCTCGAGCCCGATCACGTGGAAGTTGTCGTCCGAGAACACCGGGCCGTTGTGGCACCCGACGCAGTGGCCCTTGCCGATGAAGATCTTGAGGCCGTTCTTCGCGGACTGGCTGATGGCGTTGCGGTCGCCCGCCACGAACTTGTCGAACGGCGCGTTCTTGCTGATGAG
>DATGEH010000010.1:0-5283 GCA_035310325.1 Gaiellaceae bacterium
CGTCGTCGACGAGCTGGGCGTAGATGCCCAGGTTCGACCGGAAGACGACGAGGCGCGGCCGTTCGGCCGTGCCGCGCACCTTGTCACGCCCGCGCTTATGGCGGCGCGCGCGTGCTTCGCGAACGGTCAGGCTAGGCATCCTGAGCCTCCTGGCTCGTCGCTTGCAAGCGAGACAAGCGAGCGAGGCGAGGGCAGTACGCGTAGTACGACCGAGCCGAGCGAGCGACGTATCGCGCCGCAAGCGGCGAGAACGCGTCGCGAAGGCCGGCTTCGCCGGCCGAGAGCGATGCGTGACCAGGAGTCTCAGGCACGTTTGCCCACCTTCCGGCGCACGTACTCGCCTTCGTAGCGAATGCCCTTCCCCTTGTACGGCTCGGGCGGGCGAACCTTGCGAATCTCCGCGGCCGTCTGGCCGACCTGCTGCTTGTCCGTCCCCTTGACGATGACCTGGGTCGGAACGGGGACCTCGAAGCTGATCCCCGTGCGCGGCTTGATCGTGACCGGGTGCGAATAGCCGACGAGGAGCTCGAGATCGGTGCCCTTGAGCGCAGCGCGATAGCCGACACCCTGGATCTCGAGCCGCTTCTCGAAGCCCTTCGTGACGCCGTCGACCATGTTCGCGATGAGCGTCCGCGTCAGGCCGTGCAGCGCGCGATCGTCGCCGCGCTCGGTCGGGCGCGAGACGACGACCGTGCCGTCCTGCTGCTCGATCTTCATGCGCAGCGGCACCTGCTGCTGCAGCGTGCCGAGCGGACCGGCAACCGAAACACGGCCAGGATCGAGCGACACGGTCACGCCGCTTGGGATCTCGATGGGCTGTCTTCCGATTCGGCTCACGCGCGCCCCTCGTCGGCGTCGGCTTCCGCCGAGCGGAGCTCGGCTCCGCCGACACCTGTCGCCGCTCGCTGCAGCATGCTGCGCTCGCGTCGCTCGGTCGTACTGAAAGTACTGCCCGTCGCGCCGCTCGCTTGCCTTCTTTGCGAGCGACGACCGAGGAACGCGCTTGTGATGTTGGTTTCAGATGCTCTCATTGACTCACCAGATGAAGCAGACGACCTCGCCGCCGATGCCGCGCTCCTGCGCGGTCCGGCTCGTCACGAGACCCGAGGACGTGGAGAGGATCGCGACACCCATCCCGCCCAGAACGCGCGGGAGTCGCTCCTTCCGCGCGTAGACCCTGCGGCCCGGCTTCGACACGCGCTTCAGGCCTGAGATGACCCGCTCGCGGTTCCGTCCGAACTTGAGATCGACGACCAGGGTATCGAAGGATTCGCCCTTCTCGACGTGGTAGTCCCGGATGTAGCCTTCCTCTTTCAGGAGGCGCGCAATCTCGACCTTCATCTTCGAGCTCGGCATCGCCGCGCGGTCCTGCAGCGCCTTGTTGGCGTTGCGGATGCGCGTGAGCATGTCGGCGACAGGATCGGTCAGCATGTGATCACCAGCTCGATTTCGTCATGCCCGGAATCGCGCCCTGATGCGCGAGCTCGCGCAGGCAGATGCGGCAAAGGCCGAACTTCTTGAAGACCGCGCGGGGACGCCCGCAGCGGTTGCAGCGTGTGTAAGCGCGGACCTTGTACTTCTGCGGCCGCTTCTGCTTGACGACGAGGCTTGTCTTCGCCACGTGGTGTTAGTCCCTCCTCTGCCCTTCCGCGCTGAACGGCAGGCCGAGTGCCTGCAGCAGCGCGCGGGCGTGATCGTCGGTCTCGGCGCTGGTCGTGATCGTCACGTCGAGGCCGCGAACTTGCTGGATGTCGTCGTAGTTGATCTCGGGGAAGATGATCTGCTCGCGAATACCGATCGAGTAGTTGCCGCGGCCGTCGAACGAGTCGGGGTTGAGGCCGCGGAAGTCGCGGATGCGCGGAAGCGCGATCGCGACGAGGCGATCGAGGAACTCGTACATGCGGGCGCCGCGGAGCGTCACCTTCGCGCCGACGGGCATGCCCTCGCGGATCTTGAACTGCGCGATCGACTTGCGGGCCTTGCGCACCTGCGCGCGCTGGCCGGCGATGGTCGTCAGCTCCTCGATCGCGGCGTCGAGCTGCTTGGCGTCGGTCTTCGCCTCGCCCACGCCCATGTTGAGCGTGATCTTCTCGATGCGCGGAACCTGCATCACAGTGGCCAGGCCGAGCTCATCCTTCAGCTGCCGGCGAAGGTGGCGCTCGTACTGCTCCTTGAGACGCGGGGTGTACGTGTCGGTCGCAGTCGCCATTACGCCTTGTCGATCTCCTGACCGCAGTTGGCGTGCCTGCACACGCGGATGCGAATCGTCTTGTCCTTGACGGTCTTCAGCACGGTGCCGACGCGCGTCGGGCGCTTGCACGTCGGGCAGACGACCATGAGGTTCGAGACCGGCAGCGGCGCCGACTGCTCGATGCGGCCGCCCGGCATGATCGTCTGGCCGCCCATGCGGTTCGCGTTCTGAATCGGCTTCGGCCGCTGGTGCTTCACGATGATGTTGAGGTTCTCGACGAGCACGTGGCCCGACCGTGGGCTCGTCTCGAGGACGCGGCCGCGCTTGCCGCGGTCCTTGCCCTTCATGACCTCGACGGTGTCGTCCTTGCGGATCTTCAGCGTCTGGCTCACTTACAACACCTCCGGGGCGAGCGAGACGATCTTCATGAAGTTCTTCTCGCGCAGCTCACGCGCAACCGGTCCGAAGATGCGCGTTCCGCGCGGGTTGCGCTGGTTGTCGATGATCACGGCCGCGTTCTCGTCGAACGCGATCGTCGTCCCATCGTTCCGGCCGAACGGCTTGCGGGTGCGCACGACGACGGCGCGGACGACCTCGCCCTTCTTGACGGCGCCTTGCGGCGTCGCGGTCTTGACCGTGCCGACGATGATGTCGCCCACGCGCGCGTAGCGGCGGTGATGGCCGCCGACGACGCGGATGCAGAGCAGCTCGCGCGCACCGGTGTTGTCGGCGACGCGCAGACGGGACTCCTGCTGGATCACTTCGCCACCTCGAGGACCTCGGCAAGGCGCCAATGCTTCGTCTTCGAGAGCGGACGTGTCTCGACGATGCGGACGACGTCGCCGACGTTCGCGCTGTTCTGCTCGTCGTGCGCGTGGAACTTCACCGAGCGGCGGACGACCTTCTTGTACTTCGGGTGCGACTTGATCACGTCGACCTTGACGACGATCGTCTTGTCCATCGCGCTCGAGACGACGACGCCGCGGCGCTCCTGCCGGCGCCCGCGCACCTGCTCGGGCTTCGGCAGACGCACGATCGGCTTGCGCTCGGTCGACGGCGTGCGCACGCGGCGCCCCTTCTTCGGGCGCTCGCTGCGCGGCAGGCGCTTGCGCTTCTTCTTCGGCTCCGACTGCGGCGCCGGCGCAGCCGCTTCCGCCTCCGGCTCCGCCGCAGGCGCCTCGGCCGCAGGCTCAGCAACGGCGGGGTCAGACCCCGTCTCGTCAGCGGCAGCCTCGTCGACCGCGGGAGCCTCGTCGACGGCGGGGTCAGACCCCGCCGCTTCCGGCTCTGCGGTCTCTTCTGTGTTCTCGGTCTCTTCGATCTCTTCGCTCATGCCTTTTCCTTTGCTGCTTCACGCTCGGTTACAACGGTCAAGATCCGCGCGATCTCGCGCTTCGTCAGCTTCAGCCGCGCCGAGTTCTCGAGCGCGCCGGTGACCGACTGGAAACGCAGGTTGAACAATTCCTGGCGGCGCTCGGACAGGCGGTGACCCAACTCGTCGTCCGTCAACTCGCGCAGCTCACTGGGCCTAGTCAAAGAGCTCACTCTCCCGCTTCACGACTTTCGAGGGAACCGACAGCTTCTGGCCCGCGAGCGTCAGCGCCTCCTTGGCGAGCGCTTCCGGCACGCCGGCGAGCTCGAACATCACGCGCCCGGGCTTGATCACCGCGACCCAGCCTTCGGGCGAGCCCTTGCCCGACCCCATGCGGGTCTCGGCCGGCTTCTTCGTGTAGCTCTTGTCGGGAAAGACGTTGATCCACACCTTGCCGCCGCGCTTGATCTTGCGCGTCATCGCGATGCGGGCAGCCTCGATCTGGCGGTTGGTGATCCAGCCGCGGTCCATCGCCTTCAGCCCGTAGTCGCCGAACTGCACGGAGGTCTGACCCTTCGCATAGCCGGCCCGGCGACCGCGGTGCTGCTTGCGGAACTTCGTCTTCTTCGGCATCAACATGGCTAGCTCTTCGCCTCCGGCTTCTTCCGCGGCTTCGGCTTCGGCTTGGGCTTCTCGGCCGCCGGGGTGACCTCCGGTGCCGCCTCAGTCACAGGCGGTGTCGTTTCCTCGACGTTGGCCTCAGCGCTACGCGCCTGAGGATCTGTCTGTGGATCTCCCTGCTTCGGCTGATCGTCGCGGCGCGGGCGCGCCGACGCCGGCTTCGAGCCCGGGGCGGGACCGCGGCGGCTGCCGGGGCGGCCGCTGCCTGCACCGCTCGGGCGCCGGCGTCCGGGGCGAACTGGCCCGAGGCCCTCGCGATCCGGGCCGCGCTGCCGCGCGCTCTCGCGCGACGCGCCGAGGCCTTCGGTCGCACCGCCGCGACGGCGGCGTGCGTCCTGGTCGCCGAGCCGGCTGTCGCCCGCCGAGACGCCTTCGTAGCCCTCGGGCATGATCTCGCCCTTGTTGATCCAAACCTTGACGCCGATGCGGCCGTACGTCGTCTTCGCCTCGACGAACCCGTAGTCGATGTCCGCGCGGATCGTGTGCAGCGGGACGCGGCCCTCGTTGTAGGTCTCGCGCCGGCTCATCTCGCCGCCGCCGAGGCGGCCCGAGCACTGGATCTTCACGCCGGCGGCGCCGGAACGGATCGCAGATGCGAGCGCGCGCTTCATCGCGCGACGGAACGCGACGCGGTTCGAGAGCTGCTCGGCGATCGACTGCGCGACGAGCTTCGCGTCCAGCTCGGGACGCTTGATCTCGTTGATGTTGATGTGGACGTTCTTCTGCGTCATCGCGTGCAGCTCCTTACGGAGCGCGTCGACCTCGACGCCCGACTTGCCGATCACGATGCCCGGGCGCGCCGTGTAGATGTCCACGGTGATCCGCTGCTTGTCCTTGCGGATGAGGATGTCCGACAGACCGGCGTGGGCGAGCTTGCCGCGGATGTGCTCGCGGATCCTGACGTCCTCGAGGATGTAGGCGGCGAACTCCTTCTTGCCCGTGTACCAGTTCGACTTCCAGTCGTGGATGACGCCGACGCGCATCCCGCCGGGGTGGACTTTCTGGCCCATTACGCGGCCACTCCTTCCTTGCGCTTCGCCGTCTTCGGCTTCGAGCCGCCGGCCCGTTCGGTCAGGGGCGTCTCACCTTTCGCCGCCGT
>DATGEH010000011.1:0-11096 GCA_035310325.1 Gaiellaceae bacterium
TTCGACGACCTCCTCGACGTCCACGCGCGCTGTCTCGACCTCCGCGGCGCGCGGTTCAAGTACGAGTACGCGATCGTGCGCGACGACGGCGTCCTCGTCGCAGAGGGCTGGACCGCGCACGCGTGCGTCGACGCGGCGACCCTGCGGCCGACACGCGTGCCCGACTGGTTGGCGCTCGCTATCCGGTCGGCTGAGTCGCCGGCGTAGTCGTAGTCGTCGTCGCCGGCGCAGGCTTCTTCGGCTTCTTCTTCGGGCCGACGCGTACGAGCTTCGGCGAGGCGCGGTAGGACGAGAACCACGTCGTGTGGTAGAGGAGCTTTCCGTCCTTCGTATAGACGTCGCGCGTGACGCTCGTGCGCAGCGGCGGCGAGCCAGGATCGTCGACCACCATCTCGCCGGGCTTCAGCGTCTTGTCGACCGTCTTCTGCACGGGAATCTTCCCGGCGACGACGAGCGGCGCGGTCGTGCTCACGACCTTGCGGTGCGTCGGCGTGCCGTAGAGGTCAACGGTCAGCGAATAGGAGTTGACGAACGTGCGGAGCAACAGCCAGTGGCCGGTGTCGTTGACGAACTTCAGATCGACGTCCGGATAGTTGACGGTCGCGTCCCGGCCCTGCGGGTAGTGGCTGATGTACAACGCGTGGTTCGTCCGCGCGGTGATGTTGAGACCAGCGTCGAACGCGGCGTTGAACACCGTCGTCGAAACCTGGCACACGCCGCCGCCGAGTCCGGTCTTGAGCTCGCCGTTGATGATGACCGGCGCGACGAGAAATCCCTTCGCCGCCGTGCGCTCGCCGGTCGTCTCGTTGAACGAGAACGTCTCGTCGGGTGCGATCAGCTTGTCGTCGATGAGGTGCGCAACGGTCTCGACGTTGTGGATGCGGTTCGCCACACCGCCGAACTCGGTCGTGAAGCCGGACACGAGGCCGACGATCCCCATCGTGCGCGCCTTCGCCGTCGTGACCTTCGCGGCCTCCGGCTGGGTGACGAGGTGCGCGATGCGGAACTGCGGGCGCACGTGCCCTGCGGCAGCGAGGATCGCGTCGGCGGTGCGAACCGTGTCGAGCTGCATTCCGGGCTTGCTCGGAACGAGCCGGACATGCGGGCCGTCGACGGCGAATGTCGCGTCGTGCGGCGGCGACTCGACGCGGCTCGCGAGCTTCGTGAGCCACGCGAGCGCCGCGGGGCCGCCGATGGTGAGCCTCGTCGCGCCGTCCGACGGAAGCTCGAGCAGCTCGGCGAGGCGCGACGGCGGGACGACCCAGCGCGTCGGGCCGAGCTCGAGCCTGACCGGCGCCGAGAGCACCGTGCGCGCCTGCGCCGCCGCGCGGCGGAGCGCGAGTGCGCGCACGTGTGGCTGTGTGCGGCGCAGCGGTAGCGCGATCTCTGTCGCGGTGCGATGAATCGATGCGAGCGCGTGGACGATCGCCTGCGCCGCCGCGGCGCGCTCGAGCTCGACGCCGGGCTGCGCGGGCTGGACCCGGACGTCGAGGCCGTCGCGCACGAGGCGCGCGTCGCGCGGCGTGCGGTCGACGATCTTCGCGATCAGCTGCAGCTTGTATTCGAGTGCGCCCGAGAGGACGCTCGTCGGCGGCGTGACGTCCGCGCCGAAGACCTGAACGCCGAGCCGCTTGAAGCCGCGGAGCGGAACGAAGCCGTCGCCCTGCCGGCGCGCGTCGGCGACCGCTGCGCCCCAGTCCGCCTGCACACCGAGCTCGACGGCCCGGATCGGAAACCGGTGCCCCGAAGCGACGAAGACGATCGGCAGGTTGGCGACGGCCGCGGCCTTCCGTTCGAGGAGTGCGCGGGCGTCGTGGGCCTCGAGGCCCCCGAGGTCGATGCCGTCCACGCGGACGCCGTCGGCGATCTTCGCGGCCGAGCCTGCGAAGACGAAGCCGAGGACGACGCCCGCCGCGACGAGGGCGAGCGCCAGGGCCAACAGCCGGCGGCGCACCCGGGGATGGTAGCCCTGGTTTTTAACCGGGGTCTGACCCCGCCTTACCGGGGTCAGACCCCGCCGTAGGAGCGTCGCAGTGCCGGGGCGAAAGAGGGTCTGACCCCGGCCTTACTCGGCGTACTAGAAGACGAAGAGCTCGACCCCGCCCGAGACGTTGAGCTCGATGCCGGTGATGTAGGCGGCGAGGTCGGAGCAGAGGAACGCGATGGCATTCGCGATGTCCTGCGGGTCGCCGGGCCGCTTGAGCACCGTGCGCTTCACGATCCGCTCGTTCATGGCGGCGTTCGCCATGTTGAAGGCCTCCGTGCCGATCACGCCCGGGACGATTGCGTTGCACGTGATCCCGTGCCGGCCACCCTCCATCGCGAGCGTCTTCGTCAGGCCGAGCAGTCCGGCCTTGGTCGTCGAGTAGCTCGCCTGCCCGAAGCCACCGAGCGTGCCGGCCACGGACGCCATGTTCACGATGCGGCCCCAGCCGAGCTCCTGCATGTGCGGCCACGCCGCCTGCGCGCAGTTGAAGGCGCCGGTGAGGTTCACGCGCAGGTCGCGCTCCCACAACGCCGGCGACTGATCGTGGATCTGCGCGGCGTGGTCGAGCGTGCCCGCGTTGTTGACGAGGATGTCGAGCGAGCCGAGCTCGTCCACCGCTCGCGCGATCGCCGCGTCGACTTCGGCGCGGTCGGTGACGTCGCAGCGGATCGCCAGTGCGCGGCGCCCGAGACCGCGGATCTCCTCGACCGTCTCCTCCGTGTGCACGAGCCCCTGCTGGCGCGCGACAGTCGCGAGCGCGCCGTAGCGATCCGTATCCTCCGAGAGCTCCGACTCGACGAGCAGGTCGGCGACGACGACGTCCGCGCCCGCGCGCGCGAGCGTCAGGGCATCTGCCCGGCCGAGCCCACGCGATCCCCCCGTGACAAATGCGACTCGCCCGGAGAGGTCGATCTCAATCGGCACGCGGCAAAAATATCTCTTTGGCGATCACGAGCCGCTGGATCTGCGAGGTGCCCTCGTAGATCTGGAACAGCTTCGCGTCGCGCATGAGCTTCTCGACCGGGTACTCCTTGATGTAGCCGTAGCCGCCGAAGACTTGCACCGCGTCGGTCGTGACCTTCATCGCGGTGTCGGCGGCGAAGCGCTTCGCGAACGAGGAGTACAGCGTCGCCTTCCGGCCGTAGCCCTGGTCGAGCATCCACGCCGCCTGCCAGGTGAGCAGGCGCGCGGCCTCGATCTCGGTCGCCATGTCGGCGATCATGAAGTTGACGCCCTGGTGCATCGCGATCGGCATGTCGAAGGTGACGCGCTCCATCGCGTACGCGACCGAGTGGTCGTAGGCCGCCTGCGCGACGCCGACCGCGCCGATCGCCGTGCCGGGACGCGTCGCATCGAGTGTCGCCATCGCGATCTTGAAGCCGTCGCCCTCTTCGCCGATGAGATTCGCCGCGGGAACGCGCACGTCCTGCAGCGCGAACGCCGACGTGTCGGTTGCGCGCTGCCCCATCTTGTCGAGGTGCTGCTCGATCGTCACTCCCGGCGTGTCCATCGGGACGATGAAGGCCGACATCCCCTTGCTGCCGCCGCGCGGGTCGGTCTTCGCGAACACGACCGTCCACGCCGCGTAGCCGGCATTCGTGATGAACGTCTTCGAGCCGTTGAGGACGTACTCGTCCCCCTCGCGCACCGCCGTCGTCTTCATCGCCGCGACGTCGGAGCCGGCGCCGGGCTCCGACAGGCCGAACGAGCAGAGGATCGGTTCCTCGAGCAGCGGGGTCAGCCACTCGCGCTTCTGCTCGTCGGAGCCGAAGCCGATGACGGGGCCCGAGCCGAGCCCGTTCGCGGAGATCGACGTGCCGATGCCGGAGCAGCCCCAGTAGAGCTCCTCGCCCACGAGCATCCCTTCGAACGCCGGCAGGCCGGCACCGCCGTACTCCTCGGGCACGTGCAGGTTCATGAGACCGACCTCGTGCGCTTTCGCGATGACGTCAGCGGGATGCCGCATCGCCTCGTCGCACTCGTGCTCGAGCGGGCGGATCTCCTTTACGGCGAAGTCGTGCGCGAGCTCGCGCAGCCCCTTCTGCTCGTCGGTCAGGGCGAAGGAAACGCCCGTTTTCTGCTCGATCGCCACCATGACGGCCGCCGCTCCTTTTTCGATTGACTAGTCAGTCAACAAGCGTATCAGTACGATTCCCCGGTGGCCGCGACGACGAAACCAACCGCCGTCGACCCCCGGGACTTCCTGGCGATCGACGCCCTGCTCGACGACGACGAGAAGGCGATCCGAGACACGGTGCGCCGCTTCGTCCGGGAGCGCGTCCTGCCCGAGGTCGGCACGTGGTTCGAGAACGGCGTTCTCCCCCGCGAGCTGACCCAGGAGCTCGCCGGGCTCGGTCTCTTCGGGATGCACCTGCACGGCTACGGCCTGCCGGGTGCCAGCTCGGTCGCCTACGGGCTCACGTGCCTGGAGCTCGAGGCAGGCGACACCGGCGTGCGCAGCCTCGTCTCGGTGCAGGGCTCGCTTGCGATGTACGCGATCTGGCGCTGGGGCACGGAGGAGCAGAAGCAGCGCTGGCTGCCGGCGATGCACGAGGGAACCGCGATCGGATGCTTCGGCCTCACCGAGCCGGACGCCGGCTCCGACCCGGGCGCGATGCGCACGCACGCGAAGCGCGACGGCTCCGACTGGATCCTGAACGGCGCGAAGATGTGGATCACGAACGGCACGATCGCCGACCTCGCAGTGGTGTGGGCGCGCACCGCCGACGGCGAGATCAACGGCTTCATCGTCGAGAAGGGCATGCCGGGCTTCGAAGCGCCGGAGATGCACCACAAGATGTCGCTGCGCGCGTCGGTCACCTCCGAGCTCATCTTCCGCGACGTGCGCGTCCCCGAGGAGAACCGCTTCCCCGAGGTGACGTCGCTGCGCGGCCCGCTCTCGTGCCTCAGCGAGGCGCGCTACGGAATCGTGTGGGGCGCGATGGGATCGGCGCGCGCGTCGTTCGAGGCCGCGCTCGACTACGCGAAGGAACGGCTCGTGTTCGGCAAGCCGATCGCCGGCTACCAGCTGACGCAGCAGAAGCTCGCCGAGATGGCGCTGGAGATCAACCGCGGCACGCTCGTCGCACTCCACCTCGGCCGTATGAAGGACGAGGGCACGCTGCTACCCGCGCAGGTGAGCATGGGGAAGATGGGCAACGTCCGCGGCGCGCTCGAGGTGTGCCGCACGGCGCGCACGATCCTCGGCGGGAACGGCATCACGCTCGAGTACCCGGTGATCCGGCACATGAACAACCTCGAGTCGGTCCTGACGTACGAGGGCACGCACGAAGTGCACACGCTCGTCGTCGGCGAGGCGCTCACCGGCCAGAACGCGTTCCGCTAGCCGACTTCACCCTCCCAGTAGTCGACGGCATCGGCGACGCGGTAACACTTGCCGGTCACCGCGACCTTGCCGCTGTCCGGATAGACGGTGCTGCCGCGGCGCGAGGTCGAGAAGATCGCGACGCGAACGAGCGACTCGCTTCGGTTGTACAGCGTGTGCGCACCGTCCTCGCCCTCCACGAACCCGACGAGGTCACCGGGATGGAGCTCGCGCTCGCCTTCGGGCGTACGCACCACCGGGGTGCCGGCGACGACGATCAACCATTCCTCGTTGTTCCAGTGGTAGTGGTACGGCCACAGCTGCTCGCCCGCATGGATCTCGTAGAGCGAGCAGCCGATGAGCTCCCCGCCGAGCGCCTCGCCCACATTCGCCCCCCGGCGCGCGAAACCGGCCGGAAACTCCCCTTCATGCAGCGACGCGTCGCGCAGGTTCACGGCATCTCCACCCACCCGCGGATGGTCGGCAGCTCGTCGCGGCTCCAGTTCGCGACAACGCCGACCCTGTCCTCGTCGGGATAGACGACGACCTCGGGATCGGAGACGGTCGAGCACCAGACCACGCGCACCGGCTCGTCCGTCTCGTTCTTCAGCTGATGTGCGCCGGCCTCGCCGCGCACGCACGCCACGGTGTCCCACGGCTCGAGCGTGCGCTCGCCGTCCGGCGTACGCAGCGTCGGATGCCCGACGATCACGACGAGCCACTCCTCCTCACCGACTTGCCAGTGGTACTTCGATGCGTCGCCCGGCGCCAGCTCGTACAGCGTGCCGCCCCAGAGCTTCGCGCCGAGCCTCTCGCCGAACCGGCCCGGAGCGTCGTCGAAGAGGTTCAAAAGCCGATCCCCTCCGGCGCGGCCAGCGGGCTCGTCGCCAGCCCGGGGCGCGCGCCGCCCTCGTTGTATGCGGACGGCGCAACGTCGTTCGGGCCGTCCGCGTAGAACAGGCACGCGAGACGCTGGATCTGCCGTCGTCCGGGACCCAGCTCGAACTGGCCGCCACCGTACATCCGGATACCGCGCTCCTCGCAGGCCTCGATGCACTCGACGAGCTTGCGCACCGTGCCGAAGCGTGACGGCTTGACGTTCAGCCAGCGCGGCGCGATCGGGAGCGCGTCGAGATCGGCGAGCGAATGGACCGGCGCGTCGAAGCTCAGCCTGCTCTCGGCGCCGGCGAGCGCTTCGCGGCACCCGTCCTCGAGCCACGGATCCTCGATGACCACCCCGGGAAAGCTCTCGGCAACGGCGCGGTAGAGCTCGGGGCTCGGAGCGAGGTCGACGCTCGTTCCGTGGTAGTACGCCTTCAGGTCGATCACGCGAACGCGATCGTACGCGACAAGCTTCTGCATGAACGAACGGTCCCAGTCGGCGGCGGCGTCGAGCTTGAACTCGAGTGCAGGATCGAGCTCGAGATAGGGCTCGATCTCGGCGCGCGTCGAGACGACGAAGCGCACCGGCCGGTAGGCGCGCCCGAGCACTTCGCCGAGGGAGGCGCCGCGCTGGCGCAGCGCGAGGTCGAGCGCCGCACTCTCGAAGGCCCAGCGCCGGAAGTCGGGAAGATCCAGCTCCTCGAGCCGCCGCGAGAGGTCGTCGAGCGACCAGGAGCCGGCGAGCATGACGTCGTCCGGGAAGTCGTCGTGCGCGGCCGCGTCGTAGGTGACGTCTTCGCCCTCACCGGCGGCGTGGTCGCCGTCCAGAACGACCGTCGACGTGACGCGGGTCCACTCGCCGCGCGGCAGCTCACGGCGTTGGACGGCGAGATCGTCGATGCGCACCGAGAGCCCGGCGAGCGAATCCCAGAGCGGCATACTGGCGAGCATATTGATCGAGCTCGACGACGTTCAGGCCGCAGCGGTACGGCTCGCCGGCGTGGCGAACAAGACGCCGGTCGTGTCGTCGCGCACGCTCGACGAGCTCGTCGCAGCATCGGTGCACCTCAAGGCCGAGTCGTTCCAGCGCGGCGGCGCGTTCAAGTTCCGCGGCGCATACAACAAGATCGCGTCGCTGCCGCAGGACGAACGCGCGCGCGGCGTCATCGCGTTCTCATCCGGCAATCACGCGCAGGCGGTCGCGATCGCGGCGCGGCTCCTCGGTACGAGCGCGACGATCGTCATGCCGAAGGATGCGCCTGCGGCGAAGCTCGCGGCGACGCGCGGCTACGGCGCAGAGATCGTCCCGTACGACCGGTGGACCGAGGACCGCGAGGCGATCGGCGCGCAACTCGCGGAGGAGCGCGGGCTCGCGCTCGTCAAGCCGTACGACGATCCGCTCGTCATGGCGGGACAAGGGACGACAGCGCTCGAGCTCCTCGACGAAGTTCCCGACCTCGACCTGCTCGTCGTGCCGATCGGCGGCGGCGGGCTCATCGCCGGCTGCGCGACGGTCGCGAAGGCGCTGCGTCCGGGGATGCGCGTCGTCGGCGTCGAGCCGGAGGCCGCGAACGACACGCAGCGTTCGCTCGCCGCCGGCGAGCGCGTGCAGATCGAGTTGCCGCACACGATCGCCGACGGGCTGCAGTCGCCGGCGCCGGGCGAGCTGACGTTCGAGGTCAACAAGCAGCGCGTCGACGACGTCGTCACCGTGAGCGAGGACGAGATCGTCGACGCGATGGTGTTCCTCTTCGACCGCATGAAGCTCGTGACCGAGCCGAGCGGAGCGGTCGGCATCGCCGCGCTGCTCAACGGGCGCGTGCACGGCGACCGGATCGGCGTCGTGATCTCGGGCGGCAACGTCGGCGCCGCGCGCTTCGCCGAGCTACTCGACGGGCGGCGCGAGTCCGGCTGAGAGCATGTCGACGAGCGTCCGCTCGGCGCGGGCGACGTTTTCCTCGCTCCCCTCGGTCTGACCGAGCGCCCAGCCGGTGAGCAGCTCGTCGATCCCGCCGTAGAAGACGACGGCAGCCATCCTCGGCTCGACGTCGGTTCGGAGCTCGCCGTCGCGCTGCCCGCGCTCGATGATGTCGCGGATCACCTCGATGGGCTTCACGAGCTCGGTGATCCGGTCCGCGATCGCAGGCGTGCGCGCGATCTCGCGAACGATGACCCGCACGACGTCGGGTTGATGCAGCCACGTGCGCAGGACGATTGCTGCGACGTAGCGGAGATGTTCGCGCGCCGTCCCCTCCGCTTCCGTCACCGCGCGCAACCGTTCGACGAGGACGGTCCAGTTCTCGCGGAAGATCGTCTCGAGCACCTCGTCCTTCGACGAGAAGTAGTGGTAGAGCAGGCCGTGTGCGACACCGGCCTCCTCTGCAATGTCGCCGACCCGCGACGTGTGGAACCCCTTCTGCGCGAACACGCGCACCGCAGCGTCGAGAATCAGACGCCGCTTCTCCTCAGCTCCGATCTGCCGTACCGCCAAGATCGCATGAGGGTAGTGGTAGGTTCGCCGCCCATGCAAGGTCTGCTCGTGGTCGATGCGACCCGGTACGTGCCGGGCGCCTTCGCATCGGCCGAAATGCTGCGGCTGGGAGCCCGCGTGATCCGCCTCGAGCAGCCCAGTGGCGACCCGATGCGGGCGACCGCCCCAGAGTGGCACGACGTGCTGAACGCCGGCAAGGAATCGGTGGTCTGCGATCTCCCCGCCGACGCCGAGTTCGCGCAGGCGCTGCTCGCGCGCGCCGACGTCGTCCTCGAGTCGTTTCGGCCCGGCGTCGCCGCGCGGCTCGGGATCGGGCCCGACGACGTCCCCGAGCGCACGGTGTACTGCTCGATCACCGGCTTCGGCGTCGGCAACGAGCACGAGCAGCAAGCCGGCCACGATGTGAACTACGTCGGCTACGCCGGATTGCTCGGCGTGACCGCGCCGTCGGTGCCGCCGGTACAGGTGGCCGATCTCGCCGCGGGCGCGCTCGGTGCGGTGACGGAGATCCTCGCGGCGCTGCTCGAGCGCGAGCGAACGGGACGCGGCGCGCGCATCGTCGTCTCGATGACGCACGGCGCTCACCGTCTCGCGTCGCGATCCGAGGTGCTGCAGGGCGGGTACGCGTGCTACCGCATGTACGCGACCGCCGACGGGCGCTATCTGACCGTCGGCGCCCTGGAGCCGAAGTTCTTCGCCCGCATGTGCGAGCTGCTCGGCCGCCCCGAGCTCGCAGAGCGGCAGTACGGCGACGACCAGGATGAGCTCGCGCGCGAGCTCGCGCAGGTTTTCTCCACGAGCACGCTGGCACAGTGGCTCGACGTGTTCGCGAACGAGGACGTGTGTGTCGGGCCGGTGGCGACGCTCGCCGAGGCGGACGCGGCATTCGGAACGCCGTCGGCCGCGGCGCCCACGCTCGGCGCGCAGACCGACGCGTGGCGGCGCGAGGTGGGACTGTGATCGCGGCAGTCGCCGCGGCGGCGAGCGTTCACGTCGTACCGCTCGGACGCTCCGTGCGCGGCCGCGCGATCGATGCGATCGAGCTGGCGGCTCCGAATCCGAAGGTTGCCGTGCTCGTCGTCGGCTGCATTCACGGCAACGAGCCTGCGGGGATCGCTGTCGCGCGCGCGCTCGAGCGCGTTCAGCCGCCGGCAGGCGTCGTGCTGTGGATCGTCCCCGACCTGAACCCTGACGGCGTCGCCGCCAACACGCGCCAGAACGCACACGGCGTCGACCTCAACCGAAACTTCCCGTGGCGCTGGAATGACGGCGAAGGCGTGTTCGACGCTGGTCCGCGCGCGCTGTCGGAGCCGGAGACGCGCATCGCGTATCGACTGATCCTGCGCATCCACCCTGCGGTGTCGATCTGGTTCCACCAGCACGAGAACCTCGTCGACAGCTCGAGCGGCAACCGCGAGCTGGAAACGCAGTTCGCGGCGATCGCGCACCTGCCGCTCCGCGCGCTGCCGCGGTACGGCGGCAGCGCCGTCACATGGCAGAGCCACCGGTTTCCCGGCTCGTCGCCGTTCGCGGTCGAGCTTCCGGCGGGCGCGGCGACCGCGGACCAGGTCCAGCGCTACGTGCGCGCGATACTCAGCGCCGCGGGCAGCGCGAAGAGGCTCTCGATCCGCGGCTCGTAGTCCGGCCGAAGGCCCAGCCGGTCGACGAGCACCGCGCGCATGCCGAGCGCGAGCGCCCCTTCGATGTCGTCCTCGACCGTGTCGCCCACCATCGCCGCCTCGGCCGGCTCGACGGCGAGGAGATCGAGCACGGCTCGGAAGATCGAGGCGTGCGGCTTCGTCTTGCCGTGGTGGAACGAGCTGATCGCAGCGTCGACGTCGAGCCCGTGGTGCCGGGCAAAGCCCCGCATGTCGCGCGCCGAGTTGGAGACGAGCCCGAGCTTCAGTCCGGCGCTCCGCAGCTCCTCGAAGACGGGCAGCGTGTCCTCGTACAGCTCGAAATTCTCGTGCCGCTCCCAGCCGCCCACGATCTCGACCGCGGTCGCGTGCGAGCCCGGTGGCGTCCCTCCCATCCCGATGACGATGCGCTCGGTGAACGCGAACCAGATCTCCTCGTCGTGGTCGAGCTCCGGATGCCGTTGCAGGTCGACCAAGGCTGCGTCGCGTGCCTCTTCGTATCGGCCCGGGTCGAGGGTGAGGCCGTGCCGCTCGCCTGCCCGCCGATAGCCCTCGGGCCCGAGCTCGGGGCCGGGCCGCACGAGCGTGAAGTCGACGTCGAAGAGAACTGCGTGCAGGCTCATGCTTCCTCCAGGAGCCAGCGCACGACCTGCGTTGCGTCGCGATCGCTGCTGCCCGACCACGCGACTGTCTGGGCAATCGTCCATCCCAGGGCGCGGTCACGATCGAGATCAAGGTCAGCGCAGAGGTGATCGAGACGATGGAGCACGTCCG
>DATGEH010000012.1:0-8241 GCA_035310325.1 Gaiellaceae bacterium
CTGCGCCTCTTCGACTGTCATCCCATCCGGCAGCCAGCCGAGGTCGACGAGCTCTGCAAGCGTCTCGAGCATCACGTACGGATTGACCGCGGCCGCCCCGTAGCCGATTAGCACGGCGATCGAGTGCACGCTGCGCGGCTCGCCGGACTCGACGACGATGCCGGTCTGCAGCCGTGTCCCTGCGCGGACGAGATGGTGGTGCACGGCGCCGGTCGCAAGGAGAGAAGGGATAGGGACGCGCTCGCGGCCGGCGGCGCGGTCGGAGAGGATGAGGATGTTGACGCCACGCGCGAGTGCGGCGCTCGCCTCGGTGCAGATGCGATCGAGTGCAGGCTTGAGGCCGTCTGCGCTCTCGGCAACGTCCCAGGTCGTGTCGATCGTGTGCGACACGAACACTTCGGAGTCGACCTGTCGCAACCGCTCGAGCTCCTCGTCGCGAAGGATCGGGTTTCCGATCACGAGCTGGCGTGCGTGCTCCGGCGTCTCCGCTAAGAGGTTTCGCTCCGAGCCGACGCTCGCGGCCACGCTCATGACGATCGCCTCGCGAATCGAGTCGATCGGCGGGTTCGTCACCTGCGCGAACAGCTGCTTGAAGTACGAATAGAGGAGCGGCTTGCGTTGTGAGAGCACGGCGAGCGGCGTGTCGTTGCCCATCGACCCGACCGCCTCTTCCGCGTTGCGCGCGAGCGGCGCGAGCATCACCTTCATGTCTTCCTGGGCGTAGCCGAAGAGGAGCTGGCGGCGGAGCAGCGGTTCGTCGTCGCGCTGCGGCATCGTCGCAGGCGGCAGGTCGGAGAGATTGAGCGCCTCTTCTTGGAACCACTTCGCGTACGGCTTGCGCGTGGCGATCGCCGCTTTGACCTCTTCGTCGGGGACGATCCGGTGCTGTTCGAGGTCGACGAGGAAGAGCTTCCCGGGTTGCAGCCGTCCCTTGCGCACGATCGACTCGGGCGCGTCGTCGAGCACCCCCGTCTCGGATGCGAGCACGACCCACCCGTCGCTGGTCTCATACCAGCGGCCCGGCCGCAGGCCGTTGCGGTCAAGCGTCGCTCCGATGACGCGCCCGTCGGTGAAGGCGATCGCCGCAGGCCCGTCCCATGCTTCCATGAGGCAGCCGTGGTAGGCGTAGAACCCCTGCAGCTCCTCGCTCGGGTTCGCTTCGGGGATCATCATCATCATGGCGTGCGGCAGAGAGCGGCCGCCGAGCACGAGCAGCTCGAGCACGTTGTCGAACACTGCGGTATCGGATCCGCCCTCGCGGATCACCGGCAACACTTTCGCCAGGTCGTCGCCGAAAAGCTCGGATGCGAGTTGCGACTCGCGCGCGCGCATCCAGTTGACGTTCCCGCGCAGCGTGTTGATCTCGCCGTTGTGGGCGACGATCCGATAGGGATGAGCCAGCTCCCAGCTCGGGAACGTGTTGGTCGAGAAGCGCGAGTGGACGAGCGCGAGCGCGCTCGCAAACGCCGGATCGCTCAGGTCGGGATAGAAGCCTGCGAGCTGTGGTGCCGTCAGCATTCCCTTGTACACGAGTGTGCGAGACGACAGGCTCGGAATGACGAGTGACGGCCCGGCGGCGAGCTCGGCCACACGACGGATCACGTAGAGCTTCCGCTCGAAGGCATCTCCTTCGAGCCCGCGGGCGGCGACGACGAACTGCCGGATCCGCGGCATCGCGGCGCGGGCCGTCCGGCCGACGTGCGTTTCGTCGACCGGCACGTCGCGCCAGCAGGCGAGCTCCTGGCCTTCGGCCGCGACCGCGGCTTCGATTGTCTTCTCGTCGCCGCCGAAGCATGTGCCTACGCCGTACGCCCCGGCGGGCGGAAGACCGGCGATCTGCGCGCGGAAGAACGCGTCCGGGATCTGCAGGAGGATGCCCGCGCCGTCACCGGTGTTCTTGTCCGCGCCGGCCGCGCCGCGATGCTCGAGGTTCGCAAGTGCCGTCAGCGCTCGCTCGACTGTCTCATGCGTGGCCTCGCCGTTCAGCCGCGCGACGAAGGCGACGCCGCACGCATCGTGCTCGAACGAGGGGTCGTACAGGCCTGATTGACGGTTCGGCAACGGCATCTGCCTCGCAGACGGTTGAGGGAGAAAGGGTCTCCGCCTTGTGTCGCTAGTCGGCGGGGGCGGAAGAAGGGCCGACTAGCGCGTACGAATGAGCGCGGCGAACGCGAAGAGAATCGGCTTCGAGACGTTCGAAATGCGCTCCATGCGAGACACGGAGACTATCGGCGCGGCGTTTCTCGCGCGCGCCAAACCGGAGAACTCGCGTCGGATTTGGTCGCAATTGCGCAACTCGACTTGCGCCGCGTGCATTGTTCAGGCATGGTTCAGCCTCCGATGGCGACGACTTCGACACGCATGCGTGCACATACCGGGTATCGCCCGGCGCTCGCGTGCGTCCTCATGCTCATCGTCGCCATCACGATTCTCCCCCTCTAGGGGGAGTACGCGAACACGCGCCTAGTTAAGGCGCATACGCCGACCTTTCCACACCACCGGTGCGCCTCGAATCGCACCCAAAGGAGGCCGTGTTCGTGTCCCGCCGAAGGATTTCGATCTTCGATACGACGTTGCGCGATGGCGAGCAATCGCCAGGCATCGCCTTGCAGCCGCACGAGAAGGCGGAAATCGCAACGCAGCTCGAGCGGCTCGGCGTCGATGTCGTCGAGGCAGGCTTCCCTGGGGCCTCGCCGGGCGATTTCGAGGGCGTTCGCGCGGTTGCGCGGACCCTGAACCGACCCGTCGTCGCTGCGCTTGCGCGCACAGTTCAGGAGGATCTCGACGCTGCGGGAGAGGCTCTCGCCGGCGCACGCCGCTCGCGCATCCACATCTTTCTCGCCACGAGTCCGCTCCACATGGAGAAGAAGCTCGGCCTCGAGCCGGACGAGGTCGTGCAGCACGCACGCTGGGCGGTCGAGTATGCAGTCGCATGCGCCGATGAGGTCGAGTTCTCGTGCGAGGACGCGACTCGCTCCGACCCGGCGTTCGTTGCCCGCGTCTGCCGCGCCGCGGTCGAGGCCGGCGCGACTGTGATCAACCTCCCCGACACGGTCGGTTACGCGCTTCCAGTCGAGTACGCCTCCTTTCTCGCCGAGGTGCGGCGCCGCTGTCCGGAGCTGCGCGACGTGACGCTGTCGGTGCATTGCCACGACGACCTCGGGCTCGCGGTCGCCAACTCGCTCGCCGGCATTCAGGCGGGCGCAACACAAGTCGAGTGCACCATCAACGGGATCGGCGAACGGGCAGGCAACGCCTCGCTCGAGGAGATCGTCGTCGCCTTGCGTGTCCGCGGTGACCGGTTCGACGTCGAGACCGGAGTCGAGACGTCAGAGCTCGCGGCAGCGTCGAGGCTCGTTTCCCAACGCACCGGCTACGTCGTGCAGCCGAATAAGGCGGTCGTCGGCGCGAACGCGTTCGCACACGAGGCCGGCATCCACCAAGACGGGATGCTCAAGGACGAGCGCACGTACCAGATCATCGATCCGAAGGATGTGGGTGCGGGCATGACGCTTCCGCTCGGCAAGCACTCGGGACGGCACGCCTTCGCTCGTGCCTGCGCGGAGCGTGGAATCGAGCTCAACCACTCGGAGCTCAACGCGGCCTTCCGCCGTTTCAAGGAACTCGCCGACAGTGGCGCCGCCGTATCGCTCGAGGACGTGCTCGAGAGGGTGCCCGCATGACGCGCAAACGACCCCTGCTCGCCTGTCTCGCGGGAGCCGGTACCGCGCCGGAGCTGATGGCCCAAGCATCCGTCGCGCTCAGCGCAGTCGCGCACTTCCACGGCTTCGAGCTCGAACAGGTGCACGTTCCGTTCGGCGGGCTCGCATACGCGCACGTCGCCCAGCTCATGCCGCCGAGCACCCGGACAGCAGTCCTCGGCTCCGACGCTGTCCTAGTTGCGGGCGCCGACGAGCCTGCACTCGCCGACGTGATGGCGGAGCTCGACCTGCGCGCCCGTGTCACACGCGTGCGGTTCGGTACGCACAACGACGTCGCCTTCGTGACCGCGGTCGGCGAGTCGAGCGAGGAATGGGCGCTCGACCGGGCGTTCGCGCTCGCCGAGTCCCGCACGTTGCGGGTCGCCGTCGTAGGGGGCGAGACATGGCGCGATGCCGCGGACTCGATCGCCACAGAGTTCGAGCACGTTCGTGTCGAGCACGTCTCTCCGCGTGACGCGATCCCGCTCGCAGCGTTCGATCCGAGCCGCTTCGACGTCGTGGCAGTTGCTCCATCGTGGGCCGAGGCAGTCGTCGAGGTCTCTGCGGCGGCGTCTGAGTCGCGTTTCGTCGCTCACGCCTTGCTCGCCGAACATGGACCGAGCCTGTTCGTGCCCTCCCCTGACGGCGGCTTCGCTCTCGCCGGCCACGGCGTCGTCAATCCGAGCAGCATGCTGCTCGCAGCGGCGCTTGCGCTCCAGCACGGACTCGGTCAGTCGTCCGCCGCGGCGACGCTCGCGGGCGCAGTGTCCCACGCTCTTGTCGACGGCCCGCGCACGCCGGATCTCCTCCGCCGCGGCGTCGGGGCGACGACGCGCGAGTTCACCCAGCGGGTGCTCGCCGGCTTCCAGCTCTCGACCCGCAACGCCGAGTTCCTCCCAGGTGTTACGTGAACGGTGCCGACGCGATCCTCCGCTCACTCGAGGCGGAAGGTGTCGAGGTCGTGTTCGGCCTGCCGGGCGGCGCGATCCTGCCCCTCTACGACGCATTCGCCCGCGGGACGACGGTGCGACACGTACTCGCGCGTCACGAGCAGGGCGCGGGCCACATGGCCGAGGGCTACGCCCGCGCGTCGGGAAGGGTGGGTGTCGCGATCGCCACCTCCGGGCCGGGCGCGACCAACCTCGTGACGCCGATCGCCGACGCGTGGATGGACTCGACGCCCATCGTCTGCATCACCGGCCAAGTGCGCTCGAACCTGATCGGAACCGACGCCTTCCAGGAATGCGACATCACCGGGATCACGATCCCGATCGTCAAGCACTCCTGGCTTGTGCAAGACGTGCAGGAGTTGCCGCACGTGATCAAGGCGGCCTTCCATGTCGCCCGTACTGGTCGCTGCGGGCCAGTGCTTGTGGACGTTCCGCGTGACGTGCAGGAGGCGGAGCTCGACTTCTCGTACCCGGACGCAGTCTCCCTGCCCGGCTGGAAGCCACCGCGCCGCGGCCACGCGCGCCAGATCGCAGCTGCGGCCCGCGCGATCGAAGCGGCGAAGCGGCCGATCCTCTATGTCGGCGGCGGCGTCGCGAACGCACACGCGACCGACGAGCTGCGCACGCTCGCCGAGACCGCGCGCCTCCCGGTCGTCACCACGCTGATGGCAAAAAGCGCCTTCCCGGAATCGCATGAACTGCATGCGGGCTGGCCCGGTATGCACGGCCCGAAGTGGTCGAATTTCGCGCTTAACAAGGCGGACATAATCATCGCCGCGGGTGCGCGCTTCGACGATCGCGTAACCGGCAAGGTCTCAGCGTTCGCCCCGGGCGCGACGGTCGTCCATCTCGACATCGACGCAGCGGAGATCTCGAAGATCCGCCACGCCGACATCCCCGTCGTCGGACCGCTGAAGCCGGTCCTCGCCGAGCTCGAGCGGGAGCTACAAGCGGATGCCGGCCGGACCGAGGCGTGGCTGCGTCAGATCGCGGAGTGGCGCGAGGCGTTCCCTCTCCGCTACAGGCGCGAAGGCGACATGCTGAAACCACAGCGCGTGCTCGAGGCACTGCAGGAGCTGACCGCCGGCCGCGACGACATCGTGTGGACGACTGGTGTCGGCCAGCACCAGATGTGGGCGATGCAGTACCTGCTCTGCGACCGCCCGCGCACGTTCATCAGCTCAGGCGGCCTCGGAACGATGGGCTACGGAATCCCCGCCGCGATCGGCGCCAAAGCGGCGCGACCCGACGCGACCGTTGTCTGCGTCGACGGCGACGGCTGCTTCCAGATGACCGGGCAAGAGCTCGCGACCTCGGTGCTCGAGGAGCTCCCGATCATCGTCGTGATCGTGAACAACGGACACCTCGGAATGGTCCGCCAGTGGCAGGACATGTTCTTCGAGGAGCGCTTCTCCCAGGTTCGGCTGACCCACACCCTTCCCGACTACGCCCAGCTCGCCCGCGCGTACGGCGCGCTCGGATTCACCGTCGAAAGCGAGGACGAGCTCGAAGGCGCGCTCGCCGAGGCGCTCGCCTCCGGCCGCACCGCCGTCGTCGACGCGCGCGTCGACCCGCGCGAGCACTGCTTCCCGATGATCCCTAGCGGCGCGGCTGCGCTCGACCTCGTCGAGTTTGCCGACACCGTCGAGGCGGTGACCGCATGAAGCACACGCTCTCCGTTCTCGTCGAGAACAAGCCAGGTGTCCTGATGCGGATCACGAGCCTGTTCGCACGCCGCGGCTTCAACATCGACAGCCTCGCGGTCGGCCCGACCGAGCGCCACGACGTCTCCCGCATCACACTGCGCGTCGACTGCGAGACGAAGCCGCTCGAGCAGATCGAGAAGCAGATGCACAAGCTCGTGAACGTGCTCCGCGTCTCCGAGCTCGGCCCCGGCGAGTCGATCGAGCGCGAACTCGTCCTGCTCAAGGTCGCCGCGCCGCCGAGCGCCCGGGCCGAGCTCGTCGCGCTCGGCGAAGTCTTCAACGCGCGTATCGCCGACCTCGGCCCCGACGCGATCGTCTTCGAGCTGATCGGTACACCGGAAGACGTCGACTCCTTCGAGGAGTTGATCCGCCCGCACGGCCTTCAGGAGCTCGTCCGCACCGGTCGCATCGGCCTCGGCCGCGCCTCCCGTCCCAGCAGCCAGCGAACCACTCAGCACGTCCTCGCATGAATGAACGCCGGTGCCAGGCCTCCGTCTTTCGCGCAGCGCAAGCAAGGGGCGAACGGCTGGGGCCTGGCACCGGACAACCCTGAAAAAGGAGCCCGACACCATGGCAACGATTTATCGCGACGGCAATCTCGACCTTCTCTCAGGGAAGGTCGCGGTCGTCGGCTACGGCAGCCAGGGGCACGCCCACGCCCTGAACCTCCGCGACTCGGGCGTCGACGTGCAGGTCGGTCTGCGCGACGGAAGCCCGTCACGCGAAGCGGCCGAGGAGGCCGGCATCGAGGTGCGTTCGGTCGAAGATGCGGTCGCCGGCGCGCAAGTCGTCGCGCTCCTGCTGCCCGACCACGTGCAGAAAGGCGTGTGGGACGCAAGGGTCGCGCCAAACCTCGAACCGGGCGCTGCCGTTCTGTTCGCGCACGGCCTCAATGTCCACTTCGGACGGATTACGCCTCCCGCGGATCACGACGTGATCATGGTTGCCCCGAAAGCGCCCGGTCATCGCGTCCGTGAGCTCTATGTCTCCGGCGCGGGCACTCCGGGCCTCGTCGCCGTTCACCAGAACGCGAGCGGGCAGGCGCTCGAGCTGGCGCTCGCCTATGGCGCCGGCATCGGCTGCGCACGGGTGGGCCTGCTCGAGACGACGTTCGCGGAGGAGACCGAGAGCGACCTCTTCGGCGAGCAGGCGGTGCTTTGCGGCGGCGTGCCGGCGCTCGTGCAGGCGGGGTTCGACGTGCTTGTCGAGGCGGGCTACCAGCCGGAGATCGCCTACTACGAGTGCCTGAACGAGCTGAAGCTCATCGTCGATCTGCTCTACCAGGGCGGCCTCGAGTACATGCGCTACTCGGTCTCCGACGTCGCCGAGTACGGCGATCTGTCGCGCGGGCCGCGCGTCGTCGACGACGGCACGCGGGAGCGCATGCAGGCGATCCTCGAGGAGATCCGCAGCGGCGCGTTCGCGAAGGAGCTCTTCGCAGACGACGAGGCCGGCAGGCCTGGATTTGCCGAGCTGCGCAAGCGCGGGGAGGAGCAGGCACGCGAGATCGAGCGTGTCGGCAAGGAGCTCCGCCAGCTCGCCGGGATCGAAGGGCTGCTCGGCCAGGAGGCGACCGGCAGCGCGCGATGAGCTTCATTTTGTATAGTCCACCCAAGGAGACGGGCGAAACGTCCTGCTCCGCATCAAGAGAGGCTGAGGGCCCCGGCCCGATGACGCCTCGGCAACCTGCTCATTCGGGCGTGGTGCCAATCCCGGGACGGATGCCGAGCAAAGGACGAAAGGAGACAAGCTAGTGCCCGCTACCGCACTCCGCTGTCGCGTCTGTGAGACGCACTACGACCTCGACCCGATCGGCGTGTGCTCACGCTGCTTTGGTCCACTCGATCCCGTGTACGACCGCGACGAGCAGCGTCGCACCGTCAC
>DATGEH010000013.1:0-4750 GCA_035310325.1 Gaiellaceae bacterium
CTGCGCCTCTTCGACTGTCATCCCATCCGGCAGCCAGCCGAGGTCGACGAGCTCTGCAAGCGTCTCGAGCATCACGTACGGATTGACCGCGGCCGCCCCGTAGCCGATTAGCACGGCGATCGAGTGCACGCTGCGCGGCTCACCGGACTCGACGACGATTCCGGTCTGCAGCCGGGTGCCCGCGCGGACGAGATGGTGGTGCAGCGCGCTCGTCGCGAGCAGCGACGGGATCGGCACGCGTTCGGGGCTTGCTGTGCGATCGGAGAGGATGAGGATGTTCGTTCCCGCTGCGAGCGCTGCGTCCGCGTCGGCGCACATGCGCTCGAGCGCCGGCGCGAGACCCTCGCCGCCGTCGGCCACCGGCCAGGTGATGTCGACCGTGTGCGACCGGAACACCGTGGACTCCACGCGCCGCAGCCGCTCCAGCTCCTCGTCGCGCAGGATCGGGTTGTCGATGACGAGCTGTCGCGCATGCTCCGGCGTTTCGACGAGCAGGTTGTGCTCCGAGCCGACGCTCGCCTGCACGCTCATGACGACGGCTTCGCGGATCGAGTCGATCGGCGGATTCGTCACCTGCGCGAAGAGCTGCTTGAAGTACGAGTACAAGAGCGGCTTGCGATTCGACAGGACGGCGAGCGGCGTGTCGTTGCCCATCGAGCCGACCGCCTCCTCCGCGTTGCGCGCGAGCGGCGCGAGCAGCACCTTCATGTCCTCTTGCGCGTAGCCGAACAGGAGCTGACGGCGGCGCAGTGGCTCCGTCGGCGGCGCGGTCGCCGGGGCGGGCGGAGGTCGGCGAGGCGGACCGTCTCTTCCTCGACCCAGCGCGCATACGGCCGGCGGGCCGCGAGCTGCGCCTTGATCTCCTCGTCGGGGACGACGCGGTGCTCGGCGAGGTCGACGAGGAAGAGCTTCCCGGGCTGCAGGCGCCCTTTGCGCACGATCGCCGCCGGCGGGTCGTCGAGCACGCCCGTCTCCGAGGCGAGGACGATCCAGCCGTCGGCGGTCTCGTACCAGCGCCCGGGGCGCAGGCCGTTCCGGTCGAGCATCGCTCCGATCACCCGACCATCGGTGAACGCGATCGCCGCCGGCCCGTCCCAAGGCTCCATCAGGCACTGGTGAAACGCGTAGAACCCGGCCAGCTCTTCGGGCGGGTTCGCCTCCGGGACCATCATCAGCAGCGCGTGCGCGAGCGATCGGCCTGCGAGCACGAGCAGCTCGAGCACGTTGTCGAACGTCGCTGTGTCGGAACCGTTCGGCCGGATCACCGGCAGCACCTTCGCGAGGTCGTCGCCGAAGAGCTCGGACGCGAGCTGCGACTCGCGCGCGCGCATCCAGTTGACGTTGCCGCGCAACGTGTTGATCTCGCCGTTGTGCGCAATCAATCGGTATGGATGGGCAAGCTCCCAGCTCGGGAACGTGTTCGTCGAGAAGCGCGAGTGCACGAGCGCGAGCGCGCTTGCGAACCGCTCGTCGGACAGATCGGGATAGAAGCCGGCGAGCTGCGGCGCGGTGAGCATCCCCTTGTACACGAGCGTGCGCGAGGAGAGGCTCGGCACGACGAGGGAAGGCCCGGCTGCGAGCTCGGCGACGCGGCGGATCACATACAGCTTGCGTTCGAACGCGTCCTGGTCGAGACCGGGCGCGGCCGCGACCACGAACTGTCGGATGCGCGGCATCACGTCCGGGCCGTGCGGCCTACGTGACGTGTGTCCGTCGGCACGTCGCGCCAGCAGAGCAGCCGCTGCCCCTCGCCGGCGATCGCCGCCTCGATGACGTCCTCGCGCTCGCCGAAGCAGGTTCCCACTCCGTATGCGCCCGCGGGCGGGAGACCCGGCACCTGCGCGCGGAAGAACGCGTCGGGGATCTGGACGAGAATCCCCGCGCCGTCACCCGAGCTGCTGTCCGCTCCCGCCGCGCCGCGATGCTCGAGGTTTGCAAGCGCCGCAAGAGCGCGGACGACGGTCTCGTGGCTCGCTTCACCGCTCAGGTGCGCGACGAACGCGACGCCGCACGTGTCGTGCTCGAACGACGGGTCGTACAGTCCAATTGGTCGACGGTGCGGCAAGGGCATGCCTCGAGGTAGGAGGTCGGGAAATCCGCCTGATGCGGCTAGTCGGCGGCGGCGGAGCGAGTGCCGACTAGCGCAGACGGATGAGCGCCGTAAGAACGACCGACTTCGAAAAAGCAACGGAAGTCAGCGGGCGCGCCATCGAGGCTCGGACTCTAATCGTTCATTCCTGGAACGCGACCTCCGGCGCGACGATTGGCGCTTGCACGGCGGCGTGGACCGGAGCGGGAAGGTGCACGTGGCCGTGCCGCTCCGTCCCGTAGCCGCCGGGGACCGGGATGTAGAACTCGGGGTAGCCCCACATTCCGTGCTCGGACACGTCGAGGCCTGCGTTCTCCACGTGCTCCTCGACACGGATGCCCCAGAGTTTCTTGATCGTCCAGAGCACGCCGAACGAGGCGGAGAACGTCCACACGCCGACGACCGCGACGCCGAGCGCCTGTACGCCGAGCTGATGGAAGCTCCCGGTGTAGACAAGGCCACCCGTGCCGGTGTTCAGGTTCTTCGCCAGCAGCGGTACGGCGAATAGACCGGTGGCGAGCGTCCCCCACACGCCTGACATCCCGTGCACGGCGACGGCGCCGATCGGATCGTCGATGCCGATGCTCTCGACCCAGACGACGCCCACGACCGCGATGCAGCCGGAGACGAGGCCGATGACGATCGCGGCCCACGGCGCGACGAACCCGGACGCCGCGGTGATCGCGACGAGCGCTGCGAGCACGCCGTTCAGCATCATCGAGATGTCGGGCTTCTTCAGGAAGATCCACGCGGCCGCGATGCCGCCGATGGCGCCGGCCGCTGCAGCGATGTTCGTCGTTACCGCCACGTAGCCGAAATAGCCGAAGCCGCCGTAGTCGACGGAGAGCGTCGAGCCGGGGTTGAAGCCGAACCAGCCGAACCAGAGGATGAGCGTCCCGAGGACGGCGTAGGGGAGGTTGTGGCCGGGAATCGGGTTCGCGCGCCCGTCCTTCCCGAACTTGCCGATGCGCGGGCCGAGGAGCAGCGCCCCGGCGAGCGCGGCGAGCGCGCCCTGGTAGTGCACGACCGTCGAGCCGGCGAAGTCCTGCATGCCGCGATGGAAGAGCCAGCCGTGCGGGCTCCAGATCCAGTGCGACGTGATGCTGTAGATCAGCGTGAACGCGACGCCGAACGCGAAGTAGACCCAGAGCTTCGCGCGCTCGGCCATCGCCCCCCAGACGATCGCGAGCGACACGCCCGCGAACACGACCTCGAACAGGTAGCCGGCGGCGCCGGGAACCTCGGTGAACCAGTCGAACGGCTTCTGGCCGACGGAGATCAGTTCGTGCACGGAGGGGAAGAAGCCGGCGGTGCCGATGATCGCGTTTCCGTCGCCGAACGCCATGCCGAAGCCGACCGCCCAGTACACGAGGGACGCGATCGCGAAGATCAGCACGTTCTTGCCGGCGATGTGGCCGGCGTTCTTCATCCGGGTGAGGCCCGCCTCGAGGAACGCGAAGCCCGCCTGCATGAACATGACGAGCACCGCCGTGATGACCACCCAGATCGTGCTTGCCGCGATCAACAAGTCGTGCTTGCTCACCTGCGTCCCCCTCCTCGAATCCGGCTTGGACCAACAAAAAAGCCCGCAGGACCGAAGTCCCACGGGCCACAACGCCCGATCGGCGCCGCATCTGTGCGGCGACGACCTGGCGACACTATTACCTAATCGGCGGACGACATGTCGAGCGAACCGTCGAGGAGCGCGCGGCCGACGACGACGCCGTCGACTCCGGTGGCGCGCACCGCGTCGACGTCCGCTGCGTTGCGGACGCCGCCGGCGGCGAGGATCGAGCCCGCGAAACGGGCGCGCACGTCGCGGAGGAGCGCCAGGTCTGGGCCGGCGGCGGTGCCGTCGCGCTCGATCGCGGTGCAGACGACGCGCGTCACGCCTGCGCGCGCGCAGCGATCGAGCGCATCGCCTGTCGTCAGTTGCGCCGACTCGCGCCAGCCGGCCGTGCGCACGATGCCGCCGGCGACGTCGATGGCGACCGCGAGCCGGTCGCCGAGCGCTGCGACGAAGTCCTCGAGCGGAAGCGGGCCGAACGCGGCGGTGCCGACGATGACGCGCGCAACACCGGCTGCGACGAGCGCCTCGGCGTCGGCGACCGAGCGCACGCCGCCGCCGAGCTGCACCGGGACGGGCGCCGCGGCTGCCACGGCATCGCGGGCGAGCTCGATCGGCGCGCCGCCGTCCCGCGCCGCTCCGAGGGCGACGACGTGGACGAAAGGTGGGGAGGTGGCCGCGACCGTGCGAATGAGGGCGAACGGGTCGCCCGCCTCCCGGACGCGGTCGTAATCGCCCTGGTGGAGCCGGACCGCTCGGCCGTCGAGCACGTCCACGGCCGGGATGATGGCGAAGTCCCGTTGCACTGTGTTAGCATGGTAACACGATGCCCCAGGAATGGCCCACCAAAGAGCACGAGGAGCTGTTCGCGGCGGTCGTCTCGCTGCGGACGAAGAAGGAGGCGGAGCGCTTCCTCCGCGATCTCTGCACGATGTCGGAGCTCGACGCGCTGGCGCACCGCTGGCAGGTCGCGCGGCTCCTCGACGAGGGCCTGCCGTACCTCGAGGTTGCGAGGCGCGCGCACGCGTCGACGACGACGGTGACGCGCGTCGCGCAATGGCTGCGGCGCGGCGAAGGCGGCTACGAGCTCGCGC
>DATGEH010000014.1:0-4042 GCA_035310325.1 Gaiellaceae bacterium
AGGTGACCGTCACAGTGGGCGGTGCAGTCGCGCCCGAGGCGACGCCCACGAGCACGAGGGCCGCCACGACCGCGAAAGGGAGGAGCGGCCTCACGTCGCTTGACGGTACACCGAGTGTCCGGCGACCGGAGCTGCTCTTACCGACCTCTTACCCGAGGAGGGCTTGGCGGAATAGAACTGTGTCGCAGATGGCGCGACGAGCGCCATCCCGCCAAGCCCTCCTAGAACCGTGCCGCCGCACCCGCGTGCTCGCGGTACGCACCGCTCGCGACGATGTCGCTCAGCTCGACGACCGTGTGCCTGAGCTCGTCTTCGGTGTTGAAGAAGTGCGGGCCGAGCCGCACGCCTGCGTCGGGCCGGAAGTCGCAGATGATCCCGCGCTGCCCGAGCTCGCGATGGACGGCGGCGTGGTCGGGCGTGCTCACGACGACGGCGCCGCCGCGACGGCGGCCTTCGCGTGGGCTCACGACCTCGAAGCCGGCTGCGTCGAGCAGCTCGATGAGCAGCCCCGTGAGCGCGAGCGACCGCTCGCGGATCCGTGGGACGCCCACTTCCTCGATCACGTCGTACCCCGCCGTCGCCGCGTAGAGCGCCGGGACGTTCGGAGTGCCGGTCAGGAAGCGGCGGGCGCCCGCCGCGTACTCGAGCTCCGGCTCGAAGTCGAACGGGCGCGCGTGCGCCTGCCAGCCGACGAACGTCGGCTCGAGCGTCTCCGCGAGATCGGGCCGGACGTACAGCCAGCCCGCGCCGGGACCGCCGCACAGCCACTTGACGCTGCCGCCGACCGCGAAGTCGACGTCGAGCGCGGCGAGGTCGAACGGGACGACGCCTGCCGACTGGTAGCAGTCGAGCACCACGTATGCGCCTGCCTCGTGTGCGCGGCGGATGATCGGCTCGACATCCTGGATCTCGGAGTTCTTGAACAGCACGTGGCTGATCGGAACAAGCAGCGTCCGCTCGTCGATCGCAGCGACGATCGCCGCGTCGTCCTCGACCGCGACCACCTCGAGCTCGGGCTGCGCCTGGTAGAGGTAGCGCACGGACGGGAAGTTGGCGTCTTCGTAGACGACGCGGTTGCGCGCGCCCGGGTTGCGGAAGCACGAGAGGACGATCATCTCGGCGACGGTCACGTTCTGGTGCATGATGACGCTCCCCGGTGGCGCGCCCACGATGCGGCCGATCTGGTCGCCGACGGTGATGGGCATGTCCCACCAGCCTTCTCCCCACGAGCGAATCCCCCGCTCTCGCCACATGCGGGCGTACTCGAGCAGCCGGTCCTCCGCCGCCGCCGGCATCGCCGCGAGCGAGTGGTTGATCAGGTACGTGCAGTCGCTGAGGATCGGGAAGCGGTCGCGATACGCGAGCAGCTGCTCCATCTTTCAGAGACTACTGCCCGCTATGACCAACGTCTGGGACGAGGTCCCCGACTGGGGCGGCGTCGGCGCTCTCCGCTTGGAGCGGAAGGGAACGCTCGGCGCCTCGATCTGGGAGATCCATCCCGGCGGCGAGAACTGGAACCACTTCCATCACGGCAGCGACGAGCTGCTGATCGTCCTCCGTGGCAGCCCGACCGTCCGAACGCCCGACGGCGTACGAATGCTGCAGGAGGGCGACGTCATGACGTTTCCGCGCGGCCCGGAGGGAGCGCACGCAATCACGAACGAGACGGACGACGTCGCGCGCGTGGTGATCGTGTCGACGAACTCCGCGCCCGACGTATCGGAGTATCCCGACGCCGGCAAGATCGGCATCAACACGGGCGGCGACGACTGGCGGCTCTTTCGACCCTCGGACTCCGTCGAGTACTACGACTGAAGCGGTCGCGGGCCCGGCCCGGTGTAGCGGGCGCTCGGACGGATGAGCACTCCGAGCCGCTTCTGCTCGAGCACGTGCGCCGACCAGCCCGCCGTGCGCGAGCACGCGAACATCGCGGGCGCGAGCGCAGGTGGAACGTCGGCGACGTCGAGCACGATCGCCGACCAGAACTCCACGTTCGTCCACGAGTGATCGGGGTGCTTCTTCGCAATCGCCTCGTGCGCGACCTGCTCGAGCTCTTCCGCGATCGCGACCCGCGGCGAGCCGAGCTCTTTCGCGGTTCGCTTGAGCAGCCGCGACCGTGGATCCTCGGCGCGATACACGCGATGCCCGAACCCCATGATGCGCTCGCCACGCGCGAGCGCCTCGTTCACCCACTTCTCCGCGTCGCCCATCTCCGCGACGGCGTCGAGCATCGGCAGCACCCGCGCCGGCGCGCCGCCGTGCAGCGGGCCGGAGAGCGCGCCGACTGCCGAAGCGAGAGCCGCACCGCAGTCGGCGCCGGTGGAGGCGACGATGCGCGCGGTGAACGTCGAGGCGTTGAGCCCGTGCTCGGCCGTGCAGATCCAGTACGTGTCGATCGCCTTCGCATGCCGCTCGTCGACCTCGCCGCGCCACGCGAGCAGGAACCGCTCGGCTGCGGTCGCGCCCTTGAGCACCACTTCTTCGGGCACCTGGTCCTTGCCGCCGCGCGCCGACTGTGCGACGACCGAGAGCGCGACGGAGGAGAGACGGCGCAAGTCTTCGGTCGCCTGCTCGTCGTCGATGTCGATCAGCTGGCCGAGCTGCCAACGGCCGCTGAGCTCGGCGAGCATCGACTGCAGGTCGGACATGTAGCCCCCCGTGTGCACGTCGAGCTCGACGTATGCCGGGGGTAGTCCGGGCTCGAGCGACCCGTCGACGAGCAGGCCCCAGACCTGCTCGAAGTGCACGTGGCCGACGAGATCCTCGATGTCGACGCCGCGATAGCGGAGCGAGCCGCCCTCGCGGTCCGGCTCCGCGATCTCCGTCTCGAACGCGACGACACCGGCGAGGCCGGGCGAGAAGTCACTCATGCGCGCGCCCGTGCCGCGGCGAGGACGAGCGCGGCGGCGGCGAGATCCTGCACCGCGACGCCGACCGACTTGTACAGCGTCAGCTCGTCTGCGCTCGTCCGCCCCGGCCGCGTGCCGGCGATCACCTCGCCGAGCTCGACGGTGCGTTCCGGATCGACGGCCGCGAGCTCCGACGCACCCGCAGGGTGAGGCGCAAACGCCGAGGCGCGCGACTCGACACAGATCACGTCCGCGTCCGCGACGATCGCCGGATCGACCTCGGAGCCGGGAGCGTTGTAGCCGACCGAGCTGACGTGCGCACCCGGCGAGAGCCATTCTTCGAGCACAACCGGGTCCGGCGAGTGCGTCGCGGCATGCACCACGTCCGCGCCCCGCACGGCGTCCTCGTACTCGCCGCGTCCGGCCACGCGCACCTCGGCGAAGTCGTGCACGCGCGGGAACATCTCCTGAGCGGCGCGAGACTGCACGCCGGTGCCGAGGATCGCAAGCACCCGCGCATCCTCGCGCGCGAGCGTGCGCGCGGCGAGCGCCGCGGCAGCGGCAGTGCGCATCGCAGTGATGTACGTCCCGTCCATGACGGCGACCGGTGACCCGTTCTCGGGGTCGAAGATGACGATCTCGGCTTGATGCGTCGGCCGGTCGACGTTGTGCGGGAAGAGCGAGACGAGCTTGCAGCCGAGGCCCGCCGACGGCAGGTACGCGGGCATGGCGCCGAGCAAGCCCGCATCGCCGGCGAGCGCAGCGATGCGCGGCGGCATCGACGCGGCGCCGGACGACAGCTCGACGTGCGCTCGCGCGAGCGCGTCGGACAGCTCGTCGAGGTCGAGCAGCTCCTCCACCTCGCTCCGGCTGAGGACGAGCATCGCTGCGAACGCTACCGGTGTGCCGCTGCGATCGGAGGCGTCGGCTGCGGCTGGGGCGGCGGCTTCGAGTCGGTGAGGATCGCCGCCAGGAGCAGCACCGCCATCGCAACGGAGGCTTCCCCGAGGAGGCTGCGCGAGAGGCGCCCGACCACGCCGGGCCGGTCGATGCGCGGCAGCGCGAGGAACTGGTGCGCGGCGCCCCACAGCAGCGCGGTCGCGACGAGAGAGAGCTTCACGAGCAGCACGTGCCCGTAGCCGCTCCGCCAGAGGTCGTGCAGGTGCGGCAGCCGCAGGATGCTGAGATACGTG
>DATGEH010000015.1:0-21140 GCA_035310325.1 Gaiellaceae bacterium
GGCGAGTCCCAGGGCGGACTGCCGCCCGACTCGCTCGTCGAGGACGTCGACACGATCCTCGCCGAAACGGAACGGCTCGCCCGGGCGTATCCCGGGAAGATCGCCGCGGCGCCGTGCTCGCCGTTCTCGGTGACGAAGGAGCTGATGGAGCAGTCGGCGGCGCTCGCGCGCAAGCTCGGGCTCGTTCTGCACACGCATCTCTCCGAGACGGTCGAGGAGGACGCGTACTGCAACGAGCTGCACGGCTGCACACCCGTCGAGTACATCGAGTCGCTCGGCTGGCTCGCCGACGACGTGTGGTGCGCGCACTGCGTGCAGCTGACGCCGAAGGACATCGCACGCTTCGGCGCGAACGGCACCGGCGTCGCGCACTGCCCGACGTCGAACCTCCGCCTCGGGGCAGGCGTCGCGCCGGTGCGCGAGCTGCTCGACGCGAACGTGCGCATCGGCCTCGGCGTCGACGGCACCGCGTCGAACGAACGCGGCGACCTCCTTCTCGAGGTGAAGCAGGCGCTCCTCGTCGCGCGCGGCCGCGGCGGGCCTGCGGCGATGACGGTGCGCGAGGCCCTGCGCCTCGGAACGCGCGGCGGCGCCTCGGTCCTCCGTCGCGACGACATCGGCTCGCTCGAGGCGGGCAAGCGCGCCGACCTGGCGGTCTGGCGAACCGACGGGTTGGAGCTTGCGGGGGCATCGGATCCGGTCGCCGGCCTCGTCCTCTCCGCGCCGCACCGCGTCGACCGGCTGTATGTGGGCGGCGAGGAGGTCGTCCGCGACGGGCGGCTCGTCCGCGCGGACGAGGGCGAGATCGCTCGCACCCAGCGCGCGCAAGCGGGAAGATTCGTCTGATGCTCTCCACGCACGTCCTCGACACGGCAAACGGCAGGCCCGCGGCCGGCGTGCGCGTCGAGCTGTATCGCGGCGACGAGCTCGTCGGCTCCGGCGAGACGGACGGCGACGGGCGCATACGTTCGCTGGCCGAGACTGGAGCCGGGAGCTACCGGCTCGTGTTCCATCCCCCGTCGCCGTTCTTCACGCGTGTCGAGCTCGAGCTCGAGCTCGGCGACGGTGACCATCATGTTCCGCTGCTCCTCTCGCCGTACGGGCTCGCGACCTACCGCGGCAGTTGACCCCCGACGAGCTCGTGGAGCTGTTCAGCGGGCGCTCGCGCTTCGTCGACCGGCTCGCGCAGGAGGACGACCCACTCGGACGTGCGCGCGACATCGCACACTCGTTGAGCGAGGAGGAGAAGGTCGAGGCGCTCGCACTGCACCCGCGCATCGGAGAGCGTTCGCCCGAACAGCACGGCGACGACCCCGTCGTGCTCGTCGAGCTCGCGACGCTCAACCAGGTCTACGAGGAGAAGTTCGGCTTCCGCTTCGTCGTCTTCGTCGCCGGCCGCTCGCGCGAGGAGATCCTTCCCGTCCTGCGCGAGCGCCTCGCGAACACGCGCGAGCAGGAGCTCGACATCGCCCTCGACGAGCTCGTCGCGATCGCGGAGGACCGATGGCGTCAGTCCTGAGCCCCTACGCGACGGACTGGCTCGACCTCGTCTTCCGCTGGTTCCACGTCGTTGCGGCGATCGCGTGGATCGGGACGTCGTTCTACTTCGTCGCGCTCGACAACCACCTCGAGCCGGTGGAGGAACGCGACGAGCTGACCGGCGAGACGTGGGAGATCCACGGCGGCGGCTTCTACCGCATGGAGAAGTACCGCGTCGCGCCGCAGAAGCTCCCGGACACGCTGCACTGGTTCAAGTGGGAGGCGTACTGGACGTGGCTGTCGGGCTTCGCGCTCTTCGTCGTCCTCTACTACCTGCAGGCGCACGAGCTCCTCATCGATCCCGCGGTCGCGAACATCACGACTGCCGAGGCGGTCGGTGCGAGCGTCGGGATGCTCGTTGCAGCGTGGCTCGTCTACGACCAGCTCTGCCGGCACCTGAGCGACCGCGCACTCGTCGTCGTCGTCCTCGCTCTCGTCACCGGCACGTCATACGGAGTCACGCATCTCTTCGCCGCGCGGGCCGCGTATCTCCAGGTCGGCGCGATGCTCGGGACGATCATGGCGGCGAACGTCTTCTTCGTCATCATCCCCGCGCATTGGGAGCTGATCCGCGCGAAGGAGGCCGGCCGCGCTCCGGATCCCACCGCGAACGTGCGCGGCAAGCAACGCTCGGTGCACAACAACTACTTCACGCTGCCCGTGCTGTTCGCGATGCTCGCCGGGCACTTTCCGATCACGTACGGGCATGCGCACAGCTGGGCGATCCTCGTGTGCCTGCTGGTGATCGGCGCGTGGGTGCGCCACTACTTCAACCGCCGCCACGCCGGGCAGACACTGTGGTGGATCCCGCTCACCGCCGCGGCGGGCATCGCGGGAATCGCGATCTGGATCCGCCCCGCGTCGGTCCCAGCATCGCCGACAGCTGTGACGTTCGCGCAGGTGCAACCCATCGTCCAGGAGCGCTGCGCGTTCTGTCATTCGCTCCATCCGCGCAGCACGACGTTCACGACCGCGCCGAAGGGGATCCTGCTCGACACGCCGCAGCAGATCGCGGCTCAGGCCGCGCTGCTCGAGACGGTCGCCGTGCAGACGCACACGATGCCGCTCGGCAACCTCACGCACATGACCGACGCGGAGCGGCGGCTGCTCGGCGCGTGGATCGCAGGAGGTGCGAAGATCAAGTGATGCTGCACATCTCCGCCGGCGGGTTTGACTTCGTCGCGCGCCTCGAGGACGAGGCGCCGGCGACGGTGGCCGCGTTTCGGAAGACGCTGCCGTACGAGTCGAAGATCATCCACGTCCGCTGGAGCGGCGAGGGCTGCTGGATCCCGATGGGCGACCTCGACCTCGGCGTCGGCCCGGAGAACGCGACGCGCTACCCGAACCCGGGCGAGATCATCTTCTTCCCCGGCGGCGTCAGCGAGACCGAGCTGCTGATCGCCTACGGCTACGTCGCGTTCGCAAGCAAGGCCGGAGCGCTCGCAGGCAACCACTTCGCGACGATCGTCGAGGGAAACGAGAACCTGCGCGCGCTCGGGATGAAGTGCCTCTGGGAAGGCGCGCAGGCGATCTCATTCCGCGAGGCGTGAAAGCGCCGCGGCGAGCACGTCGACCGCGAGCGCAATGTCGTCCGGGTCGCTCCACTCGCTCGGCGAGTGGCTGACGCCGCCGGCGCCGCTACGCACGAACAGCATCCCGCACCGCACTCCCGCGGCCGCCAGCACGCCGGCGTCGTGACCGGCGCCCGACACGAGCTCGGGAGCAGGCAGCCCGCGCCGTTCGAGCTCGTCGCGTAGCACCGCGCGCACCTCCTCGTCCATCGCCACGGGCTCGGTGACCATCGCCGGCTCGAAGCCGATCGCTGCAACGAGCGCGTCCAGACGCTCGCGATCCGGCGCGCGCGCGTCGACGCTCACGACCGCGCGCTCGGGAATGACGTTCGACGCGCCGGGCGACACGCCGAGCTCACCGACGGTCGCGACCGTGCCGGGAATCGCAAGCGCTGCATCCCGCGCGCGCAGCACGAACTCCGCGGCGTCGACGAGCGCGTCGCTCCGTCCCTCCATCGGCGTCGTGCCGGCGTGACCGACGACACCCTCGATGACGACCTCGCCGCGGGCCAGGCCGACGATCGCGCTGACGACGCCGAGCGGCTCCTCGCGGCGCAGCAGCACCGGGCCTTGCTCGATGTGCACCTCGACGTAGACGTCGGGCTTGCGCACGAGGCCGAGGCTGCCGCCGAAGCCGCGCTCCTCGTCGCGGAAGGCGACGACGCCGATCGGCGCAGCGATGCGCTCCGCCGCCTCGATGCCGGCGAGCACGCCGAGCGCGCCGTCGAAGCGACCGCCGTTCGGCACCGAGTCGAGGTGTGAGCCCGTCCACACGTGTGCGTCGCCGCGCGTGCCGATGAGGTTCCCGGCGGCGTCGACCTCGATATCGAGACCGGCCTCGCGCATCCAGCCGGAGGCGAGCTCGTGCGCGGCATCCTCTTGCGCCGAATAGCCGATGCGGTCGCCGATTGCGTAGATCGCGTCGATGCGTTCGAGCAGGCGCATGCACGTTCTCTACACGAAACGAGCCCCCGAGAGCGCGTGAGCGAGCTCGGGGGCTTGGAGGCGTCCGGACCGGTGCAACCGTGTCGCGAACTCCTTGGGCCGGAGACTAACGCAGCTCGACCTGAAGTGCGTCGCCTTCCTCGACGCCCAGCAGCGCTGCGGCGCTGCCCCGCGAGACGGCGACCGCGAGGTTCCCGTAGCTGTCCTCGTACAGGAGCAGCTCGCCCCGACGTGCGTCGGCGAACGTGCGGGCCGCGACGGCGAAGTACTGCTGCCCGCGCACGGTCAGCTCCACGCGTGAGCCCGGGACGATGCGCGCGTCGTCCAGGCTGAGGTTGAGCGCGACGTTCCCGAAACGATCGATGCCGAGCACCGTCGCGCTGAGATGCGTGGCGTCCACGACGGCGTCGGGAATCTCGAGCTGCACGAGCGCGTCGATCGCGATCGGCGGGCCAAGCTCGCCGAGCTGGACTCCGTTCGCGATGTGCGCGGCGGCAGGCGCAAAGAGATCGCGCCCGTGGAACGTCGGCGAAACCGGGCTCAGCGCGTACACCGGGTTCGCGAGCTCGTGCGCCTCGACGATCCCCGCCCGCCCGGCGGCCGGCAGCAGCAGGCCGTTGTCGGGCCCGACGAACGTGCGGCCGTCGGCGTCGCGGAGCGCGAGCGGCCGCCGCGAGCTGCCGACGCCGGGATCGACGACGGCGAGATGGACGCCGACCGGCATGTACTGAAGCGTGTTCGCGAGCGTGAGCGCGCCTTGCAGGATTCGACCGGGACGGATGCCGTGCGTGATGTCGATGATCTCGGCCTCCGGCGCGATCTTCTTGATGACGCCGTGGCACGTGCCGACGAAGTCGTCCTGCAGCCCGAAATCGGTGAGGAAGGTGACGATCACCCGAGCGACGCTAGCGCCTCGATGAGGCCGCCGACCGTGTGCGGGTCGGCTACGGCAACGACCTCGTGTCCGGCCCGGCGCGCCTCATCCGCCGTCTCGGGCCCGATCGCGATCACGCGCATCTGCGTGCGCAGCGCCCGAGCTGCGGACCCGGACATGAGCAGCGCGAGGTCCGCATCGACCTCCTGGGGAAGCTCGATCGTGCGGTAGAGCGGCAGAAAGTCGGCGTCCAGGACGTCACGGCGCGCGCCCTCGGCGGCAGCGAGGAGCCGGCGCCCGGGCGGCAGTTCGTCGCGCAGCCCCTCCTGCGTGTGGACGCGCGGGATGAGGTCGGGCTCGTCTCGCAATGCCTCGGCCGTCCCCGGTCCGATCGCGGCAACGCGCTTGGCAGTGAAGCCGCGCCGTTCGAGCTCTCGCGCGCCGTTCGCGCTCGTGACGATCAGCCAGTCGTAACCGGACGCGTCGACGGGCTCGTCGCCGAGCGCCTCGGTTCGGATCAGCTCGCAGAGGACGGCGTCATGCCCGAGCGCCTCGACGCGCGCGGCGACGTCGTCACGCGTGACGGCGATCCGCATCCGCCAACTCCCTCCCGAGTGCCTCGGGATCGTCGCCGCTGATCCGCTCGATCCACGATCCGTCCTCGGCGGCGACGAGCCCGGTGAGCGTCGTTCCGTCGTGATGCGCGGCAACCGGCGCGAGGCAGCCGCCTCCCACCGCCGCGACGACTGCCCGCTCGGCTTCGACGCGACGGCGCGTCTCCTCGTGATCGGCGGCGCCCACGATGTGCTCCTCGCCGTCGCGCACCTGCAGCGCAAGTGCGCCTTGCCCGGCCTCCGGCAGCAGCTCCTCGGGCTCGAAGCGCCGGCCGATCTCGCGCGCGAGGCCGAGCCGGTCGAGCCCGCACGCCGCAAGCACGATCGCGTCGAGCCCGCGCTCGTCCCGCTTCCGCAGCCGCGTGTCGATGTTGCCGCGCAGCGGCTCGATCGAGAGCGTCGGCTCGAGCGCGAGCAGCTGCGCCTTCCGGCGCGCCGAGGCGGTGCCCACACGCATCCCCGGACGAATCGCTTCCGTGCCGCACAACGCGTCACGCGCATCGTCGCGCGCGAGGTATGCGCCGACGACGAGGCCTTCCGCGTCGATCGTCGTCATGTCCTTCGCCGAGTGCACGGCGACGTCGATGCGGTGCTCGAGCAACGCCTCTTCGAGCTCCTTCACGAACACGCCGCGCGAACCGATCTCCCCGAACGGCTTCGAGCGGTCGCGGTCGCCCGCGGTCGTGATCGGGACGATCGCGAGCTCGATGCCCGGCGCGCGCAGATGCGCGAGGACGATCTCGGCCTGCGTGAGCGCGAGCCTACTGCCGCGACTGCCGACGCGGATCAGCACAACGGGCTCGTCTCCGTACGGACTGCCCGCAGAACGTCGCACCGCGCGGACGGACGCGCACGAACGCGGTCGGCACTTGCAGTGGTAAGGGGCGACCGGTGAGCTGTGGCTTCAGCGTCGTTCGTCCTCGCCGAGACCGAACAGATGCCGCACCGCCTCAGCATAAACCCCCCCGTCGGCTGCCGCGGCCGCCTGCTTGAGGCGAACGGTCGGCATGTGCAGGAGCTTGTTGACGATCTGGGACGTGATCGACTCGACCGCGCGCCGCTGGCTGTCGTCGAGCCGGCCGAGCAGGCCCTCCGCCTTGCGCAGCTCTGCCTCGCGAATCTCTTCCGCGCGGGCGCGCAGGGACGCAATCGCAGGGACGACGTCGAGCGCCGCCTGCCACTCGTGGAACTTCTCCGCTTCCGCGGCGACGATCGCCTCCGCGCGCTCGGCCTCGCCGCGCCGCCCGGCGAGGGTCTCCGAGACGATCGCCTCGAGGTCGTCGATGTCGTACAGGTAGCAGCCGTCGAGCTCGTGAATCGCGGGATCGAGGTCGCGGGGCACGGCGAGGTCGATGAGCAGGAGCTGCTTGCCGCGCCGTGCGCGCTCGACGGTGGACGCATCGAGCACGTAGCCGGGCGAGCTCGTCGAGGAGACGACGACGTCGACATGCGCAAGCTGCTTCTCGATCTCAGCACGGTCGGTCTTGCTGTTCGCGACGAAGGTGATCTCGGCACGGCGCGTACGCAGATTGCGTGCGGCCTGCTCGCTCACCTTGCCGGCGCCGACGAGCAGGATCGAGCAGCCGTCGAGATCGCCGAAGATCTGCTCGGCCAGGGCGGCGGCGGCGGCGGACACGGACGCCGGGCTCTCGCCGATCGCCGTCTGGGCGCGCACCTTGCGCCCGGCATGGAGGGCCTGGCGGAAGACGCGCTCGAGCAGCAATCCCGGTGTTCCGGCCTCGAAGGCCGTGCGCACCTGGCCGAGGATCTCGCCCTCGCCCGGAACGAGCGAGTCGAGCCCGGCGGCGACGCGAAAGAGATGGAGCGCCGCGGCCTGGTCGCGGAGGCGGTACAGCGCGTGCTCGACCTCCGGCTCGATCTCGGCGAGCGCGGCGACGGCGCGCCGCTCCGCCTCGTCGCCGTCCTCGGCGGCGACGTACAGCTCGGTGCGATTGCACGTCGAGAGGCACACCGCTTCGCCGAGCTGCACCGAGAGGGCGGCAGCGTGCTCGCGGTCGAGCGCGACGCGCTCGCGGAGCTCGACCGGAGCGTGATGGTGCGAGGTGCCGACGAGGACGAGGCGCATCAGGCGAAGTGGGTGGCGGGAAGGGCGAGGCGGACGACGATGACGAGCGCGAAGCCCGCAAGCGCGAGATACGCGGCGCGCCGGCCGCTGAGACCGCGGGTCGCGCGCAAGGCGAGGTAGCCGGCCCACACGAGCCAGGTGACGGCGGTCGCGACGACGAGTGCGTCCACCTTGTCGCCGTTCGAGATCAGGCGCACGATGCCGACGGCGATTCCCAGTGTGAGCGCAGGGAGCGAGAAGAGCACCGTGCGGGCCGCGAGCGCGTCGAGGGACGCGAGTGACGGTGCCGGGCGGCGGAGGATCGTCGTCTCACGCCGCTTGAGCCTGCGCTCCTGCCAGAGGTAGAGCGCGGAGAGAGCGGCGGCGAGAGTGAATCCCGCGAACGCGGCGAGCACGAGGCCGACGTGGAGGACGAGGAAGAGGTTCGAGTAGTGGCTGCGTGTGCCGACGCCCGTGCCACCTCCGGCCCGTGCGACGACGAGCAGCCCGGCGGCGAGCGGCATGACCGCGAGCCCGAGCAGCCGGTACGGCTTGCGGCAACCCCAGATGAGATACGCGCCGACCACGAGCCAGACGAAGAGGTTGAGCGAACCGGCCCAGGTCCCCCAGGGGAAGCCGTTCTCGCGCGCGGCCTGCACGCCGAGCAGCGCCGACTGCACGAGCCAGCCCAACCGCACGCCCCACGTCGCTGCGCGCCCGGCGCTGCCCGGACGCCGCGCGTCGCCGAAGTACCCGAGCGCCGCCTCGCCGTAGAGAACGAGCGCGGGCCAGAAGAGCAGCTCAGCCATGCTTCCGCTCCAGCTCGTCCACTTCGCGCTCGAGCCGCTGCAGCTTGAGCGCGATGATGACGACGTAGATCAGCACCGCGGCGAAGACCGCGCAGTACGCGCCGGTGACGTATTTCTCCGCGGTCGTCACGCCAGCCTCAACTCGCGCAACCGCGCGTCGATCCGCTTGCCCGTGAGCTCGACGCGGTACAGCGTGTACGCGAAGACGAGCATCGCGACCTGCGCCACGCAGTAGGTGGCGAGGATCCAGCCACCGAAGTTCGGCCCGTGGCGCGTGAACACCACCGGATGGATGAGCCCCTTCGCGAGCCTGATTGCGGCAAAGCTGACGGGGATGAGCACGACGCCGAACAACGCGTACACCGCCGAAAAGTTCGCCTGCTGCGGACCGGGATCGACCGAGAAGCGAAGCATGAAGTACGCCGCGTAGAACAAGAACAACACGAGGAAGAGCACGAGCTGGTCCTCGCTCCACAACCACCAATGTCCCCACGAGATCTTCGCCCAGATCGAGCCGGTGACGAGCACGAGCACCCCGAAGATGACGCCTTGGTGCACCGCGACATAGCTCTCGAGGTCGGCGCGCGGATCGTGCTTCCAGAGATGGCGCAGCGCCTTCCATGCACCGCCGGCGAAGCATGCGTACGCGGTGATCGCGATCGAGACGTGGAAGTAGAAGATCCGCTGCGAGAAGCCCTGGTTGGCGTCGTTCGGCACGACGAAGAAGATCAGCGCGAGCGCGAGCGTCACGAGCACGAGCGACGACGCGGCGAGCGCGGGCAGCGAGATGCGGGGAAGCCGGCGCACCGAGGCGAATTGTGCCCGCGCGGCGATCACTCGGCGACGACGTACTCGAATGAGGCCCAGCAAAGGAGCGTGAAGAGCGCGTCGTAGAGCGCGAGCAAGCCGAGGTAGCGGCCCGGGGAGGAGGCGGTGCTCGCACCGACGCCGCCGACGACGATGGGAATCGCGAGCGGCAGGAAGAGGAGCGGGAGCAGCAGGTCGCGCGCCCGCGTCGCCACGGCCATCGCCCCGAGGAACGTGCCGACCGCGCAGATCCCGAGATCGGCAAGCGCGATCCCCGCGACCGTCGATCCGTCGACACCGTGGAAGAAGAGCGCGAATACCGGCAGCGCGACGACCTCCGCCGCGACGAGAAACGTGAGCGTCGCGAGCGACTTCGCAAGCCAGATCGCGCTCCGGTCGCACGGCGCAAGGACGAGCCCGTCGAGGGTGCGCTGCTCGCGCTCGGGGACGAATGCGCGACCGAGGCCGAGGAGCGCGGTGAAGAGGATGGCGACCCAAAGCAGTCCGCTGGCGGCGAGATCGGACGAGTGCGCCGGGAGCGTGAAGTGGAAGACGACGAAGACCGCGACGACGAAGAGGAGCATCGCCGGCAGCGTGTCGCGCGCGCGCAGCTCGAGCAGCAGGTCCTTGCGGGCGAGCGTGCGAACGTCGGCGAGGTAGTTCATGCCAGCGCCAGCCTCGTCGTCGCGAGGTGTTCGACGCGCCCCGGATCGTGTGTTGCAACCACAAACGTGCGCTCCTCCCGCAACAGCTCGTCGAGCAGCGTCGCGCCCGCCTCGTCCAACGCGGAGTAGGGCTCGTCCAGCACGAGCAGCGCCGGCTCGTGGAGAAGCACGCGACAGAGCGCGAGCCGCTGCGTCATACCGCGCGAGTAGGAGACGACTCGGTCTCGGCGCGCGTCCCACAGCCCGAAGCGCTCGAGCAACATCCCGATCCGCTCCCGCCGCTCGGGGACGCGGTAGAGCCGGCCGTACAGCTCGAGGTTCTCGAGGGCGGTCAGCTCGCGGTAGACGAGCGGCTCGTGTGCGAGGTAGCCGATCGCCGCCCGCTCCGCGTCGACGCGCAGCTCGCCTTCGCTCGGCCGTGCAAGACCCGCGCATAGCCGCAGCAGCGTCGTCTTGCCGGAGCCGTTCGCGCCGGTGACGAGCGCAAAGCCGCCGCGCGGAACGGCAAGCTCGACGTTGCGCAGAACACGCTTGTCGCCGAAGCGCTTGCCGAGCGCGTGCGCCTGGATCATCAGACGACCGCGTCCGCGACGACGAAGACGGCGAAGGCGACGCTGATGACGCCGTTCATGGTGAAGAACGCCGCGTCGAGCCGGCGCAGGTCGCCTGGGCGCACGAGCGAGTGCTCGTACACGAGCAGCGCGGCGACCACGGCGACACCGATCCAATAGAGGGCGCCGACGGACAGGCCGAGCCCCGCGGCGACGAGACAGGCGATCGTTGCCGTGTGCGCGCTGCGCGCGGCGGCGAACGATCCGCGCATCCCGAAGCGAGTGGCGATCGAGTGCAGCCCTTCCCCGCGGTCGATCTCGATGTCGAACAGGACGTAGAAGAAGTCGAAGCCCGCGACCCACAGCGCGACCGCGGCGCCGAGCGCCCAGGCCTGCCAGGGGAGGTGGTTCGTGATCGCCACCCACGCGCCGACGGGCGCAAGGCCGTCAACCGCGCCGAGCCAGAGGTGACACAGCCACGTGAAGCGCTTGAGGTACGGATAGATCACGAACCCGGCGACAGGGATCGGCCACAGCCAGTGCGTCTTCGGCGCGAGCTGCCAGACGGCGACGAGGAACAGCGCGAGCGAGGCGGCGCAGAAGAGCGTCACCTGCAGCACCGACAGCTGCCCGCTCGGAAGCTCGCGGCCGGCGGTGCGCGGGTTGCGCGCATCGATGCCGGCGTCGATCAGCCGGTTGAGCGCCATCGCGAGCGAGCGGGCGCCGATCATCGCGAGCGTGATCCAGAGGAGATCGTGCGCGGTCGGCGAGCCGTTCACGGCGAGGAACGCGCCGACGTACGCGAACGGAAGCGCGAAGACCGTGTGCTCGATCTTCACGAGGCGCGCGTACCGCACTGGCAGCGCCGCGATCATTCGTGAGCGGTGTGTCCGGCGAGCAGCTCGAGGGCGTGATCGAGAAACGGCGCAAGCACCTCGAACCCGTCGCGGCAACCGCCGGTCGAGCCAGGCAGGTTGACGACGAGGGTGTCGCCGAGGACGCCCGCGGTGCCGCGCGAGAGAGCGGCATAGGGCGTCTTGTGCAGCGCGTTCGCACGCAGCGCCTGTGCGATCCCGGGGGCTTCGCGCTCGAGCACGTCGCGCGTGGCCTCCGGCGTGACGTCACGCTTCGCGAGACCGGTACCGCCGGTCGTGAGCACCACCTGCGACGTCAGCGCCAGTTCACGCAGCGCGTCCGCAATCAGATCGCGTTCGTCGGGCACCACGCGGCGGGCGACCTCGAAGCCGGCGCCGCGCAAGAGCTCGTCGAGCAGGTCGCCACTCCCGTCCTCCGCCTCCCCCCGCGACACGCGGTCCGAGACGGTGAGCACCCCTGCGTTCACGCCGGTTCTTTCGTCTTCTCGAGCAGCCGCACCTCGGCGACCACCATGTTCTTGTCGATCGCCTTCGCCATGTCGTAGACGGTGAGCGCGGCGACGGTCGCCGCCGTCAGCGCCTCCATCTCCACACCGGTCTGCGCGGTCGTCTCGGCGGAGGCGACGATCTCGACCGACTCGTCTCCGACCTCCAGCGTCACCTCGACATGCGCCAGCGGAAGCGGATGGCAGAGCGGGATGAGCTCGCTCGTCCGCTTCGCCGCCATGATCCCGGCCAGCTGTGCCGTCGCGAGCGCGTCGCCCTTCGGCAGCTCGCGCAGCCGGCGTGCGGTCTCGGCCGCCATCCGCACCTCGGCGCGCGCGACCGCACGCCGCCGCGAGAGTGGCTTCGCGCCGACGTCGACCATGTGGACGTCGCCGCCTTCACTCACGTGCGAGAGCTCGTTCACCCGGAGGATGCTACGCCGACACGGTCGAGGTCCTCGAGCTGGGCCTCGATCCACGCGGCGAGATCGTGCTGGCGCACGTGCGCGCGAATCGCCTCGGCACGCCGGCGACGCTCGCCCGGCGCCATCGTGAGCGCGGCGTGGAGCGCCTCGGCCTGGCCGACGACGTCGAACGGATTCACGGTCAGCGCCCACTCCCCGAGCTCCTCGTGCGAGCCCGCGTTCTCCGAGAGCACGAGCACGCCGTCGCGCTCGTTCACGAGCGGCGCCTCCTTCGAGACGAGGTTGAGTCCGTCGAACACCGCATTCACGAGCAGGGCGTCGTACTGCTTGTAGGCCGCGACGGAGCGCGCGAAGTCGTCGCCGATGCGCAGGTCGATGTCCTCGCTGCCCTCCGCCTCGCGCCGTACCGCGTCGAGGTAGTCGGCGTACTCGGGAACGTCCTCCCGCGACGGGGCGAGGAGCGCGAGAAAGCGAACGCGTCCGCGCAGCTCCGGATGGCGATCGAGCATGAGCTTGAACGCACGGAACCCGCGGACCACGTTCTTCGACGGGTCCGCCCTGTCGACGCGCAGCACCAGCAGCTCGGATCTCGACTCCTGCAGCAAGCGCTCCTGCTCGAGCACCGCGTCGTCTTCGCGGAGGCTGTCGAACTCGCCGGGGTCGATGCTGATCGGATGGCACGTGACGAGCGTGCGCCGGCCGTTGTGCGTGACGGTCGACTCGTCGTAGTCGACCGTTGCACCGAGCAGCTCCTCGCACGCGTGCATGAAGTTGCGGCCCCACCGGTGCGTGTGCAGGCCGACCACGTCGTTCGCGAGCAGCCCCTCGTGGACGTCACGACGAATGTGTTCGGGGAGCACCGTCCAGTAGTCCGGCTGCGGCCAGGGGATGTGCACGAAGTGCGACATGAGCGCATGCGGCACGCGTTCACGCACGAACCACGGCGTGAGATACAGGTGGTAGTCGTGGAAGAAGACGGCCGTGTCCGGCTCGCGCGCGAGCTCGTCGACGGTCGCGTCGGCAAATGCGCGGTTCACCGCCACGTAGCCCTCGGTCCACGCGTCGGCGAGCGCCGGGTCGAAGTCCGGTGCGTGCGACAACCCCCACATGTAGTGCTGCAGGAACCAGAGCGTGGGGTTCGCGACGACGTTGTAGTACCGGTCGTACGCGACGGGGTCATGCGCGATCAGCTTGACGTCGTCGGATTGGACAACGCGATCTTCCTCCGTCATGGCGGAGGCGATCCAGGTCACGTCGTGATGCGCGACGAGCCCTTTGAGCGCGTTTGCGAGCCCGCCGCCCGCGCGGCGCTCGACGCGCTGCCCGCCGACCCGGTCGTACGTCACCGGGCCGCGGTTCGCGACCACGAGCAGCTTGCGCCGCGAAGACATCCTGCTAGTTGAGCAGTTTTGTGAAGCGCAGGCGCGAGCCGCGCACGCCCGGTTGCGATTCGATCTCGAACTCGTCGGCGATCGTCTTGATGATCGCGATACCGAGCCCACCTTCCGAGAGCTCTTCGCCCTCGAACGCCGGCGTCTCGTCGGGATCGAAGCCCGCGCCGTCGTCGACGACTTCGATGTCGAGGCGACCGGGATGCAGGTCGTAGCGAATGTCGACGTGGCCGTCCGCATCGTGGTCGTACGCATGACGCACGGAGTTCGACACCGCCTCCGTGAGCGCGAGCTTGATGTCGGCGATCGTCGCGGCGTCCATCGCACGCAGCTGCGCGAGCCCGGTGAGCGCGAGCCGGCAGAGCGTCACGTACTCCGCCTTCGCGGGGATGCGCAGTCGAACGGACCGGCCGCCGTCGCCGTCGGCCGTCACCGCTGAGGTGGTCGCCTCGGTCATCGCCCGCATCGAACACCGCCCCTATTCCCGGAGATTTGGATAGCTAAACCCGCCGATTTCTACTACTTCCGGTCTCGACCCCCGCCGGCTCACCGACAGTGTTCCCGCTCGAGGGGCGGCGCTAACGCACCGCATGCCGGACGGCGATCTGCCGCCGGCGGCCTGCTCGAACGATCGTGAACACCGCCGTCCGACGGGGCGCCAGCGTGTTCGTGACGATACGCACGAGATCGTCCGCACTCCGCACCGGCACACCGTCGACCGCAAGCACCACGTCCCCGCCCGTGACGACCGTCTGGCCCTCGAAGGCGATGTGGCTCTTGCCGCCCCGGATTCCGGCCTGGTCGGCCGGGCCGGCGGGGGTGACGGCGTCCACGAGCGCGCCGAACGGTGTCCGCAGACCGAGCCGACGGGCCAACGAGGGCGTCAGATCCTCGGTCTCGATCCCCGCGTAGGCGTACGCGACCCGGCCGGTCGTGAGCAGCTGCTGGAGGGATCGCCGGGCGGCGTCGATCGGAACGGCGAAGCCGATTCCGGCCGGGCCGCCGGCGTCGCTGCGGATCTGGGCGTTGATCCCGATGACGCGGCCGCGGGCGTCGAGCAGCGGCCCGCCCGAGCTTCCGTGGGCGATCGGCGCGTCGGTCTGGATGGCGTCGACGAGTTGGAACCGCGGAGCGGTCAGGGCGGCGATCGAACGCCCCACCCCGGAGACGACGCCGACGGCGAGTGAATCCTGGTTCCCGAGCGGGCTGCCGATCGCGGCGACCGGCTGGCCGACGACGACCTCGGCGGAGCGCCCGAGCGGCAGGGGCGCGAGCGGGTGGCGCCCGGGCTCGACCCGGAGGACGCCGACGTCGTCGAAGACGTCCCAGCCGACGATCCGGGCGGGCACCCGGTCGTGGTCGGCGAACTCGACGAAGACGCTGTCCGCCTTGTGGACGGGGCCGCCCTCGCCGGCGTTCGTGATCACGTGAGCGTTCGTGAGGATCGTGCCGGCCCGGGAGACGACGAACCCCGACCCCTGGGCACCCTCGCTCGCGAAATACGCGAAGACGGTGACGACGCCGGGCGAGCGGCGGGCGAAGATCCGGGCCGGGGAGAAGCCGGGCGTCGAGACGGGGACGACCACGCGGGCCGGAGTGCTCGCTCCGGCGGGCGGCTCCCGGACGATCACGGTCTCGGTCCTCGAGCCCCCGAAGAGGCCGGTCGCGGCCCCGGCTCCCAGGGCGATCCCGGCCCCCAGCAGGGCGGCGAGCACGAGACGCATCGAGCCACTCTAAGCGGAGGCCCGTTTCCCCGTGAAAACGGGGCGAAGCCGGTGCCCCTCCTAAACTAGGCGGCCGTGGCCGCCGACCCGTCCAGCCGCGAGCGGCGCCGCCCCCGCCGAGGCTCCCTCGACCGCCCCATCAACGGCCGCCTGTACCGCGGCACGTGGCTGCTCGTCGGCCTGCCGCTCCTCATCCTCGCCTTCAGCGTCGCCCGCCCGCCGGCCCTCCAGTCGCCGAACCTCCCCGCCGCGTTCGACCGCGATTCGGCCGCCCTCCTCGCCCGCGAGCTCGCCTTGCAGGTGCCGAACCGCGTGCCGGGCTCCGAGGGAGCGGCGGCCGCGGCCCGCTGGTTCGCCGCCCAGCTTGCGCCCTACGGATACACCGTCCACAGCGAGCGCTCGACGGCCGTCGTCCCCCGTCACGGACGCGTCCAGCTCGTCAACCTCGTCGCCGCCCAGGCCGGCCTCTCGCAGAAGTCGATCGTGATCATGGCTCACCGCGACGACGACGGCACCGGGCCGGGCACGAACGACAACGCCTCGGGCACGGCCGCGCTCATCGAGCTCGCGCGCGCCTACGCCCCGAACGCGAGCGGGGGCGTACGCGTCCGGCTGCCCTACTCCCTCATCTTCCTGTCGACGGACGGCGCCGTGGACGGGGGTCTCGGCGCGGCGGCCTTCGCGCAGAGCTCGCCGTACCGGGAGTCGGTCGTCGCGGTCATCAACCTCGATTCCGTCGGAGGCAGCGCGCAGCCGCGCCTCGAGCTTGCTGGCGACACCGCCCGGTCCCCCTCGGCGAGCCTCGTCGAGACCCTCCGTGCGGAGCTCGCCGCCGAGACCGGCGCCGACCCGACCCGCCCGAGCGCGCTCCGCCAGCTCGTCGACCTCGGCTTCCCGTTCAGCACCTACGAGCAGGCGCCCTTCGTCGCCCGCGGAATCCCGGCGGTGACGGTGACGACGCAGCCGGACCGGCCTGCCCCGGGCGCGCAGGACACGCCGGCACGGCTGAACGCCGCCCGGATGGGCCAAATCGGCCGCGCGACCCAAAGCGCCGTCGACGCGATGGAGCAGGGGATCGCGCTCTCGCCGGGGCCGTCGAGCTACGTCTTCCTCGGCAGCCGCATCGTCCGCGGCTGGGCGCTCGAGATCGTTCTCGTCGCCGGACTGCTCCCCTTCCTCGCCGCGGCGGTCGACCTCTTCGCCCGCTGCCGCCGCCGGCGCATCCGGATCGCGCCGGCACTGCGGAGCTATCGCAGCCGGCTGTGGTTCTGGCTCTGGTGCGGCACGCTCTTCATCGCCTTCGGCGCCATCGGCGTGTGGCCGCAGGGAGCGCCGCGCCCGCCGACGCTCACCAGCGTCCGCTGGCCGACCACCGGGCTCGTGGTGCTCGGCGTCCTCGCCGCCGTCGGCTGGTTCGTCGCCCGCGACCGGCTGCTGCCGCGGCGGCGGGTGACCGCGGAGGAGGAGCTCGCCGGCCACGCGGGCGCACTCCTCGCGCTCGGCGTCGTCGGCCTGCTCACGGTCGCCACGAACCCGTTCGCGCTCGTCTTCGTGCTGCCGTCACTGCATGCCTGGCTGTGGCTCGCGCAGGTCGGCGACCGGCCGCTGCCGACACGCGTCGCCGTGCTGCTCGCGGGCTTCACGGGCCCGGCCCTCCTCCTGTGGTCGTTCGCCGAGCGCTACGGCCTCGGCCTCGACGCGCCCTGGTACATCGCCTCGCTGTACTCGCTCGGGTACGCGCAGCTCCCGGGGCTGCTCGTCCTCCTCACGTGGGCGGCTGCAGCAGGCCAGCTCGTCGCGCTCGCGGGCGGACGGTACGCGCCGTACCCGACTGCGGCCGAGCGGCCGCCGCGGGGGCCGATCCGGCAGACGATTCGCGTGCTCGTGCTCGCGCAGCGCCGCCGGCGCCGCGCATCCGAGTTGGCGCAACGCGCGTTGCACGGGTAGCCATGCGCCGATTCGCACGCCTCGCGGGCGCCGCCCTGATCGCGGCGGGACTGCTCACGTCGGCGTGGACCTTCGTCGTGTGGCAGTGGCAGGATCCGTTTACAGCCTTGTATACAACATGGGAGCAGCGCGGCCTCGCCAGGCAGCTTCAGCGCGAGATGCGCGCCTATAGGCCCGAACGCAACCTTGCGAGCGAACGCGCCGCGATCGCGGTCGACGCACGCCGCTTTCAGCTGCACGCTCAGCGCGGGCATGCCATCGGCCGCATCGTCATCGGCCGCATCGGGCTGAACATGGTCGTCGTGGACGGCGCCGACCACGAGTCGCTGAAGAAGGGACCGGGCCTCGACACGAGCACGTACATGCCCGGCGAGCACCGTCTCGTGTACATCGTCGGCCACCGCACGACGTATCTCGCGCCGTTCGCGCACATCAACGACATCAAGCCCGGCGACTACGTGCGGCTGGAGATGCCGTACGCGACGTTCGTGTACCGCGCGTACACGCATCGCATCGTGGCCGCGAACGATCTCTCAGTGCTGCGCTCGCCGCGACACGAGCTGCTCGAGCTGCAGGCGTGCCACCCGCGCTTCTTCGCGACGCACCGCTACATCGTGTACGCGCGGCTCGTCGCCGCGACGCTGCGCTAGGAGGCCAAGCCCTCCTAGATCCTCAGGTACTGCACGACTGCGCCGGCGGCGAGCTCGCCGTCGCCGCGCGGCACGTGCACGAGCGCGTCCGCCGCGGCGGCGCTCACGATCATGTGCGACTCCTGTCCCGCGAGCGGCTCGAGCACGACCTCGTCTCGGTCGATGCGTGCGCGCGCGCGCACGAGCTCGTCGCGGGAGGCGTTGCGCCGCAGTGCAACCGCGAGGCGGCCGGGCTCGAACCGCGGCAGCGGATCGCGCAACCCCTGTAGAGCGCGCAACGCGGGCTTGACGAAGAGCTCACAGCCCACGAGCGACGACACCGGGTTGCCCGGCAGACCGAACACGAGTGTCGTTGCGCGCACGCCGAACGACACCGGCTTCCCCGGCTTGACCGCGACCTGCCAGAAGACCTCTTCGACGCCGAGCTCGACCTCGATGCGGCGCACGAGGTCGTGCGGCCCGACCGAGACGCCGCCCGAGGTCACGAGGACGTCGGCCGTCAGTCCATGCGCGATCGCAGCGCGATGCGCAGCCTCGTCGTCCGCCACCGGCGGCAGCACCTCGAGGTCGGCTCCCTCGGCTGCGAGCGCGGCCGCGAGCATCAGCCCGTTGGACTCGTAGACCTGGCCGGCGCGCAGCTCGTCGCCCGGGCGCGCGAGCTCACTGCCCGTGGCCAGGACGGCCACGCGCGGGCGCCGGGCGCATTCGAGCCGCGCGACGCCGGCAGCGGCGAGCGCGCCGAGCTGCGTCGCGCCGAGGCGGACGCCGCCCTCCACGACGACCGCGCCGGCAGCGATGTCGCCGCCGCGCGGACGCACGTGCGCGCCACTCGCAACGGCATCCGTCACCTCGATGCTGTTGTCATGTTCGACAACGTGCTCGAGCGGGACGACGGCGTCGGCGCCCTCGGGGACGACCCCGCCGGTGGAGATCGCCATTGCCTCGCCTGCGGCAAGCGCACGAGCTGCCGGCGCTCCGGCCGCGATGTGCGCGACGACGGGCAGCGTGCCGGGCACGTCGGCGGCGCGCAGTGCGAAGCCGTCCATCGCCGAGCTCGGAAACGGGGGTAGATCGACCACTGCGCGCGCCGCCGACGCGGTCACCCGGTCCGCGGCCTCCGCGATCGGCACCGATTCCGCAGAGAGCAGCCGAACGTGGGCGAGAACGCGCTCCTGCGCGTCGGCAAGTGTGAGTAATCCCGCCACGTTCGGCGCATACCGTAACTCGATGGCAGAAACGCTCATCGCAGGCCGCTATCGGCTGGACCAGGTGCTCGGACGCGGTGGCATGTCCGAGGTCTGGTGCGCCACGGATCTCGAGCTCGACCGCCGCGTCGCGCTGAAGCTGCTCGCGCCGAAGGCCGACGTCGAACGCTTCGAGCACGAGGCGCGCGCCTTCGCCGCCCTCGCGCATCCCAACGTGACGCAGCTGTACGACTACGGCGAGGACGGCGACCGTCCGTACATGGTGCTCGAGTTCGTACCCGGCGGAACGCTGGAAGACCGGCTGCGCAAGGAGCGCCTGTCGGACGGGGAGACGCACGCGATCGCCACCGACGTCGCGTGCGGCCTCGCGCATGCGCACTCGCGCGGCGTCGTCCACCGCGACCTCAAGCCGACCAACGTGCTCTTCGACGAGGAGGGCCGCGCAAAGCTTGCGGACTTCGGGATCGCGCAGACCGTAGGAGCGGGCACGCTGACCGACGAAGGGACCGTGCTGGGCACGGCGGCATACATCTCGCCGGAGCAGGCCGCCGGCGTAGCGGCTACACCGGCGAGCGACGTCTACTCGTTCGGCGTCATCCTCTTTCGGATGCTCACGGGCCGGCTTCCGTTCGAAGCCGACGACCCACTTGCGCTCGTCGTAGCGCACCGCGACGTCGAGGCGCCCGCAGTCGAGTCGGTGCGGCCCGATGCGTCGCCGGCGCTCGCAGCCTTGACCGCAGCTGCGCTCGCGAAGGACCCGAGGCGGCGGCCGCAGGACGGAGCGGCGCTCCTCGCGGCACTCGACGACGGTGCGCTGCCGCCGACGGTTGCAGCGACCGGCGTGACGCGCGTGCTGGCTCCTCTGCCGCCGCCACGCGAGTCGCGCCGGAGCCCGGCGCTCGTCTTCGCGCTCCTGCTCCTGCTCGCGCTCGCAGGTGCGGCGGTTGCGTACGCGATCACGCGGCCGGACAGCAACTCGTCTGCCCCGCCCGCGACGACGGGGCACAACAAGCCGCCGTTCACGCTTTCGACGAGCTCGTTCACGTCGACGCGCACGCCGAGCACGAGCACGTCCGTTCCGACGACGACGCACCCGACGACGACCGCCCCGCCCACGACGGTGCGGACCCCGACCGTACACACGACGACCGCGCCGCCGCCGCCCACCACCATCGCACCGCCGCCGCCGCCGCCCACCACCACCGCACCGCCGCCTCCGCCCACGACCACGGCGCCGACGACGACAGGTCCCTGAGGATCCCTAGGGAGTCGGAGCGGTCGTCGTCTCGGCAGCCGTCGTCGTCGCAGGCTCGGTCGTCACCGGAGCAGTGGTCGTCGTCGGCGTTCGCGCCGTCGTCGTAGGCCGGGTGGTGTAGGGCGGCAGCGTCACCGTCTGGACCCGCGGCGACGTGGTCGTCACGGCAGTCGTCGTCGTCGTCCCGTATGCGAGCCCGTACTGGAACTGACCGTGCCACGTCGCCCACGTCGGCTTGGTCGTGGGCGCCGGGAACTTCACGTCCGGACGGCCGGCGGTGACGGTCTCCATGTACAGGTGCCAGATCGTCGCGGGGAAGGTCGGCCCCGAGACCGCGATGCCGTGCACGTCCAGCATCGGGATCTCGCCGCGCGGATAGCCGATCCACACGGTCGCCTCGATGCGCGGCGTATACCCGGAGAACCACGCGTCGGCGTAGTTGTCGGTCGTCCCGGTCTTGCCCGCGTCGGTGCGCCCGGCGATGTGCGCGCCGCGGCCGGTGCCGTACAGCATGTTCTGCGCCAGCACCTCCGTCACCGTCGACGCGACCCAGTCGGGGATGACGCGCTCGCGCTGCGGCTTGCCCCAGCCGGCATGCCGGTCCGCCTCGCCGCTCGCGAGCACGACCTTCGTGATCGCCATCGGCTTCGAATAGACGCCGCCGGCGGCGAGCGTCGCGAATGCCGACGCCTCCTCGAGCGGCGTCACCGACTCCGATCCCAGCGCGATCGAGGGGAAGGGGG
>DATGEH010000016.1:0-6572 GCA_035310325.1 Gaiellaceae bacterium
TGCAAACGAACGCATCGAGATTTGGGGCCCAAATCGCGCTGGTGTCCGGACGCCGCAGGCGAATTGAAAGGTTGTTCGTAGCGTCGCGAGCGCAACCGGGAACGATGCCATTAGGCATTGATGCCTCCTCGTTTGAGGACCGGACCGTATGCCTACGCCCAGCCGCGGTCTAGTCGGAGAGCCAGCCCTCCTTGTAGGGAACCTGAGGGAACTCGATCCCGGCGTACGCCTCTTTCGGGATCGACGTCTCCTCGGCTACACCCGCCCCGTGCTTCTGCGCCACCGGGTCGGCCGGATAGACGACGCCGGCCGCCGGTCGCGCTCCAACGGCCAGCACGAGCGACGGGCCGTCGCCCGCGCCGACGATCGCATGCGCGACGCCCGGCGGGCAGTGGAAGAGATCCCACTTCTTCAGCGGCCGCTCTTCGCCCTCGACGATCAAGAGGCATTCTCCTTCGAGGACGAGAAAGTCCTCCTGCTTGTTCTCGCGGTGATACATCGTCATCGCCTCACCCGGCTGCATCAGGTTGAGATTGATGCCGAGCTCGGGGAACGTCTCACGTGTGGAGTCCCAGTCGCAGAAGATCCCGAGCTTGCATTCGACCCACTGCGAGTCGCGTGCGTTCTTCACGAACCATTCGCTCATGTACGCACACTAGAACGCGTCGGCGACTCTGTGCAGCTTGCCCTCCCACACGCTGACGACATCGAAGCCTATGTCGAGGCCGTCGAGGTCGGGGCGCGCGGCGAGCCAAGTCTCGGCGGCGCGGCGGACGCGCCGCTGCTTCTCCGGGCCGACCATCTCCGCCGGATCGCCGAACGCGGAGCCGCGCTTCTCTTTCACCTCGACGAATCTGAGTGCCCGGCCACGGCGGGCGATCAGGTCGACCTCGTTGCCCGCCGCCCAGACGTTCGCGCCGAGGATGCGCCAGCCGCGCAGCCGGTACCAGCGCGCCGCACGCCTTTCGGCGGCGTTCACCGATAGCAGAGCGCTTGGAACGACAGCCGGTGCACGGCCGACGGCCCCCGCTCGCGTACCACAGCCGAATGGCCCGGCGTGATGTAGCCCACGTGCTGCGCGAACCCGTATGCGGGATGGAGCGCGTCGAGCCTGCGCATGAGCCGGTCGCGCGTCACCTTCGCGACGATGGAGGCGGCGGCGATCGCAGCGCTCTTCGTGTCGCCGTCGACGACGGCGGTGTGCTCCGGCGCGAGCGGACCGAGCTTGAAGCCGTCGACGAGGCACGCCTCCGCCGGCGGCGTGAGCGCAGCGAGCATCGCGCGCAGTCCTGCGAGGTTCGACTTGTGCAACCCGTTGCGGTCGATGTCGGTCGCGGGTATCGCGCGCACCGTCACCTTCTTCGCGCATGCCATCACCGCGCGGAAGAGCTCGTCGCGCCGCTCCTCCGAGCACTGCTTGGAGTCGTTGAGATACGTGAGCGGGCGCACGCGATGGTCTTTGAGCGCGGCGTAGTCGAGCAGCACGCCTGCGACGACGAGCGGTCCTGCGAGCGATCCGCGTCCTGCTTCGTCGGCGCCTGCAACGAACCGCGCTCCGAGCTTTCGGTCGAACGTGAGGAGCTTCTGGCCGGTCCGCTTCACCGCGGCCGACAATAGCGCAGCGTTCGTACGGCAATCGTCTCGCGTTCCTGGCGAGCGAAAAGCGAGCGATGCGAGGACGCAGGGAGCGCCGATAGCCCTAGCTATCGGCGCGACCGAGGACAAAGCAGCGCGACGCTTTGCAGCCGCCAGGGACGCCCTGACTATTGCCGTGCGGACGCTAGCTCAGTCGGCTACGGGAGCCTCGGCCTCTTCGGCCACCGGCTCCTCTGGCGCTGCCTCGAGCTCTTCCGCAGGCTCTTCCGCGACCGGCTCCTCGAGGATCTCCTCCTCGACGATCGTCTCCTCCGGCTCGGCCACGACGGATCCGTAGCGCTGCTCGCGGACACGGGCCTTCTTGCCGACGCGGCCGCGGAGGTAGTAGAGCTTCGCCCGGTTGACGTCACCGACGGCGGCGACCTCGATCTTCTCGATCTTCGGCGAGTGCAGCGGGAACGTGCGCTCGACGCCGACGCCGAAGGACTGCTTGCGGACGGTGAAGCTCTCGCGGGCGCCCGAGCCCTGCCGCTTGATGACGATGCCCTCGTACACCTGGACGCGGCGGCGCTGGCCCTCGATCACCTGGAAGTGGACGCGAACCGTGTCCCCCGCCTTGAAACGGGGGATCTTGCGCATCTGAGCGCGCTCGATCGACTCGATGATGTTGCTCATGGGAAGGCCGCCCGAAGGCGGACGCCTAGGTTAGCGAAAGCCAATCCGACTCGGCGGCCAATACACGAAGAAGACCTTGCCGATGATGTTCTTCCGCGGCACGGGGCCCCAGTCGCGCGAGTCGCAGGACTGGCCGCGGTTGTCGCCCATGAAGAAGTACTCGCCCTTCGGCACGGTCCAGTGCTGGTTGTAGTGCTGGGAGTCCTCGAGCCGGCGCGAACTCTGAATGTAGGGCTCGTTCAGCTTGAAGAACGTGTCGGTGTTCGCGTACCCGATCCAGATGAAGCCCTTCGAGTCCTCCCGCACCGTCTCGCCCGGCAACCCGATGAGGCGCTTGACGAACACCTCCCCCGGGCGGCTCGTGTCGCAGACCGGCTTCGCCCCAGGCGTCTTGAAGACGACGATGTCGCCGCGCGCCGGGCTCGTGAACCGGTAGCAGATACGGCACGCGAGCACGCGGTCGCTGAAGCTCGCCTCGCAGCCCTGCGCGGGCCGGGCGCAATGCAGCGTCGGCTCCATCGACGACGACGGAATCCGGTACGGGTTGACGATCCACGCTTTGAGCGCGAGCACGATGAGGATCGCGCCCGCGATCGTGATGACCCAGTCGAGGACGACGCGCACGGGGCGCGGCAGGTTCGGGAAGAGACGGCCGAGCGGGTCCTTCATCGAACGTGTTCCTTCCGCCACGCCTCGATCCGCGCGTGGTCGCCCGACAGCAGCACGTCGGGAACCTTCCACCCGCGAAAATCCGGCGGCCTCGTGTAGTGCGGGTGCTCGAGCCCGCCGCCGAGCTCCTCCGAGAAGCTCTCGTTCTCGCCGGAGCCCTCCGCGAGCGCGCCGGGAAGCCGCCGCGCGATCGCGTCGAGCAGCACCATCGCCGGCAGGTCGCCGTTCGAGAGCACGTACGGGCCGATCGAGATCGCGTCGCTCGCGAGCTCGTCGACGATGCGGCTGTCGAACCCCTCGAAGCGCGCGGAAAGCAGCGTGAGCTCGGGCAGCTCCGCGAGCTCCTCGACGAGTGCCTGCGTCAGCGGACGGCCCTGCGGCGTGAGCGCCACGACCCGATGCGACGGCGCGCCGCCGTACACCGCGTCGAGTGCGGCCGCGACCACGTCGACACGGAGCACCATGCCGGCACCTCCGCCGTACGGCTCGTCGTCGACCTGGCCCGCGCGCAAAGGCGTCGTGTCGCGGTAGTTGAAGAGACGCAGGTCGAGCTCCCCGCCGAGGACGGCCGCGAGCGGTCGCTGCTCGGTGAGCCACGAGAACGCATGCGGAACGAGTGTGAAGACGTCGATTCTCATTCGGGTTCAGCGAAGCCTGGAGCTACCACGATTCGCCTGCCCTCGAGGTCGACATGCCGCACGCAGGCCTCGACGAGCGGCAGGGATGCACCCGAGTCGAGCTCGAGCACGTCGTTGGCAGGGTAATCGAGGACGTCGGCGACGTGACCGAGGAGCCGTCCGCCCTCCTCTTCGACGGCGAGGCCCACGAGCTGGAACGTGTAGTACTCGCCTTCCTCGAGCGGGGGGAGCGATTCGCGCGGGACGGCAAGCAGAGCGCCGCGCGCGACGCGCCGGTCGAGGCGGATCACCGGGCGGTTCCCGGACCCGCGCTTCGAGGCGACCACCTTCGCGGGCTCGCCCTCGACGTGGAGCACTGCGCCGCGCGCGAAGGTCTCCTCCCGTCCGCTCGGGCCTTCGACGAAGAACGAGCCGTCGAGCCCGTGCGGCCGGCCGACGCGGCCGACCGGGACGAGCTCAGGACTTGACTGCATGTTGCGCGCAGAACGCGAGCCACTCCTCGCGAGTCTTCTCCGGCTGTTGCATCCCCGGGTACTCGGTGCGGCGAGGCTCGAGGTCGAGCGTCCAGAACGCGCCGGGCTCGTCACCGCACGGGCTGCCGACGCTGCCGGAGTTGACGACGCGCTTGCCGGCGATCGTGCGATCGAACTGCATGTGCGTGTGGCCGCACACAACGACATCGGCGTCGACGTCCGCGAACAGGAACGCGATCTGCTCCTCGGGCGTACGCTCGGTGAAGATGTCGAGGTCGTTGCGCGGCGATGCATGGCAGTACAGCCTGCGCCCGATCTGCACCGTCGGCGGATTGCGATAGAGGAACTCGATCTGCTCCTCGGTCAGCGCCGCGATCGTCGCGTCGAGCACGCCGGGCGGCGCGAGCCCGGGCTCGCCGGGCGTGAGCTCGCGGTCGGCGTTCCCGCGGAGCCACTTGACGCGATCGCCCATCCCGCGCAGCAGCTCGAGCGTCTCGGACGGTTGCGGCCCGCCGGCGACGACGTCGCCGCCGATCACGATCGTCGCCGCGTCCGGGACCTCGGCGAGGACGGCCTCGAGCGCGGCGAGGTTGCCGTGGATGTCGTAGAGGGTGGCGATCAGTGGTTGCTCCTGGGGATGCGGTGCCGCTCAGCCGAGCGAAAACCGAGCAGCGCAAGGACGCAGGGAGCGGCGATAGCTCCGGCTATCGCCGCGACCGAGGACGCAGCGATGCGAAGCGTTTGCAGCCGGATGAGCGGTGCCGTAGCTCCGGGAGCGACCACTAGCCGACTATTTCGAGTTGCAAGCGCCGTCCTGCCTCCGGGCCGCCGGCGCGCACGATCGTGCGCAGCGCGCGGGCGAGACGGCCCTGCCGGCCGATCACCTTGCCGACGTCGCCGTCGGCGACGTGCAGGCGGAGGACGAGCGACCCGTCGTCGCCCTCGACCTCCTCGACCCGCACGGCGGCCGGCTCGTCGACGAGCCGCCGCGCGAGCTCCGCGAGGAGCTCGCCCATCGTTAGGAGATGCCCTTCGCCTTCAGCAGCTTCGCGACGGGCGGAGTCGGGAGTGCGCCCTTCTCGAGCCAGCCCTTCACCTTCGCCTCGTCGAACTCGATGAGCGACGGATCGGACTGGGGGTTGTAGCGCCCGACGATCTCGATGAACTTGCCGTCGCGCGGCGACCGCGTGTCGGCGGCGACGACGCGGTAGATCGGGTTCTTCTTCGAACCGACCCGCGTCAACCTCAACTTCACTGACATGAACTCACCTTTTCGCTTTCTTCTTCCGCTTGCTCTTTGACCTTCTCGGCGGCGCCGCGGCGCCGGGGAACTGCGGCATCTTGCCTGAACTCATCGCCTTCATCATCTTCGCCATCTGTTTTCGGGCCTCCAGGAGCTGGTTCACCTGGGTCACGGAGGTCCCGCTGCCGGCGGCGATCCGCTTCCGGCGGGAGCCGTCGATCAGGTGCGGGACGCGCCGCTCGCGGGGCGTCATCGAGAGAATGATCGCCTCGACGCGGCCGAGCTCCTTGTCGTCGACCTGCTCCGTCGACGGCACCCCGGGGATCATCTTCAGCACGCCCTGGAGCGGCCCCATGCGGCGCAGCATCGTCTGGGCCTTGAGGAAGTCCTCGAACGTGAACTCGCCCTGCATCATGCGGCGCTCGAGATCGTCCTTCTCGTCCGCGCTCACGGCCGCCTCGGCGCGCTCGATGAGCGTGAGCACGTCGCCCATGCCGAGGATGCGCGACGCCATGCGCTCGGGGTGGAACCACTCGAGCGCGTCGAGCTGTTCGCCGACGGACGCGAGCTTGATCGGCTTACCGGTCACCGCCTTCACCGAGAGCGCGGCGCCGCCGCGCGCGTCGCCGTCGAGCTTCGTCAGGAGGACGCCGTCGAAGTCGATGCGCTCCTGGAACGCCTGCGCGACGTTCACGGCCTCCTGTCCGGTCATCGCGTCGAGGATGAGCAGCGTGTTCGTCGGGTTGGCCTCGGCGTGCACGCGCGCAAGCTCCTCCATGAGCGGCTCGTCGATCTGCAGACGGCCGGCGGTGTCGAGCACGACGACGTCGCGTCCGTCCGCCGTCGCGCGCGCGATGCCGTCGCGCACCGCCTTGACGGGGTCGCCGCGCTCGTCTGCGTAGACGGGCACGTCGATCTGCGCGCCGAGCTGGATCAGCTGCTCGATCGCAGCGGGACGCTGGAGGTCGGCCGCGACGAGGGCGGGTTTCTTGCCGTCGTTGCGCAGCAGCAGCGCGAGCTTGCCGGCGGCGGTCGTCTTGCCGGAGCCCTGCAGCCCGGCGAGGAGGATCGTGGTCGGCGGTCGTTGCGCGAAGTTGAGCTTCGACGCACCCTCGCCCATGAGCGCGGCCAGCTCCTCGTGCACGATCTTCACGACCTGCTGGCCCGGCGTCAGGCTCTTCTGGACGTCGGCGCCTTGCGCGCGCTCGCGCACGCGTGCGACGAAGTCGCGCACGACGTCGAGGTTGACGTCGGCCTCGAGCAGCGCGAGCCGGATCT
>DATGEH010000017.1:0-6164 GCA_035310325.1 Gaiellaceae bacterium
TTCCGCTCCCAGCAGCTTGTCGAACCATTTGTCGCGCAGCCGCGCGTACGCGCCTGTCGTCGACTCCGATGCACCGACGAGCACAGCTTCGAGCTCGCGCAGCGAGATGGCCTTCTCCTCCTCGCTCCGCGCGACGGGATCGGGCTCACCCGAGAGCTCCGCCTCGAGCTCCTCGGTCGCGGTCAGCAACGCCAGCCGCTCGGGATTCAGCCCTGCCGATGCCGCGACCGCACGCTCGCCGAGCTCCTCGCGGTCCGCGTATGCGTCGAGCACCGCGAGTCGCGCAAGCGCGCTCATCAACGTCAGCTCCTCGCCGCGGAAGTCCACCTTCGTGCCGAGGATCGCGTTCTCGAGTGCATCGTCTTGCTCGGCGAGCTCGCCCGCGATCACGCCGGCCTCGCAGGTCTTGCGCAGCCGATACAGCCGTTCGCGCTCAACCCCGGTGGCGCGAGCCTCTGCGTCGCGCAGCGACTCGATCTGGTCGCGCGTGAAAATGTCGCGGTAGCGCGCGACGATCGCCGCCTGCTCGGAGACTTCCTTCTCTCCGACTCGTACCGCGCGCCCCTCCTCGGAGCGCTCGTAAACGTACTGCTGCAGCCGCGATTCGTATTCGGCCGGTGTGAGAACCGCAGTCGCAGACATCGTGCCCGAGCCTAGCGGGCCGTACCCAGCCCGTGTAAGGGGGCGTTCACCCTTTGATAATGGTCAAGCCCACGGGCGAGGAGAGACTCGTGGACCGGGGGGACGAGTGGGAGTTGCCGCAGCCGACGCAGGTATTCCGCCGGCGTGCCTGGCGTGAGTTCCAGCGCGCGCTGGACCCGCTCGCGTGGCCGCGGCCGATGCCTAGGCGGCTGCCGCCGTAAGCCGCTCGAGCGTCGTCTCGCGTCCGAGCAATTCGATGCTCTCGAACAGGCCGGGCGAGATGTTCGAGCCCGTTACCGCAAGCCTGATCGGCTGGAATCCCTGACGCGGTTTGAGCCCAAGCCGTTCAAGCACGCCGCGCAGCGCGGCTTCGATCGTCTCCGCGGTGAACGGCTCGACCTCGGCAAGCGCGTCGCGCGCGGCTGCGACGACCTCGCCCCCACCGTCGATCGCAACGTCGACGTCATGAAAGAGGAAGCCCGCGAACGACGGGAACTCGCCGAGCCGCTGGATCTTCTCCTGCACGAGGGGCGCCGCCTTGCGCACGAGCTGCGCGTCCCAGTCGTAGCCCTGCTCACCGAGATGAAGGATGAGCGCGTGCGCGAACTGCTCCTCTGAGAGCGCGCGCATGTAGACGCCGTTCATCCAGTCGAGCTTCGCGTAGTCGAACTGCGCCGGGCTCGGGCTGACCCGCTCGAGCGAGAAGCGCTCGATGAGCTCGTCGCGACTCATGATCGTCGTCTCGCCGTCGGGCGCCCAACCGAGCAGCGCGAGGAAGTTGACCAGCGCGTCGGGCAGGTAGCCGGCTTTGCGGAACTCGTCGACGCCCGTGTCGCCGTGCCGCTTCGAGAGCTTCTTGCCGTCCGCTCCGTTCACGTTCGGAACATGCGCGTACACCGGGAGCTCGGCGTCGACCGCCCGAATGATGTTGATCTGCTTCGGCGTGTTCGAGATGTGGTCTTCGGCGCGGATCACGTGGGTTATCCCGTCCCAGACGTCCTCCATCGGCGACGCGAAGTTGTACGTCGGCCGGCCGTCCGAGCGCACGAGCACGACGTCCTCGATCGTCTCGTTCTGCACCTCGATGCGGCCGCGCACCGCGTCGTCCCACGCCGTCGCACCTTCATCAGGCATGCGGAAGCGAATCGCGCCCTCGTCCTCGTACGCCTTCCCCTCGGCGACGAGCCGCGCCGCGACCTCGCGGCAGTCGTCCATGCGATCGAGCTGGAAGGTGACGTCGCCGTCCCAGTCGAGGCCGAGCCAGCGGAGCGAGTCCTGGATCTGCTCCACCGCCTCGGCGACCTCACGGCTCGTGTCGGTGTTCTCGATCCGCAGCTTGAACTCGCCGCCGTGGTGGCGGGCGAACAACCAGTTGAAGAGAAACGTCCGGACGCCCCCGACATGCAGGAAGCCGGTCGGGCTCGGTGCCATGCGGACGCGTACACCCACGTGGATAGCGTAGACCGGAGCTCATGGAGATCGGCGCACACGTCTCGTCGTCGGGCGGCATCCACACCGCAATCGACCGCGCGGTCGCCATCGGTGCCGACTCGATTCAGGTCTTCACGCAGAGCCCGCGGATGTGGCGGCCGACGAATCACGATCCGGCGACGTTCGAGAAGTTCCGCGAGCGCCGTGCCGAAGCGGGCATCGGCGGCGTCCTCTGCCATGCCCTCTACCTCTGCAACCTCGCGGCGCCCGACGACGAGATCTACGCGAAGTCGATCGCGGCGCTACGCAACACCTTGGAGGTCGCGGCCGCGATCGGCGGGCACGTCGTCTTCCATGTCGGCTCGCATCTCGGGTCCGGCTTCGAAGCAGGGCTCGAGCGCGTCGTGCCGGCGATCGAGCACGTGCTCGAGCTCGCGACGACCGACACCTGGCTGCTCGTCGAGAACTCCGCCGGGACCGGCGGGACGATCGGCCGCTCGATCCCGGAGCTCGCAACGTTGCATGAGCGGCTCGGCGGGCACCCGCACTTCGGCATCTGCCTCGATTCGTGCCATCTCTACGCCTCCGGCATCGACGTCGGCGATCCGGCCGCGCTCGACGCTTGCCTCGACGAGATCGACGAGACGATCGGGCTCGACCGCCTGCGCGCACTGCATGTCAACGACTCCGCGATGCCGCTCGGCTCGAATCGCGACCGGCACGCGAACATCGGCGAAGGCCTGCTCGGCGAGCAACTCGGAGTGTTCCTCGGCAACCCGCGCCTCCAGGGACTCCCGGCCGTGCTCGAGACTGCGGGTCCCGACCGCCACGGTCCCGATGCAGACGAGGTGCAAAAGACGAAGGAGCTGCACGCCCGTTGGGCTACCGCTGGGTGATCCTTGCCGCAGGGACGCTCGCGCAGTCGAGCTTCGCCGCGGCCTCGGTGGGCTTGCCCGCACTCGGTCCGGCGCTGCGCTCGCATTACGAGCTCTCTCTCGGCAGAACCGGCGTCGTCCTCGCGGCAATCGGAATCGGAATGCTGTTCACGCTTCTCCCGTGGGGACTGCTCGCCGATCGCTTCGAGGAGCGCTGGGTGATCGCAACCGGTCTCTCCGGCGCCGGCGTCGTGCTCGTGCTCGGCGCCACCACGACCAGTTTCGTCTCGTTGACGCTTGCACTGATCGGCGCGGGAGCGCTCGGCGCGAGCGTGAACGCGGCGAGCGGGCGAGCGATCATGAGTTGGTTCGGCGCTCGCGAGTTGGGCCTCGCACTCGGCATCCGCCAGACGGCGATCCCGATCGGCGGCGCGCTCGGCGCGGGCCTCCTGCCGGTCCTCGCCTCGGCCGGCGGAACACGACTCGCGTTCTTCTTCCTCGGCGGTTCGTGCATCACCGGCGCGCTTGTGGCGGCGGCGTTCATCCGCCCGGGCCGCGCGCGTGTGCCCGAGCTCACCGACGTCACGCGGCCGCTGCGCGAGCCGCGTCTCTGGTTGCTCGGCGCTGGAACGGGGCTGTACCTGACTGCGCAGATCGGGATCACCGGATTCGTCGTCCTCTTCCTCCACGAGCACCGCCACGTTTCGATCCATGCGGCCGCTGCGCTGCTGGCGGGCATCAACGTCGTCGCGATCGCGGCTCGCATCGGGAGCGGGCAGATCTCCGACCACCTGGGGACACGGTTGCGGCCGCTCCGGGCGATCGGCATAGCGCTGGCGGTCGCGACGGCAGCCGTCGCCGTACTTGTCGACGGCCCGCTCGCGGCGCTGATCCCCGCCTTCGCGATCGCGGGCGTGCTCAGCATGTCGTGGAACGGCCTCGCGTTCGCGGCGGCCGCGGAAGCTGCGGGCGCTGCTCGCACCGGTGCAGCGCTCGGCTTTCAGCAGACGCTTCTCGGAGTCGTGGTCGCAGGGTTCGCGCCGGTGTTCGCCGTTATCGTCGGCTTCGCGTCCTGGCGCATCGCGTTCGTGCTCGCAGCGCTCGGCCCGTTGCTCGGCGTCCTCGCGCTACAGCGTGTTCGCGAGGCTAAGCCGCGTCGAGACGCGCGAACACTCGAAATGTCGGCGATCCCGCCGGTAGCTCCTTGAACTCGGGGTTGACGCACCCGAGCTCGCCCGCGCGGTGCGAGTAGCAGGGGTCGACCTCGCACCGGCACATCGGCAGTGGTTGCCGCATCGCCTTGATCGCTCCGAAGCCTTCGCGATACGCCTCGGCCGTGCGCAACATGTCGAGGTCGATCTCGACCTCGTAGATCTTCTGCATGCAGCCGACGTACGTGTGCCCGTGCTCTTCGTACGTGTACGAGAACGGGCACGAGCGCGCCAGACAGGCCGACGGGTACACGACCTTGTCGCAATGCACGTCGCACCCACGGCACTCGGTCTCGTCCTGCGGCCGCAGCGGCAACGTCTGCCGTTCGGTCCGCTGCGAGAGATCGCTCATCGACCTGAATTGTGGGTGACGGATCCCGGTTCTCGCAAGACTTGATTTTTCGCCGGTTTTGCGCTTGTGCAAACTGAGTCGCGAGTCAACTACCCTAAGACGCGACGTGGCACGCTGGATCCTCTGGGCGTCGCTCGCCCTCGCGCCCGCCACCGTCGCGCTCGACCTCGTCTCGAGCCCCGGCAAGGTCACGCTCTTCGTGCTGTCGGCGCTGTCGCTCATTCCCCTTGCCTGGCTGATCGGCGCGGCCACCGAGCAAGCGGCCGAGCACACCGGCGCCGGGATGGGCGGCTTCCTCAACGCGAGCTTCGGGAACGCCCCCGAATTGATCATCGCGCTCTTCGCAGTGAGCAACAACCTTCCGCAGGTCGTTCGCGGCTCCTTGGCGGGCAGCGTCATCTCGAACCTGCTGCTCGTGCTCGGCGTGACGCAGCTCGTCGGCCCGGAGAAAGAGCTCGACCGCCGCTCGCTGCTCACACAGCTCGGCCTCATCGGCGCCGCCGTGATCGTGTTTCTCCCAGCGGTCGTGCTCGGGTACACAGGAAGCTCCGAACGGCACTCGGTCGTGCTCACGTCCGTGCCGCTATCGGTCGCGCTGCTCGTGCTCTATCTGACGGTGACGCGCGGCAACCTTCTCCGGCACTCGCAGGCTGAGCGCGGCGAGCCGGCGCCGGGGGCATGGACCCTCCCCACCGCTCTCGTCACGCTGGGAATCGCAACCGTCGCTACCGCCTTCGTCAGCGAGCTCCTGGTTCACTCGCTCAACGCATTCGCGCGCGCGGTCGGGGCAAGCGACTTCTTCATCGCCGTCGTGATCGTCGCGATCGTCGGGAACGCCGCCGAGCACGGCGGGTCGATCGTGATCGCGCGGGCCGGAAAGATGAAGCTCGCGAGCGAGATCGCCGTCTCGTCCGGCGCGCAGGTGGCATTGCTCGTCACCCCGGCGGTGATGCTCCTGTCGCTCCTCTTCACGCATCCGCTGCCACTCGCATTTCGCTGGGAAGAGCTCGCGGCGATGGGCGGCGCGACAGTGCTCGTGACCGCCGCCATCTGGAACGGCCGCTCCAACCGCTTGGAAGGCGCCCTGCTCGTCGTCGCATACGCAGCCGTAGTCGTCGGCTTCCTCGCCGCCGGCAACAGGTAGGTTGGAACAATGGCCGCCGCCGCAGAAAGAGACGTTCCGGTGAACACGGAAACGGTCGTGCACGCACGCGATCTCACCCGCCGCTACGGCGAGGGCGAGACCGCGGTCGACGCGCTACGCGGCGTCTCGCTCGAAGTGCAGGCGGGACAGCTCGTCGCCGTCATGGGACCGTCCGGCTCCGGCAAGTCCACGCTCATGCACATACTCGCCGGCCTCGACAAGCCCACGAGCGGCACGGTCGAAATCGCCGGTACCGAGATCACGACGCTCGGCGATCGCGACCTGACCTACTTGCGCCGCGAGCACATCGGCTTCGTGTTCCAGTTCTTCAACCTCCTGCCGATGCTCGATGCGGAGGAGAACGTGATCCTCCCGCTGTCGATCGCCGGCGAAAAGGCCGACAAGGCCTGGCTCGACGAGCTGCTCGGGAACACCGGGCTGCGCGAGCGCCGGGCGCATCGACCCTCCGAGCTCTCCGGCGGTCAGCAGCAGCGCGTCGCGATCGCACG
>DATGEH010000018.1:0-15256 GCA_035310325.1 Gaiellaceae bacterium
CGGCCGCATCGTCGCGATCACCTCGCTTGCGGCCATGGAGCCGACACCGCACCTCGCGCTGTCGAACATGCTCCGCCCCGCCCTCACGGGATGGCTCAAGACGCTCGCGGCCGAAGTCGGAGCACGCGGCATCACCGTCAACTGCGTCGCCCCGGGCCGCGTCGCGACCGCGCGGCTCGACGAGCTCTATCCGAACGGCCCGAGCAAGGAGTCGCTCGCGCAGATCCCCGTCGGACGCTGGGGCGAGCCGCGCGAGCTCGGCGACCTCGTCTGCTTCCTCGCCTCCGCGCGCGCGTCGTATGTGACAGGACAGACGATCGCCGTCGACGGCGGCCTGCAGAAAGCGCTCTTCTGAAGCCCCGCGTCACACCGCCGCGGATCCTCGGCGTGCTCGCGGGGCTGCTCGCCGTGACCGCGATCGCGCTCTACCTCATCCCGTCGAGCGACTACATCTTCCTGCCCGATCCCGCGCATCCGGTCGCACCCCTCATGCGCGTCCAGGGAGGCCACGACCCGACCGGCCCCGGCGGCATCTACTTCGTCGACGTGTTCGAGCGTCGGGCGAGCATGCTCGAGTCGCTCTTCCCGTCCATTCGCTCCGGCTCGACGCTCGTTCCCGCAAGCAAGATCGTCCCACCCGGCGTCAGCGACACGGCGCTCCGGCGCGCCGACCTGCGTGAGATGTCGATCTCGCAGCGCGTCGCCGCCGCAGTTGCGCTGCGCCACCTCGGCTATCACGTCGTCGCGAAGCCGAGCGGCGTGATCGTCGACGGGGTCGAGCCCGGGGTCGACGCGGCCTCGAAGCTGCAGCCGGCTGATGTCATCGTCGCGGTGAACGGCACGCCGACGTTGTCGATCGCCGCGCTGCGCGCGCAGCTCGCGCGCGTGCACCCGGGCGCACACGTTGCGCTCCGCGTGCGCCGCGGGGGCACGCTCTTGACTCCGACTGTCCGGACGATCGCCGACCCGAGCAACCCGCGCCGCGCCCTCATCGGCTTTCAGCCCGCACAGGCGGCCGACATCCGCCTTCCGCTACGGGTACAGGTCGCGTCGGGCGACATCGGGGGCCCTTCCGCCGGCCTCGCCTTCGCACTCGAAGTGCTGGAGGAGCTCGGCCACAACGTCGACCGCGGCTACCGGGTCGCGGCCACGGGCGAGATAGCGCTCGACGGCACCGTCGCGCCGATCGGAGGCGTGAAGCAGAAGACGATCGGCGCGCGCGAGGCAAAGGCCGACGTCTTCCTCGTTCCCGCTGGGGACAACGCGACCGAGGCGCGGCGCTATGCGCACGGCCTCCGGATCATCGCTGTGCAGAGTTTTCCCCAGGCGTTGCGTGCCCTGGCAACCTTGCCTCCGAAACGGTAGAAACGCGCCGATTTCGGCGTGTTGGAAAGCACCGGAAATTCGTCAGTTTTCGTCCCCGGCAACGCTTGCACGCGTCAGCCTCCGCCCTATGATCGCCCTCGAGATCGGCCCCCGAACCACAGGTTCACACACAGAGTGTCCAAGTCCATGAGCAAACTCTCCAAAGCAACCTGCAGCGACTGCTATTTCCGGCACGCCGGTCTCTGCGCCCTCCCCGGGGAGACCGTGTGCCCGACGTTCCGCCTGCAGGCCGCCGGCCGGCTCGTGCCGCCCGTGCAGCCGCGGCTCGTTCCGCGCACGCTGACCGCAGCGTAGGATCTGCGCGTGATGCGCTTCCTGCGCCGCCCCAGAGACGCCGCCGGCAGGATCAACGAGGACTGGCAGCCGCGCGTCTACGGCCGGCTGATCGTGCTCGCCCTGCTCATCGCATATGTCGTCGCGTTCATCTTCGAGAACACGAAGCATGTGGCCGTACACTTCGTCGTGTTCACGACGCACGTGTCCATCGTCTGGCTCATCCTGCTCAACCTCGTGCTCGGCGCCGTCGGCGGGATCCTGCTCGCGCAGCTAGAGCGCAGACGCCGGCGCCGGCGCGCCGCGCAGTAGCGGCGCGAGCCGCGAGACGCCCTCTGCAATCTCCTCGGGCGAGACGAAGCTGAACGCGAGGCGCAGCGACTGCTGCCCGCCGCGGCCGCCCGCAAAGAAGTCCGCGCCGGTCACGAACGTCACTCCCGCCTCTTGGGCGCGCGCGAGCTCCGGCGCTGCGGATGGAAGGTCGAGCCAGATGAAATAGCCGCCCTGCGGCCGGCTCCACACCGCACCCTCGGGCACGTGCTCCTCGAGTGCTGCGAGCATCGCGTCGCGGCGGGTGCGCAAGAGCCCGCTGACGCGCTCGATGTTCGGCTTGAAATTGCCGCGCCGCAGGAACTCGTGCACGGTCGCCTGCGCCATGAACGGCGGCGAGATGTACGTCGACACGGCGAGCGCCTCGATCTGCGCAGCGAGGTCGGCGGGCAGCACGAAGTACCCGACGCGGACGCCGGGCGCGATCGTCTTGGAGAAGGACGACGCATACGTGACGTTCACGCCGCCTTCGAGCTCGAAGATCGTCGGCAGCGCCTCGCCCTCGAACCGAACGAGGCCGTATGGATCGTCTTCGAGCACGAGCAGGTCGTGTGCGCGCGCGATCTCCGCGACGCGCTTCCGGCGCTCGGTCGTGAGGGTTCGCCCGCTCGGATTCTGGAACGTCGCGATCGTGTAGAGGAATGCGGGCTTCTCGCCCTGGCCGAGCGCCTGTTCGAGTGCGTCCGGCTGCAGGCCGTCGTCGTCCGTCGGCAGCCCGATGACCTCGGCACCGAGCCGGGCGAGAATCTTCAGCGGCCGGTCGTAGGTCGGCGCCTCGACGAAGACGCGGGTGCCGGGGCGAACGAGTTGCTCGGCGAGAAAGACGAAGCCCTGCAGCGAGCCGCTCGTGATCACCACGCGGCCCGGCTCGACCCGGTGCCGCGCCGCGATCCACTCGCGCAGCGGCCCGTAGCCGCCGCCTGGGCCGTAGGAGAGGACGGCCTTGCCGTCGCCCTCGATCGCTGTCTTTGCGCAGTCCGCGAGCTCTTCGATGGGCAGGCACTCGGGCGCCGGGATGCCGCGCGCGAAGGAGATCGGAGCCACGACCTCAGGTTATCGTTCACACCGGTTGCGCTACCTCGCTCTCATCGCAGCCCTCGCGCTCGTCGCTGCCGCGCCCGCTGCGGCGGCTCCGATCGCGCCGTGCAAGCTCGTGACGAAGATCGAGGCGGCCACGATGCTCGGCGCATCGGCTGCGTCGGTGACGCAGAAGGCCGAGACGATAGGGCTCTTCCAGTCGTGCATGTACAAGCACGGGCGCACGTCGTTCCTGCAGATCGACACGCGGACGATCTCGAAGACGGACTTCGTGCGCAGCGCGAAGACGAACATGCGCCCGGTGACAGCCGTCTCAGGGCTCGGCGCCGGGACGATCGCCTACTCGGCGGCATACGTCGTGCTGCTGGTCTGGCGCAACGGAACCGAGGCGACCTTCCTCTTCAATGCGCCCGGCAAGACCATCGCCGACACCGAGAGGCTCGCGAAGCGCGTTATCAGCCGGCTCTAACAGACACGGCTAGGTGTCTGACACCCGGCGGTGTCTATTTCATCAATGCGCTCGGCAAGACCATCGCCGACACCGAGAAGCTCGCGAAGCGCGTTATCAGCCGGCTCTAACAGACACGGCTAGGTGTCTGACACCCGGCCGTGTCTATTTCAGGCGGTCGGCGACGAGCTGCGCGACCTCGGTCGGCGTCTTGCCGACCGTGACGCCGCGCGCCTCGAGCGCGTCCTTCTTCGCCTGCGCGGTCCCGGACGAGCCGGAGATGATCGCGCCGGCATGTCCCATCGCCTTGCCGGGGGGCGCCGAGAAGCCGGCGATGTACGAGAGCACCGGCTTCGTCACGCTCGCGGCGATGTAGTCGGCCGCCTTCTCCTCCTCGTCGCCGCCGATCTCGCCGACGAGGACGATGAGCTCGGTCTGCGGATCGGCCTCGAACTTCTCGAGCACGTCGATGAACGACGAGCCGACGACCGGGTCGCCGCCGATGCCGACGATCGTCGAGTTGCCGAGACCGAGCTGCGTCAGCTCGTGGCCGATCTGGTACGTGAGCGTCCCGGAGCGCGAGACGAGGCCGACGGAGCCCTCGCTGAAGATCTCGGCCGGGATGATCCCGACGTTCGCCTTGCCGGGCGAGAGCACGCCGGGACAGTTCGGGCCGACCATCGTCACGCCCTTCGACCGGAAGTACGTGTACGCGTTCAGCATGTCGTGCACCGGCACGTGCTCGGTGATGCAGATGACGGTGCCGATGCCGGCGTCGACCGACTCGTAGATCGAGTCGACGGCCGCGCGCGCGGGGACGAAGATGAGCGTCGTGTTCGCGCCGGTCTTGTCGACCGCGTCCGCCATCGTATTGAAGACGGGAATGCCCTCGACGTCCTGGCTGCCCTTGCCGGGCGTGACGCCGGCGACGACGTTCGTCCCGTACGCGCGGTTGCGCAGACCGTGGAAGCGTCCCTCGCTGCCCGTCAGGCCGGCGACGACGAGGCGGGTGTCGTTGTCGACGACGATCGCCATCACTTCACCGCTTTCAGCACGACGGTCGGGAGGCTGAGCTTGCCGTCGACGACGCGGTCTCCGAGCAGCTCACGGACACGGACGGCTGTCTCACCCACGCAGTTCACGCGCGCGAGCCAGGCGTCGAAGTCGGTTTCGCGGGCGAAGTGACGCTCGTCGTCGACGCGCAGCCCGGCGAGCGCGAAGAAGCTGTGCCATTCGGGCGCCGAGTAGTTGCGCACATGGCTCGGATCGCGGACGCGGTCCGCCTCCTCCGACGTCTCGCTCACGAAGACGTTGTCGCAGATCACGACCCGGTCGCGGGCGACGCGCGCCATCTCCTTCACCGCCGCGAGGACGTCGGTGAAGTGGTGCGCAGCGATGCGGCAGGCGACGGCGTCGAAGCTCGCGTCGGCGAACGGGAGATCCTCGGCCGGCGCGGTCGTGTCGGCCGCCATCCCGGGTGCGGGGTCGGTGGTGACGACCGTCGCTCCTGCCTCGCGCAGCCGGCGCGCGACGTGACCGCCGCCGGTCGCTACGTCGAGCACGGCGACCCCGGGGCCCGGCTCGCACCATTCGACGACGAGGTCGAGGTCGTCGCCCGCCGCATGCGTCGGGCTCTCGCGGTACGCCTCTGCCCGTTCGTTCCAGAGATCGGTCATACGGCGAGCTCGACCGCCTTCCGTGCGCCGTCGAGCATCGTCGCCTCGGGGTGGATGTTCGGCTTGCCGGCGTCGGCGAGGATCTGCCGGCCCTCGACCGCGTTCGTTCCGTCGAGCCGCACGACGACGGCGTACTTCGACATGTCGAGCCGGTCGAGTGCCTCCAGGATCCCGCGCGCGACCTCGTCGCAGCGCGTGATGCCGCCGAAGATGTTGAAGAAGATCGACGTCACCTGGGGGTCGCGCGTGATGACCTCGAGCGCGTCGACGACACCTTCCGCCGAGCCGCCGCCGCCGAGGTCGCAGAAGTTCGCCGGCCGGCCGCCGACGTGCGCGACGACGTCCACGGTCGACATCGCGAGGCCGGCGCCGTTGCCGCAGATGCCGACGTTGCCGTCGAGCTTCACGTACGTGACGCCCTTCTGGCGCGCGAACGTCTCGAGCGGGTCGGCCGCCGTCGTGTCGCGCATCTCGGCGATGTCGGGATGGCGGAAAAGCGAGTTGTCGTCGACGGTGAACTTCGAGTCGAGCGCCTTCACCGTGCCGTCGGGCGTGACGATGAGCGGGTTGATCTCGCAGAGCATCGCGTCGAACTCGACGAATGCGCGATACAGCTGCTCGACGATCGCGGCGATCTGCTTCTGCTCGCCGGGATCCTCGACGCCTGCGCCGTAGATGAGCCGCCGCGCGATCCAGGGCTGATAGCCCTCGGACGGATCGAGGTGCAGGCGCAGCAGCGCGTCCGGGCTCTCCTCGGCGACCTGCTCGATCTCGACGCCGCCCTGCGTCGTGAACATGAACAGCGGCTTCTTCGCGCCGCGGTCGAACGTGATCGAGAGGTAGTACTCGCGCGCGATGTCGGACGCCTGCTCGATCCAGAGCCGGCGCACGACGTGGCCGCGAATGTCGAGGCCGAGGATCTCCTTCGCCTTCTGCTCCGCCTCCGCGGGGTTGCTCGCGAGCTTGATCCCGCCCGCCTTGCCGCGGCCGCCGGTGAGCACCTGCGCCTTGACGACGACGGGGCCGCCGAGCTCCTGCGCCGCCGCGCGCGCTTCCTGCGGCGACTCGGCGAGCCGCCCGGCCGAGACCGGAATGCCGGCACGCCGGAACAGCTCCTTGCCCTGGTACTCGTAGAGGTCCACCGGCGCGTGACTCTAACGACGCCGGTTCGGACTGCCGATGAGGTACGCGTGGGACGCTCCGTCATCGGCCTCTCCGGCATGCTCGGCCTGTTCGTGGGCGGCTACGTGCCCGTGCTCTGGGGCGCGAGCTCGTTCTCGCTGCAATCGCTCGCCTTCGGCGTGGTCGGCGGCATCGCGGGCGTGTGGGCCGGCGCGCGTATCGCAGAGCTCTAGCTCTACGTCAGGACGCAGATCGTCTGCCCGATCGTCACGGGCTGTCCCGCCGCGACCGAGAGCTCGCCGACGGTTCCCGCGTGTGGCGCGCGCACCTCGTTCTCCATCTTCATCGCCTCGACGATGCAGATGAGCTGGCCCGCCTCGACCTCGTCGCCGTCGCCGACTGCGACCGAGAGCACGGTGCCCTGCATCGGCGAGACGATCGCGTGACGGCCGCCCGCGCCGCCGTGCGAGTGAACGCGTTCGCGCCGCCGGCGAGCGAGCTCGAGCCACGGCGCCTCCGGCTCGCTCACGCGCACGTCGAACCGCTTGCCGTCCACTTCGACCGTGCGCACGCGTTCGACCGAAAGGCCGGGGGCAGGCACCCGGCGAGGGGCGTTGCCGTCGCCAGAGGCGAGAGTCTGGAGCCCGTCCCCTTCCACGATTCCCGCGCAGGTCTCGCCGCGGATGAAGCAGTCGTGGGCAAGGAGCGCCCGATGGAACGGGATGAGCGTCGTCGGGCCTTCGACGACGTATTCGCCGAGCGCGCGCAGCATGCGCCGGCGCGCCTGCTCGCGGCCCGAGCCGACGACGATGAGCTTCGCGATCAGCGGGTCGTAGGCGCCCGACGCCTCGCGCCCCTCGGCGACGCCGGAGTCGACGCGCACGCCGGGACCGCCCGGCTCGCGATACACGGCGATGACGCCGGGCGACGGCAGGAAGCCGTTCGCCGCATCCTCCGCGTTGATGCGGCACTCGATCGCGTGCCCGCGCAGCTCGACTTCCGCCTGCGTCACCGACAACGTCTCGCCGAGCGCGATGCCGATCTGCTCGCGCACGAGGTCGATGCCCGTGACCATCTCCGTGACCGTGTGCTCGACCTGCAGGCGCGTGTTCATCTCCATGAAGAACCAGTCGCCGTCGCGCGTCAGCAGTCCCTCGATCGTCCCGGTGGAGCGATAGCCGGCCGCACGTGCCGCGTCGACGGCGATCGCGCCGATGCGCGCGCGCAGCGCCTCGTCGACCGCGGGGGACGGCGTCTCCTCGACGAGCTTCTGATGCCGCCGCTGGATCGTGCAGTCGCGCTCGCCGAGATGGACGACGTTTCCGTGCGCGTCGGCGAGCACCTGCACCTCCACGTGTCGCGGATCGACGATGAGCTTCTCGACGTACACGTCCGCGTTCGCGAAGTACGAGAGGCCCTGGCGGCGCGCGGTCTCGAACGCCCGCTCGGCGCCGTCCGGGGAATCGACGATCTCCATCCCCTTCCCGCCCCCGCCGGCGGCGGCCTTGATGAGGAGCGGGTACCCGAGCGACTCGCCGAGCGCGAGCAGCTCGTCGACCGAGCCGACGGGATCCGTCGTGCCCGGAATGATCGACACGCCGGCCGCGGCCATCGCCTGCCGCGCGCGCGTCTTGTCGCCCATCAGCTCGATCGCGTCCGGCGGCGGCCCGATCCAGACGAGCCCCGCGCCCTCGACTGCCCGCGCGAACACAGCGTTCTCGGCCAGGAACCCGTAGCCGGGATGCACCGCTTGCGCGCCCGAGCGCCGCGCCGCGTCGAGGATCGCATCGATCTTCAAATAGCTCTCGGCCGCCGGCGGCGGGCCGACGCGGTACGCCTCGTCGGCGTAGTCGACGTGCAGCGCGCCGCGATCCGCGTCGGAATAGACCGCAACGGAGCCGATCCCGAGCTCCCGCAGCGTGCGGAACACCCGGACCGCGATCTCACCGCGATTGGCGACCATGACCTTGTCGAACATGAGTGGGTCGTATTGTCTCCTCCGTGAGCCCCGCGGATCAGCTGACCCTCACCCGGGCGCTCGCTGTACCCCTCGTCGTCGTCCTCTTCGCCTGGCCGTTTGCGAACCACGCGTACTGGGCGACCGCGGTCTTCTGCGTCGCGATGTCGACCGACTGGTTCGACGGCAGGCTCGCGCGGAGGCGCGGGCGAACCTCACCGCTCGGCTCGCTGCTCGATCCGATCGCCGACAAGGTGCTCGTGCTCGGGATGCTCGTGATGCTCGTCGGCCAGCACGTCGTGCCGGCATGGATGGTCGCCGCGATCGTCGTACGCGAGGTGCTGATCACCGGGCTGCGCCAGGCGGCGATCGAGCGCGGCATCGTGCTCGCCGCGCGCGACCTCGGCAAGCTGAAGACGTGGGCCCAGGCGATCGCCGCCGGGCTCGGCGGTTTCGCCGCGGCGGGCGCGTGGGGCACCGGCGTCGCGTGGTGGTCGCTGCTCGTCGCCGTGGCGCTCACGTGGATCTCCGGGCTGGACTACGCTCGAAGCGCGCCGCAGCTGTTCCGTCCGCGCGCTATCTGACGGCGAGCCCGCGGGCCTCGCACCAGTCGCTGAAGCGCGCCCAGGGGCGCAGGTACTCGCGCAGCTGGTGGAAGCCCTCCTCGATCTCCGCGCGCACCGCCCAATGGCAATGCCCGCAGTAGCCGAGCTCGTCCACTGCAGGCGCTTCGCGGCAGCGGATGCACTCGTCGAACATGCCCAAGAAACGGGCTGTCAGCTCCGAGGGTTACGGATCCAATTGTTCGGATTCTTCGACCCAGGAGGGGAGCGGAATCCGCGGATCCTCCTCGGCCAGCGCGGCCTCGATTGCGGCCCGCTCTTCGTCGGTCGGCTCCGGTGTGATGTCCAGATTTGTCATTTTTCCCGGCTAAAGTGTTGCGGAATCTGCGCCGATCTGGGGGAAGAGTGGGTCTGAGGATCGCAATAGCTGCCGGCGTGCTCGTGCTGGTCCAGGCCGGCACGGCGACGGGGGCGGGCGACCCGGCGCGCTCCTGGGCGTCGCGCGAGATCCAGCTGGTCGCGGCCGCCGACCTCATGGGCACGAAGAACCCCGCAACGTTCCGGCCGTCGGCGAAGCTGACCGCGCAGGCGCTGGAGAACCTCGCGTTCGGGTTGAAGGGGCGTCTCTTCCCACCGCTCCCCGCGACGCCGCCCGAGCCCGCACCTGCGCCTCCTCCGGTCACGACGACCGATCCGACGACGACCACCGATCCGACCGCGACGACGCCGGTGACCACGACCGATCCGACGACGACCACGGTGCCGACGACGACGGTCGTCGAGACGACGCCCGCGCCGCCGGTGCCGGAAGCGCCCGCGAAGGTCGCGCACCCGCAGGCGGCCGTGTCGATGGCCGGCCTCGACGCGCGGCTGGTCGTCGCGCTCGGGCTGTCGAAGGCGGCGAGCGAGTTCGCCGCCGGCGCGCGTCAAGCGGGCCTGCGTATTCCCGGCCGCTTCGGAACGGAGGTCGTCGCACGGCTGCTCGGCCTGCGCGAGAACCACCCGGCGAACCTCGACTCGCTCGAGCTGCTCCCGTTCCAGCCCGCGACCCGCGCCGAGGCCGCGTACTCCGCCGCGCAGATCCTCCACTTCAGCGGCTGGGAGCTCGCAGGGGTGCAGAGCCTCGCCGACTCGTTCGCGTTGCCGCAGTTCTCCCGCTGGCAGAAACGGATCCTCGACACGGCCGTCGCACGCATCGGCATGCCGTACATCTGGGGCGGGACGAGCGACACGTACGAGGCGCCGTTCGGCGTGCCGTCGCGCGGCGGCTACGACTGCTCGGGCTTCGTCTGGCGCGTATACAAGCTGCAGCCGTACGCAGGCGAGCGCAACCTCTCGTCCGTGCTGCGCGGGCGGACGACGTTCCAGATGAGCGGCGAGGTCCCCCGCTACGAGCTCGTCAACTTCAAGCACCTCCAGCCCGCGGACGTCATCTTCTTCGGTGAGCGCGGCCCCCGCTCGAGCCCCTCAGAGGTCGATCACATGGGCATCTACATCGGAAACGGCTGGTTCATCCACTCCTCCGAATACGGCGTCGCCCTCGCGACCCTCAACGGCTGGTACCGGCACGAGTTCGCCTGGGGGCGCAGACCGCTCCGGGAAGCCGGTCTCGCCGGCTGACTGGCGGTTCGAATCACTCCATCGGGTGATCCCCGAGACTGCGAGAGAGTCCCAGAATCTCCACGTCTAGTCCTCTGGAGGCCCTCGGTTGAGCCCGCAGCTCGTCGTCCCGCGTCAACACGGCTGGTAACGCTCCTCCTCAGGTAGCGCTGCGCCTCCTCGCGGTCGTCGTCCCGACGTGTGCGGCGGGAGCGGGCGCCGTCGTGCTCGCCGCGGCGTCGGCCGCACGGATCCCGCACTCGCCCACGGCCGTCGTGTCGCTCGTTGCGCTGTTCCTCGGCGTCGTCTTCGCCGAGCGCTTTCCGGTGCCGGTCGAGGGGATCGATTCCGGCGGCATCACGCTCGGCTTCGTCTTCTCGGTCGCCGCAATCGTGCTCTTCGGTTGGGAAGCGGGTGTCCTCGTGGCTGCCGCCGGGCCTGCGGTGACGCACGCTCTCGCACGCAGGCCACCGCTGCGCATCGCGTTCAACAGCTCCATGTTCGGACTCTCGGCGATCGCCGCCGGCCTCGCGATCGAGTCCATGCACGGCGGCTCGGTCGGCGTGCTCATCGCGCGAGTCGCCGCCTGCGCCGTCGTCTACAACGCGGTCAACCTCGTCCTGCTGAGCGCCGCCGTCGCGGCCGACTCCGCACTGTCGTTCTTCGCGCTCATGTGGACGAACATGCGGCAGACGACCGCAACGTTCGCGTTGCAAGCGTCTGCGGCGCTCATGCTCGTTGCGCTCTGGCAGCGCTCGGCGGCGCTTTCGCTCGCGCTGGTGGGCCCGCTGCTCGCAATCGCGCTCTACCAGCGCTCGAACTTCGCCGCCTTCAGCGCGATGCAGCTTGCGTTGACCGACCCGCTGACCGGGCTCGGCAACCATCGCAACTTCCACGAGCGCCTCCAGCGCGAGCTCGCGCTGGCCGAGCAGGAGGGCAGCGAGTTCAGCCTCTGCCTCGTCGACATCGACGACTTCAAGCTCGTCAACGATCGCTTCGGCCATCCGGTCGGCGACCGCCTGCTCATCCACACCGCAGGCCGTCTACGACAGGGAGGCGAGAGCTTCAGGCTCGGCGGAGACGAGTTCGCCGTGCTGCTGCCGCATCTCGACGGACACGACGCGGTCGACGTCGCCCGTTCCATCGTCGAGCGAATCGGCGCGTCGACGCTGGAGGACATCGGCGCCGTGACGGTGAGCGCCGGCGTCGCGACGTATCCGCAGCAGGGGATCGGCCGCGACGAGCTCATCCGCGTCGCCGACAGCGCGCTGTATTGGGCGAAGGAGGACGGAAAGAACCGGGCCCGCGCCTACGAGCCGACGAGAGCAGGCGTCACCGAGCTGCGCAGGATCGCAACGAGCGTCGACCAGACGGCGCGCTACGAGGCGGCCGCGAGCCTCGCGAAAGCAGTGGACCGTCGCGACGCCTACGACGGCCTCCATTCGGAGCGTGTCGCCGAGCTGGCCGCCCGAATCGCGCGGCGGCTCGGAATCGACGAGGTGGAGGTCGAGCTCACACGGATCGCCGCCACCCTCCACGACATCGGGAAGCTCGCGATCCCCGAGGAGATCCTGCGTAAGCCCGCGGCGCTGAACGAGTCGGAGCGCCTCGTCGTGCAGCGCCATCCGCAGATCGGCCATCGCATCCTCGAAGGCCTCGGCGTCGACCCGGTCGCCGACTGGGTGCTCCATCACCACGAGCGCTGGGACGGCACGGGCTATCCCGATCGGCTGCGCGGCGACGAGATCCCGCTCGGCGCGCGCATCATCTTCGTCGCAGACGCATTCGACGCGATGACGTCGGAGCGCGTCTACAGCAAGCCGTTGAGCACGCCCGATGCGCTCGCCGAGCTCGCGAGCTGTGCGGGCTCGCAGTTCGACCCGCGGATCGTCGACGCCTTCGCCGACGAGCTGCGTCTCGCGGTCGCGGTCGCTTAGGCCGGAGGCTAAGACCGCGAAGCGGGCTTAGCCGAAGGCCGGATCCACGCGGCCGGGGATGGCCTGCGGCTGCGCTTGCGCTGCCGCAACGAGGTCATGCCGGCCTCGCCGGCATGACCGTCTGCAGCTGCCACCACCGGCCGCGCAGCGCGACCAATCGCTGACACGCAAAGAGGACGACGGCTTGGCCGTCGTCCGCTCCCGCGCAGCGGGATCCTCCCTCGCGACTTACAGCGGAATGTTGCCGTGCTTGCGGCGTGGGCGGGGCTCGTTCTTCGTGAGCGCGGTCTCGAGCGCGTCGATGAGCACGGGACGCGTGCGGCGCGGCTCGATGACGTCGTCGACGTAACCCCGCTCGGCGGCGACATAGGGGTTCGCGAACTTCTGCTTGTAGTCCTCGGCCAGCTTGGCCCGCTCCTCGGGCGGCTGGTCGCGATAGATGATGTTGACCGCGCCCTCCGGCCCCATCACTGCGACCTCGGCGGTCGGCCACGCGAAGTTGAAGTCGGCGCGGATGTGCTTCGAGCTCATGACGTCGTACGCGCCGCCGTACGCCTTGCGCGTGATGACCGCGAGCTTCGGCACGGTCGCCTCTGCGTACGCGTACAGCAGCTTCGCGCCGTGGCGGATGATGCCGCCCCACTCCTGCGCCGTCCCCGGCAGGAAGCCGGGCACGTCGACGAACGTGACGAGTGGGATGTTGAACGCGTCGCACGTGCGCACGAAGCGCGCGGCCTTGGTCGAGGAGTCGATGTCGAGCACGCCGGCCAGCGTGCGCGGCTGGTTGCCGACGATCCCGACCGCGTGGCCGCCGAGACGCGCGAAGCCGCACACGATGTTCTCGGCCCAGCGCTCGTGCACCTCGAGGAACTCGCCGCCGTCGATCACGCGCCGGATGACGTCGTGCATGTCGTACGGCTTGTTCGGAGTGTCGGGGATCAGCGTGTCGAGCTCGGCGTCCTCTCGCTCGCGCGGGTCGGTCGGAGTCGTGAACGGGGGCCGCTCTGCGTTCGACTGCGGCAGGAAGGAGAGGAGATAGCGCGCGTCCTCGAGACACGCGTCCTCGTCCGGCGCGGTGAACTGCGCGACGCCCGACTTCGCGGCATGCGTCGCCGCGCCGCCGAGCTCCTCGAACGTCACCTCTTCCCCCGTCACCGTCTTCACGACGTCGGGGCCGGTGATGAACATGTACGACGAGCCCTCGACCATGAAGACGAAGTCGGTGATCGCGGGCGAGTAGACGGCGCCGCCGGCGCACGGCCCGAGCACGAGCGACAACTGCGGGACGACTCCCGATGCCTGCACGTTGCGCCAGAAGATCTCCGCGTACCCGGCGAGCGAGACCACTCCTTCCTGAATGCGCGCGCCGCCCGAGTCGTTGATGCCGATGACCGGGCACCCGTACTTGAGCGCGAGGTCCATCACCTTGCAGATCTTCTCTGCAAAGACCTCGGAGAGCGACCCGCCGAACACCGTGAAGTCCTGCGAGAAGACGAAGACCTTGCGGCCGAAGATCGTCCCGTAGCCGGTGACGACCGCATCGCCGTACGGCCTGCGCTCCATCATCCCGAAGTTCGACTCGCGGTGGCGGACGTAGCGGTCGAGCTCGACGAACGATCCCGGGTCGCAGAGGCGTTCGGCGCGTTCGCGCGCGAGCAGCCGGCCGTCGGCGCGGCGTCGCTGCACAGCCTGCTCGCTGCCTGCATGCAGCGCCTGCTCGCGGAGCTCGCGGAGTTGCTCGAGCTTCGCCTCCGTCGTGTCGTGCGCGTCCGCCATGCGTGCGGAGCCTAACCTGACGCCGTGAGGAGCAGGCTGCCGCCGGTGCTCCAGCAGCGCGAGTTCGCGCTGCTGTGGTCGTACTCGCTCTCGAACGGGCTCGCCTCGCAGATGATCGCGGTCGCGATCGGGTGGCAGGTCTACTCGATCCACCACCATCCCCTCGATCTCGGGCTCGTCGGCCTCGCGGAGTTCGTCCCGCTGCCGCTCCTCGCGCTGCCCGCCGGGCAGCTCGCCGACCGGCTCCCGCGGCGCGCGGTGACGGCGTTCTCGCTCGTGCTCCAGTTCGCGATCGCGGCACTGCTCGTCGCGGTGACGCTCGCCGGCGCGCACAAGATCTGGCCGTTCCTCGCCATCGCCGTCGTCGCCGGCGTCACGGCGGCGATCGGAACCCCAGCGGCCCGTGCGCTCACACCGGAGCTCGTGCCCGCGGAGCTGCTGCAGGGCGCGCTGGCGCTGCGCAGCGTCGCGGGCCAGATGGGGACCATTGTCGGCCCCGCCCTCGGCGGCGTGATCTTCGCCGTCGAGCCCGTCGCGGTCTATGCCGCGGCGGCTGCGCTCTTCACGGTCTCGTTCGTCGCGATTCTCGCGCTCCCGACGATCGCGCGCGCCGACACCGGCATCGGTCCGCCCGACTGGAACAGCCTCGTCGCCGGCGTTCGCTTCATCTTCGGCACGGAGATCCTGCTCGCCGTCATCGCGCTCGACCTCTTTGCGGTGCTCCTCGGCGACTCGATCGCGCTCGCTCCCGTCTTCGCGAAGACGATCCTGCACGCAGGCCCGGTCGGGCTCGGCGCGCTGCGCACGGCGCCGTCGATCGGCGCGCTGACTGCCGGGGTCCTCCTCGCACGCCGGCCACTGCGCGCGCCCGCGGGCCGCACGCTCATCGCCGTCGTCGTCGTCTTCGGCTGCGGGATGATCGTCTTCGGGATCTCGAAATCGCTGCCGCTGTCGCTCGCCGCGCTCGCCGTCACCGGCTTCGTCGACATGATCAGCATGAACATCCGGTCGACGACGAGCGCGCTCGTGACGCCGCGCGACCTGCAAGGCCGCGTCAACGCGGTGGAGTGGGTGTTCATCGGCGCCTCCAACGAGCTCGGCGCGTTCGAGTCCGGCGTCGTCGCGTCGCTCATCGGCACCGTCGGCGCCGT
>DATGEH010000019.1:0-15506 GCA_035310325.1 Gaiellaceae bacterium
CACGCGTGGAACGAAGTGGAAGAGGCTACGCGGCTCATCGAGGCGCGCGAGCTGTCCGCCGCGATCCGCCTGTTGCGCCGCGCGTGCGCCGCGCTGAAGTACGTCGAGGGCTTCCTCGAGCACCTCGAGCAGATGTCGCCGTGGGAGTACCAGGAGGTGCGCCGCGTGCTCGGTCACGGGTCCGGCTTCGACTCGCCCGGATTCCGCGAGATCCGGCGCGTGTCGCCGCCGCTGCTCGGCGCGTTCGACGCGCTGCGCCACGAGCGCGGCCTCTCGCTGCTCGAGGTCTACACGCAGGCGCGCGAGCACGAGGAGCTATACCAGCTCGCGGAGCTCTTGACGGAGTGGGACGAGCGCGTCGGCGTCTGGCGCTTCCGCCACTTCAAGGTGGTCGCGCGCATCATCGGCGAGGAGGTCGTCGGAACGCAGGGGACGCCGGTAGAGCTGCTCGCCGGGCTCATCAAGCACAAGATGTTCCCCGAGCTGTGGCAGGTGCGCACCGACCTGACCGAGCTCGCCAAAGAATCCGATTGATCCCGCTCGACGAGATCCGTCGCGCGCGTGAGCGGCTCGGTGACGACGTCGTTCGCACGCCGCTCGTGCAGCTCGACGAGAACGTCTGGCTGAAGCTCGAGAACCTGCAGCCGATCGGCGCGTTCAAGATCCGCGGCGCGCTTTCTGCGCTCCGCGCGGCGTCGCGCGACGAGCTCGCATACGGCGTCGTCACTGCGAGCGTCGGGAACATGGCGCAGGGTGTCGCCTGGGCCGCGCGCGAAGCCGGCGTGCGTGCCCGGATCGTCGCGCCCGCGGATGCCTCCCGCGCGAAGCTCGATGCGGTCGAGCGGCTCGGCGGCGAGATCGTCCCCGTCACGTACGACGAGTGGTGGCAGGCGATGGTCGACCGCGGCTACGACGGCCTCGACGGGCTGTTCATCCATCCGTCGGACGACCCCGCGGTCATGGCCGGCAACGGCACCATCGGGCTCGAGCTCTGCGAGCAGCTCGATGCGTTCGACACCGTGATCGTCCCGTGGGGAGGGGGAGGCCTTGCGATCGGCATCGCGAGTGCGGTGAAGGCACTGCGGCCGAACGTCCGGGTCGTCGCAGCAGAGCCGGAGACGGGGGCACCGCTCGCGGCGTCGTTCGCCGCCGGGCACCAGGTCGACGTCGACTTCACGCCGTCGTTCGTCGACGGCGCCGGCGGCCCGATGCTCCTGCCCGGCGTGTGGGAGCAGACGCACGGGCTGATCGACGAGGCCGTCGCCGTGCCGCTCGACGACGTGGCGGAGGCGATGCGCGTGCTCGCGTCTCGCGCGCGCGTCGTCACGGAAGGCGCAGGCGCGCTCGCGCTCGCCGCTGCCCGCGGGCGGGGAGGACGGATCGTCTGCGTGATCAGCGGCGGCAACATCGACGCCGCGATCTACGCACGGGTGCTAGCGGGCGAGACCCCGAGGTAGTGCCAGGGAGTTGAGTCAACGGAGGCGCCGAGTGAATCGGCGCCTCCTCTTACGGTCGGCGTCGCAGCGACGCCTTAGCGGGCGAGACTCCCTAGCTCGCGCAGGAAGCCGTCGATCTCCTCGGCGGTGTTGTAGTGAATGAGCCCGACGCGCACGGCGTCCTTCGGATAGGGCAGCTTCTCGCGCAGGCCGAGCGAGTACCAGCTGTCGTGCGCCCACACGCCGTACCCGCGCGCCGCCATCGTCTCAGCGATCTCCGCCGCAGGCACGCCGTCGAGATTGAGGAGGAACGTCGGCAACCGCCCCTCCATCGTCTGCTCGCCGTAGACGGTCGCAGACTCCGGCAGCCCGTCGAGGAAGCGCTGTCCGAGCTCGTGCTCGTAGGCGCGCAACACGTCCATGCCGCCCAGCGACTCGAGATACGCCATCGTCGCCGAGAAGCCGGCGAACAACTCGTATGGCGCGGTGCCCGGCTCGAAGCGCCGTCCGACCGGCGAGTTGGACGCAGGCCGCGCCTTGAAGGGCCGCCACGACTCGAGCAGCTCGTGCCGCCCGTACGCGACGCCGAGATGCGGCCCGCAGAACTTGTACGCCGAGGCGATGAAGACGTCACAGTCGAGCGCCTGCACGTCGACCGGCTCATGTGCCGCGTACTGCACCGCGTCGAACCAGGACAGTGCGCCGACCGTGTGGGCGAGCTCGCTCACGCGCTTCATGTCGACGATCGTCCCGAGCGCATTCGAAGACGCGACGGTGGCGACGACGCGCACGCGGTCGTCGAGCTTGCGCTCGAGGTCGTCGAAGTCGAGCCGGAGGTCATCGGTAACGTCGATCCAGTCGACGACGAAGCCGCGGTCGGCCGCGAGCTCGATCCACGGTGCGACGCCGCCGTCGTGGTCGAGCCGCGAGACGAGGATACGGTCGCCTTCCTTCCAGTCCCGCGCTGCCGTGCGCGAGAGCGTGAAGTCGAGCACGGTCATGTTCGTCCCGAAGACGACGTCGTCCGGCGAGCAGTTGAGGAACCTGCCTGCGTCAGCGCGCGCGGTGTCGACGATCGCCTCGACGCGTCGCCCGGTCTCGTACGGCGCGCCGAGGTTGCCGCTCGCGTCGCGCAGCGCCGCCGCGATCGCCGCGCCGACCTCGTCGGGGACCTGCGACCCACCCGGCGCGTCGAGGAACGCGAAACCGCCCTGCAGCGACGAGAACCGTCTGCGCACTGCCTCCACGTCGAGTAGCGTCGCGCTCATGGAGCGAGCCTACTCGCGGCTGATCCTCGGATGCGGCAACTTCGGCGGCGTCGGCTCGGCTCCCGCGTTCTTCGGCCAGGGGCTGAACGAGGACGAGGCCTTCGCCCTGATGGACGCGGCCTGGGAGGCGGGGATCACGAGCTTCGACACCGCCGACGCGTACGGCGGCGGCCGGAGCGAGACGTACATCGGCGCTTGGCGGCGGCGCACGGGGCACGACCCGGTTCTCACCACGAAGACCTTCAGCCCGATGGCCGAGGGAGAGGACGGCGGCCTCGCGCCCGCGCGCGTGCGTCGCCAGCTGGAGAGCAGCCTGCGCCGGCTCGGCGCCGAGCGCATCGACGTGTATCTCGCCCACGCCTGGGACGACGACGTGCCGATCGCCGAGGTCGCGGGCGTCTTCGACGAGCTCGTCGCCGTGGGCAAGATCGACGCCTACGGGCTCAGCAACGTCGACGGCCCGCAGCTGCGCGACGCGCTCGCTGCCGGTGCGTTCGCCTGGGTGCAGAACTCGTACTCGCTGCTCGATCGCGAGCCGGAGCACGAGGTGCTGCCGCTCTGCGCCGAGCATGGCCTCGGCTTCACGCCGTTCAGCCCGCTGGCGGGCGGCTGGCTGACCGGGAAGTACAAGCGCGGCGAGGCGCCGCCGCGGGGATCGCGCATGACGCAGCGCCCGGAGCCGTACGAGCACCTTCGCACCGACGCTGTCTTCGCTGCGCTCGAACGGCTGCAGGAGATGGGCGATCCCGCGACGCTTGCGCTCGGCTGGCTGCTCGGCGAGCCGCGCGTCACCGCAGTCGTCGTCGGCCCCGGCCGGCCCGCCCACCTCGAGCCGGCGCTCGCCGCGCTCGAACAGCCGCTTGCCGCCCGCGAACGCGCAGAGCTGACAGCCCTCTTCGGCTGACATCCCCCGTTGGCGAGGAGCTCTGCATTCTGCTGCCGGAGACTCCGCGCAGGCAGGCCAAGTCGTCGTCGTGGGCTCCGTCCTCGCGTCGGCGTAATTCTCGCCCGCTCCGGGTACGGGGCCGAGACCGACAAGGAGGAACTCGATGGTCTCGCTTCGTCCGCTTGCGCTTGCAGCGGCGTTCGGGCTCGTGGTCGCAGCAGGCTTGCTTCCGGGCTCGAGCAGCGCAGGCTCTACCGGGCCGACGTTTGCGGCGCCGGTGTACGTCGACCAGACGCTCGCGGGCGGCGAGCCGGAGGTCTTCGCAGACTCATTGCACGGCAGGCTCATCTACAGCTCGCACGAAGGCACGACGCATCTCTACCGCGACGGCATCGTCAGCTCGCCGTGGGGCGACTTCAGCTTCGTGTCGAACTACTGCAACCAGGTGAACGTGTGGACGTCGCCGGACGGCGGCGTGAACTGGTATCGCGACCGCTACCTCGGTAGCCCGTGCCCGACGAGCCCGGCGATCAACACGGGCTTCAGCGATCCGGACCTCACACAGGACGCAGGCGGCCGTGTCTACGACACCGGCATCAATCTCGTGAACGACGCGCTGTTCTCGTCGGTCGACGGCGGCCAGACCTGGAACCAGGGCAACGCCGACTGTCATGACGGTGACCGGCCCTGGCTCGCCGGCGGCAAGGCCAACCAGGTGTTCATGGGCACAGACACGCTGGAGGGCAGCGGCAGCGGCCACCAGGTGTTCGTCTCGAACGACGGCGGCACGACGTGCAGCTCCACCGGGATCAACGACAACGGCACGCTCGCCGACGGCGGCTCGTGGTCGGCGTTCGGAAAGCTCTACTACGACAAGCTGAACGGCGCGGTCGTCGAGCCGGCGATCTTCCAGCACGGCGACGGAAGCTTCGGCGTCGGCATCAGCACGATGCCCGCCGGAGGCTCGAGCTTCACACCGCACGAAGGTCTGCGCGGCACGTCGATGTACGGGCACTGGTCGTCGATCGCGATCGACAAGGCCGGCACTGTGTACGTCGTGTGGGACACCGACAACCGCCAGGCGGGAACGAGCGGCGGCTGCAACGGCTCGGCGACGCCGGCGGCGAACTCGATCATGATGATCTCGACGAAGGACCTCGGGAAGACGTGGTCCGCGCCCGTGACGGTCGCGCATCCGGGCACGCGCGTGTTCTGGCCGTGGATTGCCGCCGGCGACAGCGGCAAGGTCTCCGTCGTCTGGTATCAGACCGAGACGCAGGACAATCTGCCCGACCTCGACTGCCAGACCGGTCACATCCACGTGATGGAAGCGTCGATCACCGGCGCAACCGGCAAGCCGCACGTCACGCCTGTGGACGCCGCAGGTCGCGTCGTGCACGTCGGCTGGGTGTGCCAGGGCGGGACGACGTGCGTCGCCACCGGCCAGGACCGGCGGCTCGGCGACTACTTCACGAACACGCTCGACGCGCGGGGCTGCGTGCTCATCGCGACGGGCGACACGCGGCTCACCGATCCGACGACGGGCGGGCCGTACCCGACCGCGCGGCCGCTCTTCATCCGCCAGAACGGCGGGCCGCGGCTCATCGGCTCGGGCAACTGCTCGTAGTTTGAATTAGGGCGATCGGGGGATGAGGGCCGCGGATGCGGCCCTCACTCCTCCTGCTCGCGCTTGCGAGCTGTCTCGTCCTCGTCACGGCCGCGGCCGCCGGCGCACCGCCGAGGGCCGGCTTCACGGCGGCGACGCGCGCCGACGGTGCCGAGACGTCGAGCGGCCAGAACGAGCCGCAGGTCGCCGTCGACCAGTCGGGCACCGCCTACGTCACGTGGCAGAGCGGCCAGAACGGGTCCGACGTCTCGAAGACGAAGGACGGCGTCCACTTCACGTACCTCGGCTATCCCGATCCGGCGACGCCGAACTCGGGCATCGGCACCGGCGACATCGGCGACGTCACGGTTGCGAGCGTTCCCGGGAGCAACGCCGTCTTCTGGGGCGACCTCGGCCAGGGTGGGCCGGCGTGCGCGGAGACCCCGATCCAGATCCGCAACGCGGTGACGCTCGACGGCAGCACGTGGACACGGCAGGCGACCGCCGGTTGCCAGCCGCTGCAGATCGACCGCCCGTGGCTCGCGGCGTACACGCCGCCGGCGTTCCGCGGCACCGCACAGGCGGCGTCGCACACGAATCTCTACTACGAGTACCACGACTTCGGCGTCTCGAACATCTGGGTCGAGAGCTCGCGGGACGGCGGCCAGACGTGGGCGCCGACTGCCCTGTCCGCCGCGCAGCCGGGCTCTCCCCAGGAGGCGACGACGACGTGCAACACGATCCCGTCCGGCATCGCCGTCGACCAGAGCGGTGCGCACCAGGGGCGGATCTACGCGGCGTGGGAGACCAGCGACCTCCAGGAGAACGCGGTACAGGGCTGCAACTACACGCAGGCCGAGGCCTTCGACCACATCTTCCTCTCGTACTCCGACGACGGCGGCGTCACCTGGACGTCGCGCACGGTGTTCAACGATCCCTGTGCGCCGAACCCGCCGGTGCCCCCGGTCGATACGAGCGCATGCCAGGACGTCTCCGAGCTGTTCACGTCACTCGCGGTCGACGGCGCCGGCAACGTCTACGTCGGGTACATCCGGCGCGACGTCTCGCAAGCGCACCCGGAGTACGACGTCTACGTCGCTTCGAGCACCGACGGCGGCAACACATTCACGAGTCACAAGGCGAGCACCGACAGCGGCACGCACTACGAGCCGTGGGTCGCGGCGGGCGGAAACGGCGGCGTCGACGTCGTCTACTACGACACGCCGTACGTCGAAGGAGTGGGCGCGCTGAACAAGCCGGCGGCTGCGCCGAGCACGGCGCAGTGGACGGTGCAGATGTCGCAATCGCTCGACGGCGGCAAGACGTGGACGCAGAGCAACGTCTCCGGGCATCCGGTCTACTTCGGCGACATCTGCTCGACGGGGATCTTCTGCGGCCTCGCGCCCGCTTCGTTCAACTGGGGCCAGCACCGGACGCTCTTCGACGACTTCGGCGTCGCGGTCGGCCCCGACGGCGGTGCGCGCGTGGCCTGGACGGATGCGCACGACTCGTGGGGCGGCTCATGCGTGCCCGGCGGCGACGTCGCATGCCAGACGACGCATGTCGACTTCGCCTGCCAGAAGAGCGGCCTCGGCGTCGGCGGCCAGAAGATCACCGGCTGCGGCCAATCGAAGAAACCGTAAGGTCAGTGGTCCGTAACCGGTAAAGACCAATCGTCCGCGCATCGTCTGCGCGAGCACGTACGTTGTACTCGGAAGATGAAGCGCGTCGCGGCTGCATTCGCACTGTGTGTCGTTCTCTCTCCCGGCGCCGCGTCCGCGAGCATTCCGCTGCTCGGCCCGAAGCTCGACATCGTGCTGCATCCCGCGGTCGCCGAGCTCGGCAGCCCCGCGACGATCGCAGTGAGCGGCATCGACGTTCCGTCGCTGCAGGTGCGGCTCGTCGGCGCGACGAACAGCGCCGCAAAGCCCGTCGGCTGGCGCGCGCTCGCGTTCATGCGCGGCGCCTGGCGTGGCACGCTGCCGCCGCCGGAGCTGCGCGGCATCTATCCCGTCGAGCTCCGCGTTCGCGCCGGGTCGCCCGTGCTGCGATCGCCGCAGTGGCTCTATCGCGTGTTCGCGCCCGGCACGCTCACGCGCCCGTCGTTCCAGGCGCCGGAGGACGTCGCCCGGTGGTGGGTGCGAACGCTGCCCGGCGGCGCGAAGCTCGTCGCGCTCAGGCGCTGGCCGCGGCCGGCGTTCGATCGGCGCGACCTGGCGCTGCACCGGCTGATCGTGCTCGCGTACACGCTCAAGGGCCACGAGACGGTGCGGGAGCGGCTCGGCATGTTCGTCACGGCCGTACGCGACGGGTATTCGGGGCGCTGGCGCCTGCTCGAGGCCACGGCTCTTCCGTAGCCCGCCGATGAGTTTTTCCCGGCGGATCGGTCATACGTACGATGAGCGCTGTGCAGGAGGCCGTCCGCACCCGTGAGCCGGAGCTGGAGCAGTACCGGTCGGAGCTGACCGCGTACTGCTACCGGATGCTCGGCTCGCCGTTCGAGGCCGAGGACGCGGTGCAGGAGAGCCTCGTTCGCGCCTGGCGCGGGCTCGACCGCTTCGAGGGGCGCGCGCAGCTGCGCTCGTGGCTCTACCGCATCGCCACGAACGTTTGCCTCGACATGCTGAACGCCGGTCAGCGGCGCGCGCGGCCGATGGACCTCGGGCCGGCACAGGAGCCCGTGATCGAGAACCTCAACACGCTCCCCGAGGTGACGTGGATCGAGCCGATGCCCGATCCCGCCGAGGCCGCGGTCGAGCGGGAGACGATCAGGCTCGCGTTCGTCGCGGCGCTGCAGCACCTGCCGCCACGCCAGCGCGCCGTCCTCATCCTCTGCGAGGTGTTGCGCTGGCAGGCGAGCGAGGTCGCCGAGCTGCTCGACACGAGCGTGGCCTCGGTCAACAGCGCCTTGCAGCGCGCCCGCGCGACGCTCGCGACCGCGAACGTCGAAGACGTGAAGCCGAGCGAGGTCGACCGTGAATTGCTCGAGCGGTACGTGGCCGCATTCGAGCGCTACGACATCGACTCGCTCACCGAGCTCATCCGCGAGGACGCGCGGCAGTCGATGCCGCCGTACGACATGTGGCTCCACGGTCGCGACGACATCTTCACGTGGTGGTTCGGCCCTGGAATCGGCTGCAAGGGCTCACGCGTCATCCCGACGGTCTCCGCGAACGGCTCGCCGGCGTTCGGCCAGTACAAGCCGAGCGAGTCCGGCGAGGGCTTCGATCCATGGGCGCTGCAGGTTCTGGAGATCTCAGACGGGCGGATCGCGGAGCTGACGTTCTTCCTCGACACCGAGCGCATCTTCCCGCTGTTCGGGCTGCCGCTCCATCTCGACGCGTAGAACGTCGCTTAGGCCGGTGAACTCGATCAGCTCGACCAAGCCGCCGGTCGCGTGCCGTATGCGCAGGGACGCGCCGCAGCGCTTCGCCGCCAGCTGCATCCGGGCAAGAACGTTCACCGTTCCCAGGTCCATTCGTCATACAGGACCGGCCTCGCAGCGGGAATTCATCGCGGCGCCGATGAGTTTTCATTCCGTGACCCGTCGAAACAGGCATGACGATGGATAACCGCTCACGCTGGCTCGCCCTGTACGTCCTTTGCCTGGCGACGCTGATGATCGTCCTCGACGTGACGATCGTGAACGTCGCCCTCCCGTCGATCCGCACGGATCTCGGCTTCTCGGTGACGTCCCTCGCCTGGGTCGTCAACGCGTACCTCCTCACGTACGGAGGCTGCCTCCTCCTCGGCGGCCGTCTGGGCGACCTCTTCGGGCATCGGCGGCTGTTCATCGCCGGCATCGCGCTCTTCACGATCTCGTCGCTCGTCTGCGGCCTCTCGACGACGAAGGGACTCCTCATCGGCGCGCGCGCCGTGCAGGGGATCGGCGGCGCGGTCGCGTCCGCCGTCTCGCTCTCGCTCATGCTCACGCTGTTCCAAGAGCCGGCCGAGCGCGCGAAGGCGATGGGCATCTTCGGCTTCGTCGCCTCCGGCGGCGGCAGCATCGGCGTGTTGCTCGGCGGCGTGCTCACCGGATCGCTCAACTGGCACTGGATCTTCCTCGTCAACGTGCCGATCGGGATCGCCGTCGTGATTCTGACGCTGCGCCTACTACCGCCCGCGCGCACCGCCGCGGCGACCGGGCGGCTCGATGTCGCCGGTGCGGTGACGGTCACCGCCTCGCTCATGGTCGCGGTCTACGCGATCGTGAACGGCAACCAGTACGGCTGGTCCTCGGCGCGAACCGTCGGCATGCTCGCAGGCGCCGCGGCTCTGCTCGCCGCCTTCGTCGCGCTCGAAGCGCGCGTCCCGGCGCCGCTGATGCCGCTCGCGCTCTTCAGGCGGCGCAACATCGCGTTCGCGAACGTCACGGGCATCCTCTGGGCGGCCGCGATGTTCGCGTGGTTCTTCCTCTCCGCGCTCTACCTCCAGCTCGTGCTCGGGTACAGCCCGCTGCAGGTCGGCCTCGCGTTCCTGCCGGCCAACCTCATCATGGGCGCGCTGTCGATCGCTCTCTCCGCGCGCCTCGTGATGCAGTACGGCGTGCGCAAGCCGCTCGCGGTGGGGCTGCTGCTCGCCGGAACCGGATTGCTGCTCTTCGTCCGCGCGCCCGTGCACGGCAGCTTCCTCGTCGACGTGCTCCCGAGCATGATCCTGCTCGGCATCGGCGCGGGCATCGCCTTCAATCCCGTACTGTTCGCCGCGATGAGCGACGTCGCGCCGGAGGAGTCGGGTCTCGCCTCGGGCGTCGTGAACACGGCCTTCATGATGGGCGGCGCGCTCGGCCTCGCCGTGCTCGCCAGCCTCGCGGCGTCCCGCACCAACAGCCTCACCGCGTCGGGTCACGGCCATCTCGCCGCGCTCGTCGGCGGCTATCACGCGGCATTCCTCGTCGGTGGGCTGTTTGCGTTGTCGGCAGCAGCCGTCGGCGCGACGTTCCTGCGCACCCGCCATTACGCACCGGCGGGCGAGATGGCCGAGCCGGTGGCCGCGTGAGCGCTCCGCCCGAGCCGCGCCGCACGACGACGGACGAAGCCCGCCGTGTCGGCGACGCGATCGGCGTCGACTGGTCGCGTGTCGATCTCGAGCAGTTCCGCGCAGGAATGGACGTCGAGTTCGAGCACGGCTCGCATAACGCGCAGACCGACGTCAGCCACGACGACCCGATCGTCACCGGGAAGATCGCGCTCGCGCACATCAAGGAGTTCCCCGACTACTACGAGCGGCTCGAGCAAATGGAGCAGCAAGCCAAGCGAGAGTGGGCCGCCAAGTCCCGCCCGTAGCGGTTACGCAGGCGGCTTGAGCCGCTTGTGGGTGGTGCAGACGTTGCCGGTGCAGACGTTGAGCGTGTACGTGTCCTGCTTCTGGGTGATCGCGAACGTTGCAGCGACGGTCTTCGCCTTGCAGCCGGGTCGCAGGTATGTCACGTGCGTTCCTGCGTAGGTTGCACCGCGGGCGGCGATGGTCCAGATGTGTTGGCCGACCGGACGGCTGCAACCCTCGCTCGTCTTCGCGGTTACCACGCCCGCAAAACCCGCTCCGCTCGCAGTCACCCGTACGGCTCCGCCGAGGAACTCCCAGGTCCCGAGCACGGAGGGCTTCGCCGGAGTCGTGTTGGCGAGACAGGAGCCGGCGATGCACTTGAAGCCGCCCGCGATCGGACTCGTCAGGGCAGTGGAGCAAGCCGGCGTGCTTCCTGCTGGTCCACTGGTCGTAGTCCGGGTACCCGGTGCCCGTCCGCGTATTTGCCGGCCAGAACGTGAGCTTGTACCAGCTGCACGTCGCCTGTAGGCCGTTGTCGCTACGGGATACCAGCGTGAGCGTCGTGCCCGAGACGGTGCCCGTGAACGTGATGTTCGGGAACTGCACGTTCTTTCCGCTCACGGAGCCTACGCTCTGGGTGAGCTGCACGTTCCCGACCATGAAGTCCCACGTGCCGGACCAGGTCGCGTCGAGCGAACGGCTCTGCGCCGCGCCCGGGGCGACGGCGAACACGACGACGGCAACCATCGTCAGCATTGCGCGCACGCGAGGATGGTCGCAGTGCGGCGCCCGCCCTGGCATCCGCGTCACCCCCGATCTCCGCATGGGGGTCGGGCCGTACGTCAGCCGGACGCGCGCTCTTCGTCCGCGGTGAGCTCGGCTGTCGGGACGATCTCGAGCCGCTCATCCGGAATCGGCTCGTCGCTCAGGACCGACAGCCCGTACGTTCCGGCGGCGAGTCGCGCCTCCGCGCGCTCGACCGCGGCGAGCTGCTCGCGCAGGTCGCGGGCGAGACCGGCGTTGAACTCGTCCTGGTAGAGATCCGAGCCCTGGTTCGCCGGGTCGTACTCGTCGGCGGGCTCGCCGTCGTCGATCGGTCCCAGCCGGCTGAGCGCCTTCTCGATGCGCTGGCGCTCGTTCGCCAGCAGCTCGCGTGCGCGATCCTCGTCCACGGGCCTCAGCTTACGCTCAACCGAGCTCGAACCCGAGCTCGTCGACGTAACACCACGACCAGTCCTCACCCGGTTCCGCAGAGCGGATGATCGGATGCGTGGTCTCGTGGAAGTGCGCGGTCGCGTGCTTGCTCGGCGAGTTGTCGCAGCAGCCGATCTTTCCGCAGATCTGGCACATGCGCAGGTGCACCCACCAGCCTCCGGTCTTGAGGCACTCCTCACAGCCTGCGATCTCGGCCGGAAGCTCCGTGAACTGGATCTCGTCGAGGTGCGTGCAGCTCACGGTCACAGCTTGGCCAGCGCGGCGACCGCATCGTCGACCGAGTGCACGATCGTCCCGCACGACTCGATCGCACCGCTCACGAAGAGGTTCATCCCGCCGCCGACGACGCCGCGCTCGCGGCGACGCTGAAGGCGGAGGTCGGTCGCGATCGCGACGATGCCGCGGTAGTGCTCGCCGCCGCTGTGCACGAGCTCGGCGAACATGCCGATCTCGGATGCGGTTCCGTCGTCGCACATCGGACCGTCGACCCACCGACGAGTGCATTTGCCGAGCGCAGGCCATCCGTATCGACCCGGTAGACGTCGGCGACGGTGACGTTCGCGAGGTCGGGGAAGTTCTCGTGCGGGACGAAGCAGTCGAAGCCTTCCGCACGCAGCCGCGCGGCGAGCGCATCGAGCCATGCGCGCTCGGCTTCGGAGAACAACGGGCCTGCGACGTAAAGGCGCACTATCCGCGCATTCTCTTAAATCCGTCGAGGATGAGGTCGAGCCCGAACTTGAATCCACTCTCCTCGCGAGGGCGCGACTGGTCGAAGTGCTGCTCTGCGTGCTCGTACAGGTACGGGTACTCGTCCGCGAGCCGCGGCAAGAACGTCTTGGCGAGCTCGTCGGCTTCCGCGGGGTCGAACGAGTGGCCGAGCTCCCACATCGTGTAACCGAGGATGTGACTGTCGAGCGCGTGGTACGCGTGAAACGTCTCGTCGGGTGAGAAGCCGGCCTCGCGCAGGCACCGAAGGAGTGCGTCGATGTAGCGCAGTCGTCCGGGCCTAGGACGCGACATCACGAGGCCGCACGCCCAGGGGTGGCCCACAAGCGCCTCGTGCGCGGACGTCGCGGTGCGGCGGATGGCCGTCTCCCAGTCGACGCCGGCGGTGGGCAGTTCGAACTCGTCGAGCACGATGTCGGCGACTCCGTCGAGCAGGTCGTCCTTGTTCGCGACGTGGTTGTAGAGCGACATCGCCTCGACGCCGAGGGCCTGCCCGAGCTTGCGCATCGAGAGCGACTCGAGCCCGCCCTCATCCGCAAGGCGGACCGCGGCCCGAAGCACCCGCTCTCTCGTGAGGGCCGCCCGGGGCACTTGACAAGCTTACGCTGTATGTCTAACTTACGGTGTACGTATGAAGGCGATCGTCGCTCACCGCTACGGCGCACCCGAGACGCTCACGGTCGAGGAGGTCGAGAAGCCCGCCGTCGAGCCCGACCAGGTGCTCGTCCGCGTGCGCGCGTCCTCGGTCAACCCGTACGACTGGCACCTGCTGCGTGGCAGCCCGTTCCTCGTGCGTCTGAGCGGAGGCCTCTTCAAGCCGAAGAACGGCGTCCTGGGCGTCGACGCGGCGGGCGTCGTCGAGCAGGTCGGCGCAAACGTGACGCACGTCGCGCCCGGCGACGAGGTCTTCGGCGCCCGTAACGGCGCCTTCGCGGAGTACGTGAGCGGAAAGAACTTCATCCCGAAGCCCGCGAACCTCACGTTCGAGCAGGCGGGAGCGGTCGGCATCGCCGGCATCACCGCGCTGCAGGCGGTGCGCGACAAGACCGGAGTACAGGCGGGACACAAGGTGCTCGTCAACGGCGCGGCAGGCGGCGTCGGCACGTTCGCAGTGCAGATCGCGAAGGCGTACGGCGCCGACGTGACGGCCGTGTGCAGCGCACGCAACGCCGACCTGGTGCGCTCGATCGGAGCCGATCGCGTCGTCGACTACTCCGTCGCCGACTACACGCGCGAAGGGCGGCGCTACGACGCGATCGTCGACTGCATGGGCAACCACGGAGTGCTCGCCAACCGGCGCGCGCTGACCCCGAACGGAGCGCTCGTGCGCGTCGGCGGGCCGCTGCGCGGGATGGTCACGATGCTCCTGCTCTCGAGGCTCGTGCGCCAGCGGATCGGCTTCTTCCTCGCGGCGATCAACCGCGACGACCTCGCCGTCCTGGCGGAGCTCATGGCGGCGGGGAAGGTCACGCCGGTCATCGACCGCACGTATCCCCTGGGCGAGGTGCCCGAGGCGATCGCCTATCTCGAGGAAGGCCACGCCCGCGGCAAGGTCGTCATATCTGTAAGTTGACACTTTCGTAAGGATCTGCTTAACTATCGAGCGTGGAAGCAGCGCTCAAGGCGATCGCCGAGCCGCGCAGGCGGCAGATCCTCACCCTCGTCCGCGACGGAGAGCTGTCGGCGGGCGAGATCGCCGCGCACTTCGACGTGACGCGGCCGGCGATCTCGCAGCACCTCTCCGTTCTGAAGGAGGCCGGTCTCGTGAGCGAGCGGCGGAACGGCACGCGGCGCCTGTACCAGGCGCGACCGCAGGGCCTCGACGAGCTGAAGACGTTCCTCGAGGGATTCTGGGACGAACGGCTCGGCACGCTTCGGCGCGAAGCCGAGCGAAAGGAGGCACGGAAGCGTGAACGCAGTCACTGAAGGCATCTCCGTCGAGCGCGAGATCGCGATCGCCGCGAGCCCGGAGACGGTGTGGGAGCTCCTCACCGATCCCGACGAGGCGACCCGGTGGATGGGCATGCACGCGACATTCGACCTGCGCCCCGGCGGGCAGTACCGGGTGGAGGTGATCCCGGGCAACACGGCGAGCGGCGAGTTCGTCGAGATCGACCCGCCACGGCGGCTCGTGTACACGTGGGGCTGGGAGGCGGGGACGAGCATGTCCGTCCCCGCGGGCTCGACGACGGTCGAGTTCGACCTCGTCGCGAGCGGCGACGGCACGCTCCTCCACTTCCGCCACAGCGACCTGCCGAACACCGAGGCCGCGGAGTCGCACGGCCACGGCTGGGACCACTACTTCGAGCGACTGGCAACCGTCGCGGCCGGCGGCGATCCCGGGACCGACCCGTGGATCGCGGGGCCGATGGCATAGCGATGGCGTACGACGAGAAGCTCGCGGCTCACCTGCGCGAGCTTCTCGCCGGCGAGCGAGGCGTGCAGGAGCAGCGGATGTTCGGCGGCCTCGCGTTCCTCGTCGGCGGGAACATGGCGATCGCCGCCAGCGGCGGCGGCGGCGGCGGCGCGCTCGTGCGCTGCGACCCCGCCGACACGGACGATCTCGTCGCGACGACGCGTGCCGAGCGTTTCGAGATGCGCGGCCGAGCGATGCAGGGTTGGCTGCGCGTCGACTCGGATGACGTGCGAACCAAGCGCGAGCTCTCGCGCTGGGTGGACGTCGGCGTCGCCTACGCGCGCTCGCTGCCGCCGAAGCGGTAGCGAAGCTAGCGGCTGCCGAGCAGGTAGACGACGAGATCCCCCTCGTTGCGGCGCGTGATCCCGAGTCCCGCGATCGAGCGGCGCGGCACGGCCTGCCAGGGCGTGCCGCGCGCGAGGTCGCGGTGGAGGACGACGCTCCGGATGCCGAGCCGGCGGAAGAACCGCACCGATTCGGGATTGGGGAAGACCTTCGAGGTCTCGCGGATGCCGGTCACGACGGCGGGATCGAAGCTCGATGCCGCATTGGCCATTCGCGGGAAGCTGCCGATGCCCCAGTAGGCATACATCCCGTCCAGCCCGACGATCGTCGGGAGATGGAGCTGCGGTGTCGGTGCGGCAAGCTCCGCAGGCGGCCGCGCAGGGACCTGCCGGTGCGGCAGCGG
>DATGEH010000020.1:0-5681 GCA_035310325.1 Gaiellaceae bacterium
CGACCGAGCGCCACACGTCGCGGCGACGCGCTTTCCGCTCCGGCGAGCCCTTCCCCTCGGGCACGGGCGGCTTCTCGCCCCACGCCACGTCGCGCACCGCCCACTCCTGGTGCTTCGCGAGCTCGTAGAAGCGCAGGACGCCTGCGTACGCGGCGCGATCGTCCGGCTCGACTGCGGTTTCCGCGCTCACAAACAGGACCTTATCGGCCGTGTTGGCAAAGCCGACACGGCCTCCGTGGGTCGGCGCCGCAAGCGGCGCCTTAGGCCAGAATCAGCGCATGATCGCGCTCGTCTTCAGCTACGAGGTTCGCGACGCGGAAGCCTTCGAACGGGCGTATGGCAACGAGGGCGAGTGGGCTCGGTTCTTCGCGCAGGGCCGCGGCTACATCGGCACCGAGCTGCTCCGCGACGTCGAGATCCCCGGCCGCTATCTCGTCATCGACCGCTGGGAGTCGGCGGAGGCGTACAACGCGTTCGCGAGCGCGAATCGCGACGAGTACATGCGCCGCGTCGACGACACGCGCTTCTACTACGAGCAGGAGCTGCGCCTCGGCACGTTCGAGAGCGCGTGAAGGGTCGTGCCTCCACGATCGAGGAGATCGGCGACGGCCGGCTCCTGCGCCGCGGTGGCAACCCGGTGCGCGAGGCGGTGGTCATGGGGCACGCCCGGCGGCACGGCTATCCGGTGCCGGAGGTGTACGAGGTGCGCGGCGACGCGCTCGTCCTCGAGAAGGTCGACGGGCCGACGATGCAGGAGGACATCCAGCTGCGGCCGTGGCTCCTCGCGCGGCACATGCGCACGCTCGCAGAGCTCCACCACCGGCTGCACGCGCTCGAACATCCGGAGGGCGGAACGCTGCTCCATCTCGACCTCCACTCCATGAACGTCATCCTCGGGCCGGACGGCCCGATGGTGATCGACTGGACGAACGCGGCCGGAGGCGACGATCCCGCGCTCGACCCTGCGCTCGTCTGGGTCATCTTCCGCACGAGCGGCGTCCCAATCGCGAGCAGGCTCGCGCCGCGGCTGTTCATCCGCCACTTCGACCCCGCTGACATCGCCCGGGCGCTCCCGGCTGCCTGCCGGTTCCGGATCGCCGACCCGCACACGTTCCCTCGGGAGAGGGAGCGCGTCCAGCGCCTGCTGCGCCGATACGGCCCCTGAGAAACCGGTCTGCGGCCCGGTGCGCCGCATGCTGAAGAGGGTCTTCATCGCCGCACTCGTCGTCCTTGCATTGATGGTCGTGATCAAGGACGGCCGGCTCCTGCGCACGACCGGGCTGATCGCGTCGTGCTCGGTCGTGACGACGGCAGCCGACGGGACGCAGCTCGAGGAGTGCCGGCCCGGCAAGATCGAAGGCGCGCACAATCTCTCCTCTCAGGGGTGCACCGACGCCGGCGCCGCCGGCCGCGAGGAGTACTGGCGCTGCCCGGCTCCGGTCGTCGCGAGCCAAGTCGGCCGCTGAGAGATACTTCCAACCGTGTCCGTGCACGAACAGGCGGCTACGGAGGCTCTGCTCCAGGCCCGGGAGCGCTACGTCCCGCGCGGCCTCGCTCCTTCCGACCTCGTCGTCACCCGCGCCTGGGGCGCCCGCATCTGGGACGCCGAGGGACGCGAGTACCTCGACTTCGCCGGCGGCATCGCCTGCCAGAACCTCGGCCACGGTCCGGCCGGGGTCGTCCGTGCGATCCACGAGCAGGTCGACCGCTACCTCCACCAGTGCTTCATGGTCGGGATCTACGAGCCGTACATCGAGGTGGCGCGCCGCCTCGACGAGCTCTGGCCGGGATCGGCGGCGACGAAGACGCTGCTCGTCAACTCCGGCGCCGAGGCGATCGAGAACGCCGTGAAGATCGCGCGCGCCGCGACCGGGCGCGACGGCGTCGTCGTCTTCGACCGCGCATTCCACGGGCGCACGAACCTGACGATGGCGATGACGTCGAAGCTCGTCTACAAGCAGGGCTTCGGGCCGCTCGCGACCGACATCCACCGCGCGCCGGCTCCGTATCCATATCGCGACGTCTCGACCGAGGACGCGCTGCACGGCCTCGAGCTGCTCTTCAAGCAAGACGTCGACCCGCGCGAGGTGGCGTGCTTCGTGCTCGAGCCGGTGCAGGGCGAGGGCGGCTTCATCCCGATGCCGCCGGAGTTCGTGCGCGCGCTGAAAGAGCTGTGCACGCAGCACGGCATCCTCTACGTCGACGACGAGGTGCAGTCGGGCTGCGGCCGCACGGGGACGATGTGGGCGATCGAGCACTACGGCGTCGAGCCGGACATCGTCGTTTCGGGGAAGACGCTCGGCGGCGGCCTTCCGCTCGCAGGCGTCACCGGCCGCGCGGAGATCATGGACGCGGTGCACGTCGGCGGCCTCGGCGGCACGTTCGGCGGCAATCCCGTGTGTTGCGCGGCCGCGCTCGCCGTCCTCGACGAGCTCTCGGCCCCCGGCTTCCGTGCGCGCGCCGAGCAGATCGCGCAGCTCCTGAGGACGCGGCTCGACGCGATTGCAGAGCGCCACGACATCGTCGGCGAGGTGCGCGGGCTCGGCGCGATGCTCGCGCTCGAGCTCGCGGAGTCGAACGACCGTGCGGCGAAGGCCGTCACCGCAGCCGCGCGCGAACGCGGGCTGATTCTCCTCTCGTGCGGCCTGTGCGGCAACGTCATCCGGCTGCTGCCGCCGTTATCGGCGACCGACGACGAGCTCGACCGCGGTCTCACGATCCTGGAGGAAGCGCTTGGCGACGCTGCAAGCTGAGCCGCGCACAGTCGCCGCCACAGGCGCAACGGCGGTGCGCCTCAGCGGAATCCGGCGCGCGTACGGCGACGTCGTTGCGATCGCCGAGCTCGACCTCGAGATCGCCACCGGAGAGTTCTTCACGCTGCTCGGCCCGTCCGGCTCCGGCAAGACGACGACGCTGCGCGTCATCGCGGGCTTCGAGCGTCCCGACACCGGTCACGTCGAGCTCGCCGGCGTCGACGTAACGGGCGTCGCGCCGTCGGAGCGCGACGTCAACACCGTGTTCCAGGACTACGCGCTGTTCCCGCACATGACCGTGCTCGAGAACGTCGAGTACGGGCTCCGCGTGAAGGGCGTGCCGCGGGGCGAGCGGCGTACGCAAGCGCAGGACGTCCTCGAGCGCGTGCGCCTCCCGAACATCGGCGCGCGGAAGCCGGTGCAGCTGTCCGGCGGCCAGCGCCAGCGGGTCGCACTTGCGCGCGCGATCGTGAACGGCCCCTCGGTACTGCTTCTCGACGAGCCGCTCGGCGCGCTCGACCTGAAGCTGCGCCAGGAGATGCAGGTGTTCCTCAAGGAGCTGCAGCGCGAGCTCGGCATCACCTTCGTCTACGTCACGCACGACCAGGAAGAGGCCCTCACGATGAGCGACCGCCTCGCCGTCTTCAACGACGGGCGGATCGAGCAGATCGGCACGCCGGCCGAGGTCTACGAGCATCCGCAGACGGAGTTCGTGGCCGGCTTCGTCGGCGTCTCGAATCTCTTCGAGCGTGACGGCCGGCGCTTCACGATTCGTCCAGAGAAGATCCACATGCACGAGGATGACGGCGCCGGAGAACCGGGAACAGTCCGCGAGGTCGTGTACGTCGGAATGGTCACCCGCTACATCGTCGACCTCGACGCCGGCGGGCAGCTAGTCGTCATCAAGCAGAACCTCGAGACCTCGTCACAGGAGGCGCTCGAAGCACGGGGCAAGCGGGTCCGGCTCTCTTGGCGGCCGGAGCACACATACGTCATCAAGGAGGGCGAGAAGTGAACCTCAAGATTCGCAGGACGCACGTGCTCGTCGCCGCATTCGCGGCGGCGTTGTGCGTGCCGGCCGCGGGCGTGAGCTCCGGCAACGGCCTGCCGACGACGGTCGGCCCAGGCGAGGGACAACTCAACCTCATCGCCTGGGAGGGCTACACGCAACCGCAGTGGGTCACGCCGTTCCAGAAGGCGACCGGCTGCCAGGTGCACGCGAAGTACGCGGGCTCCTCGGACGAGATGGTGACGCTCATGCGCCAGGGCGGCGGCAGCCAGTACGACATGGTCTCCGCCTCCGGCGACGCGAGCCTCCGCCTCATCTACGGCAAGGACGTCCAGCCGGTGAACCCGGCGCTCGTCCCCGACTTCAAGAACTTCATCCCGGCGCTGAAGTCGCCGCCGCACAACACGATCAAGGGCGTGCACTACGGGATCTCGCTGCAATGGGGCCCGAACACGCTGCTCTACAACACGGCGAAGGTGAAGCCCGCGCCGACGAGCTGGGCCTCGATCTACAGCTCGAAGTTCAGGGGCAAGGTCACCGTGCCGGACAACCCGATCCAGATCGCCGACGCGGCGCTCTTCCTCTCGAAGTCGAAGCCGTCGCTCGGGATCACCGATCCGTACGAGCTCAACTCCACCCAGTTCAACGCGGCGATCAACCTGCTGAAGCAGCAGAAGCCGCTGATCAAGAAGTACTGGGCGCTCGCATCGGACGAGATCAGCCTGTTCAAGAACGGTGACGCGGTCATCGGCGCGTCGTGGCCGTACCAGACGAACACCCTCATCGCGGCGAAGGCGCCCGTGAAGGACCTGATCCCCAAGGAGGGCGCAACCGGCTGGGCCGACACGTGGATGCTCTCGGCACACGCGAAGCATCCGAACTGCGCGTACAAGTGGCTCGCGTGGATCTCGACGCCGAAGGTGCAGGCAGAGCAGGCGATCTACTTCGGTGAGACGCCCGCGAACACGAAGGCGTGCCCGATCATGAACAAGCTGTCGCCGGGCTCCGCTGCGCAGTACCACTGCGGCGCGTCGGCGGCGTACTTCAACTCGATCAAGTTCTGGAAGACGCCGGTCGCCGCGTGCGGCAACGGCAAGAACGACTGCATGGACTACACGAAGTGGCAACAGGCCTGGACTCAGCTCAAGGGCTGAGTACGCGACCGCCGGGCCGCCCGTTGCGGGCGGCCCGGCTTCGCCTCACAGGCTTCTTCTGGAGGCATCCGTGGGCGAAGGCGCTGCTGCTGCTCGCGCCGCCGCTGCTCGCGTTCGCGCTCATCTACCTCGCGTCGCTCGTCGCGCTCTTCGTGTCCTCGTTCTGGTCTGTGAACCCGTTCACGACCGAGATCCAGCACATCTGGAACATCGACAACTACCGCACGCTCTGGGACTCGAGTGCGTACCGCACGATCGCGCTGCGCACGGTGGGAATCGCGGCAGCGGTCACGGTGGCGACGGCCGTCCTCGCGTTCCCGCTCGGCTACTTCATGGCGCGGGTCGCGGGCGGCCGCTCGCGCACGTTTCTCTTCGTCGCGGTACTGCTGCCGCTGTGGTCGAGCTACCTCATCCGCGTCTACATCTGGCGGCTGATCCTCAACCACGACGGCGTCCTCAACTGGACGCTCGGCAAGGTCGGTCTCCCGGCCGCGAACATCGGTTACTCGAACTGGGCTGTGTGGCTGACGTTCACCTACGTCTGGCTGCCGTTCATGATCTTGCCCGTCTACGGAGCGCTCGAGCGCATCCCCGAGTCGTACATCGAGGCATCGCGCGACCTCGGCGCGAGCGGGCTGACCACCTTCCGGCGCGTGGTCCTGCCGCTCGCACTGCCCGGCGTGATCGCGGGCTCGATCTTCACGTTCTCGCTCACGCTCGGCGACTACGTCACGCCGCTGCTCGCAGGCGGCGCGTCGTCGCAGT
>DATGEH010000021.1:0-27995 GCA_035310325.1 Gaiellaceae bacterium
GCTCGGCCGCACATTCGGCGGCGAGGCCGAGAGCAGGTTCGTCGCGTTCCACCCCGAGGCTTGCCAGGTGCTGGACGACGGCCGCCGGGTTGCGGCCGCGTGCCTGAACAGCCCGGCGTATCGCGCGTTCTGCGCGGACTGGGCCGACGCCGCGCTCGCGGCCGGCGCTGACTCCGTTTTCTGGGACGAGCCCGCGTGGGTCGTGCCCGAGCACGTCGGCGTTGACGAGCCGTCGCGCTGGAGCTGCCGGTGCGACTTCTGCGCCGAACGGTTCGGCGGCCCGCTGCCGGCGGAGCTGACGGCGGAGGCGCAGGCGTTCCGCGAAGCATCCGTCGTCGACTTCCTGCGCGAGATGCTCGGGCACGTCGCGGCGCGCGGCGGCCGAAACACGATCTGTCTGTTGCCGGCGACCGGCGGAGCGCATGGAATCTCCGACTGGAGCTCGGTCGCCGCGCTGCCGGGCCTGACGACCTTCGCCACGGATCCGTACTGGAAGCACTGGGGCGAGCCGGCCGGCCCGTTCGTGCGCCGCTTCGCGCGCCTGCTCCGCGAGACGTGCGACCGGCACGGCGTCGGCGCACAGCTCTGGCTTCCGAGCTTCGGGTTGGTGCGCGACGAGATTCCCGAGCTCGAAGAAGCGATCGCCGCCGCGCGCGAAGAGGGAGTCGACGATCTGTGGACCTGGGGTTATGAAGCCTGCGGACACATGTCGAAGCTCGCGACGCCTGATGCGCCGCTCGTGTGGGAGGCGATCAGCGCGGCGCTGACGCGGGCACCCGAGCTCGAGCTGCGCTCGACGCGCGAGCTCGTCGACGTCATGAACGTCGAGGACGCGACGGTTGCCGATGTAGTCGCCCGTGCGGGTGACGAGCTTGCGGCTGCGATCGAAGCGATCGCCGAGCGCGTAGCCCGAGGCGGACGGCTCGTCTACGCCGGCGCCGGCACGTCGGGCAAGCTCGGCGCGCTCGACGCCGCCGAGTGCGGGCCGACCTTCGGGTCGCGGCCCGGCGAAGTGATTGCCCTCGTGGCCGGCGAGACCGAGGACGCGGAAGACGACGAAGTCCGCGGCCGCGAGGTCGTGCTCGAGGCCGGCATCGGGCCGCAGGACGCGGTCGTCGCCGTGAGTGCGAGCGGCTCGACGCCGTTCACGCTCGCCGCGCTCGACGAGGCGAAGCGTGCAGGCGCACTGACCGTTGCGGTCGTGTGCGCAGGCGGCAGCGCGCTCGCTGCGGCCGCCGAGCATGCGGTCATCGCCGACGTCGGAGCCGAGGTGATCTCCGGGTCGACGCGCCTCAAGGCCGGCACGGCGCAGAAGCTCATCCTGAACGCGATCTCGACGGTGACGATGATCCGTCTCGGCCGGACCTACGCGGGCTTGATGGTCGCGGTCTCGCCGGAGAACGCGAAGCTGCGCGAGCGGGCACGTCGTAATCTCGCGCTCGCGAGCGGCGCGTCGTCCGAGGACGTCGACGCGGCGCTCGCCGCCGCCGACGGCGACGCACGCGTCGCGCTCGTCGCGCTGCTCGCGGGCATCGATCCGTCTACCGCGCGCGAGCGGCTCGAAGGTGCGGGCGGCTCGGTCCGCACCGCGCTCGGGGGACGGTCATGAGGCTCGGCGTCGAAGCGGCGCTCGTCCACGGCGTGCTCGTTCCCGGCGACGTCGACGTCGAGGACGGCGTCATCGTCGACGTCGGCCTCGGCGGAGGCAAGCGCGGCCGGATCGCCGTTCCCGGCTTCGTCGACCTGCAGGTGAACGGCTTCGGCGGTGTCGACTTCCTCGCCGCGTCCACCGAGGACTACGAGCGCGCGGGGCAGGCGCTGCTGCTCACGGGCGTGACGGCGTACCAGCCGACGTTCATCACCGCCGCCGAGAGCACGATCGTCGACGCCCTCCGCGCGCTGCCCACGAACGGGTCGACGCCGCGCATCGTCGGGGCGCACCTCGAAGGCCCCTTCCTTTCCGCCGAGCGGCTCGGCACGCATCCACTCGAGCATCGGCGCGACCCGGATCTCGATCTGCTCGAGCGGCTGCTCGACGCGGGGCAGGTGACCGAGATGACCGTCGCGCCCGAGCTGCCGGGCGCAGGCGGAGTCATCCGCCGGCTGCTCGAGCGCGGCGTCGTCGTGTCGGCCGGCCACACGAACGCGACCGCGGAAGAGGCGCACGCCGCGTTCGACCTGGGTCTCTCGACGGTGTCCCACCTGTTCAACGCGATGCGGCCGTTCCGCTCGCGCGATCCGGGAATCATCGGCGTCGCGCTCACGCGGCCAGACGTCTTCATCCAGCTCATCGTCGACGGCCACCACCTCGCAGACGAGACGGTGCGACTCGTGTGGGCCGCGGCAGGCGGCCGGCTCGCACTCGTCACGGACGCAACGGCGGGCGCGTCGATCGGCGGCGGCACGTACCAGCTCGGCGACGTCGAGATCGAGGTCGCGGGCGGCGTGCCGACCCGGGAGGACGGCGTGCTGGCGGGCACGGTCCTGACGATGATCGACGCGGTTCGCAACCTGCACGCGCTCGGGATCCCGTTCGAGCAGGCGATCGCCGCGGCGACGTCGGTTCCCGCGCGCATCGTTGGTCGGCCCGATCTCGGCGTGCTCGAGCAGGGCGCACCGGCGGACATCGTCGTCCTCGACGACACGCTCGAGATCGCGAACGTGTTCTGCGCCGGTGAGGCTCGTGTCGTGGCTTGAGTCGGAGCTGCGCGAGCAGCCCGCCGCACTCGCGCGTCTCCTGGCGCAGCAGTCCTCGAACGCCGAACAAGCGGCCGCCGCGTTTCACGGTGACGACGTCCGCTACATCCTCATCGCTTCGCGCGGCAGCTCGTCGAACGCCGCGCGCTACGCCCAATATCTGCTCGGTCGCGCCAATCGGGTGCCGGTCATGTTTGCGACCCCGTCCCTCTACACGATCTACGGGCAGCCCCCGAGCCTCGACGGCGCAGTCGTCGTCGGCATCTCGCAGTCTGGTGCTTCACCCGATGTCGCATCCGTGCTCGCGGAGGCGCGCCGCCAGGGCCGCCCGACGCTCGCGCTGACGAACGATCCCGGCTCGCCGCTCGCACTGCAGGCCGATTCGGTGCTGTCTCTCGAGGCGGGCGAAGAGCATGCGGTCGCGGCGACGAAGACGTACATGAACTCGATCGGCGCCGTTGCGCTCCTGTTCACCGCGATCGGAGGCGACCTGGCCGCGCGCGCAGAGCTCGAGCGCATGCCCGGCGTGCTCGAGCGGCAGATCGAGCTGAGCTTCTCGACTGCACCACCGCTCGACGCGTACGGGAGGGTGTCCGGTGCGACTGTCGTCGCACGCGGCATCAACTTCGGCACCGCGTACGAGGCGGCGCTCAAGATCCGCGAGCTCTCGAGCCTCGTTGTCGAGGCCTACTCGCCTGCCGACCTCATGCACGGACCGATTGCCGCCATCGGTCGCGGCTGGCCGGTCGTCGCGATCGCGCCGAGCGGCCCCGCCCAGGCGAGCGTGACGAGCGTGCTCCCTGCGCTCGAGGAGCGCGGTGCGCGTCTGCTCGTGATCTCCGACTCCGAGGATGCACTCGCGCGCGTGAGCACGCCCTTGCCGCTCGTTGGTGGCGTTCCCGAATGGCTCAGTCCGCTGACGGCGGTCGTGCCGGCGCAAGTAACGGCCATGCGCCTCGCGGCGCTGCGCGGCCTCGACGTCGACAGTCCCGCCGGGCTGCAGAAGATCACGCTGACGCGCTGAGCAGCACGAGATCCTGCGTCGGGTTACCGCGCGCTCCCTCGGGCTCGAGCTCGACGAACCTGAAGCCCTCCGCGAGCGTCGCGCGCAGATAGCGCTCGGGGTGATACGCGCTGCAGAGGTTGGTGCCTGCGACCGCGCCCCACCTGACGACGAGCTCGCCGGCATCGAAGCGTGCGCGCTCCGCGTCGGTCAGACGCGGCGCATATGCCTGTCCGTGTGTCGTCAGGAGCAGGAACCCACCAGGTCGCAGGATCCGTCGCAGCTCGTCGCGCCACGCAAGCTGCAGGTCCTCCGTCAGATGGGTGAAGACAGAGAGCGCGTACACGAGGTCGAAGCTCGCGTCGTCGAAGGCGAGCGGCGGCGCGAGGCCGTTCGTCTCGAAGCCGGCGAAGGTGAGATTCGTGCGGCACCAGTCGACGGCCTTCGCGCTCATGTCGCTGCCGTGCACGCGTCCCTCGAAGGTGTTCCAGTAGCGCGTCACTCGCCCGCAGCCGCAGCCGAAGTCGAGCACCGCGTCGAGCTCGGCGACCGGAACGTGGGCGGCGATTGCGTCGTATGCCGCGCGGCCGCTGCGCAGGAACCAGTCCGCGTCCGCCGTACCGGCGACGCGCACCATCAGGCGCCGTGGCGGAAGCGGTGGGCCGTCGGCGGCGACCGGGCGGTTCGGACGAAGTGAGACGACGCGTTCATACGTACGAAACGCCGGTCCGATCAAGCCCGTGCGCTCGAGAAGGCGGAGGAGGTGGCGCTTCATCGGCGATGACGCTATAGCGTCGGAACGTGGACAAGGAGAAGCGTGACGCGCTGGCGCGCGCGAAGGCGCGGCTCGACCGTCTCGCGCTCTATCCGCGCCCCGTCTCGCTTCGCGGCGTGCGTGTGTGGGTTGCGCCGTGGCTCTTCCGGCTGCCGTGGTTTCGCCGTTTCGACGGCTACGCGGCGCACTGGACGGTCATCGTCCGCTCACGCGATCTGCTCGCGGACGACGATCTCGTCGCTCACGAGCTCTGCCATGTCTGGCAGATGCAGCATCGCCCCCTTCGGATGCCGCTCTCCTATGTGCTGGGCGGTTACGAGGGCAACGGGTACGAGCGCGAGGCGCGGTCGGCCGCCGAGTCGCGCCTACACTGAGCCGGTGGCGCAGGCGCCAGTGCTCCCGGCCGGCTTCGAGCTTCCGCTCGAGCCGAGACTGCCGCGGATCGGATCCGTGGACGCCGTTGCGCTCGAGGAGCGCGCCTCGTCGCTCGCAAAGCGCTCGATCAAGAAGGACGCAAAGGTGTTCGCGCTCGAGCTCGCGATTCGCACCACCGATCTCACCACGCTCGAAGGTTCCGACACGCCGGGCAAGGTCGCCGCGCTCTGTTCGAAGGCCGTGCGTCCCGACCCGAGCGACCCGTCGATTCCGTCGGTGGCGGCCGTGTGTGTGTATCCGAACCTCGTCCCGACCGCGCGGGAACGCCTCGAGGGAACCGGGGTGAAGGTCGCCGCCGTCGCTACCGGCTTTCCGTCGGGGCAGTATCCACTCTCGATCAAGGTCGCAGACGTGCGCAGCGCAGTCGAGCTCGGTGCCGACGAGATCGACATGGTCATCGACCGCGGCGCGTTTCTCTCCGGCCGGTACTCGAAGGTCTACGACGAGGTGGTGCGCGTGAAGGAAGCGTGCGGTGACGCGCATCTGAAGGTGATCCTCGAGACCGGTGAGCTCGGCACCTACGACAACGTGCGCCGCGCGACCCTGCTCGCGATCGCCGGGGGCGCCGACTTCGTGAAGACGTCGACGGGGAAGATCAACCCGGCGGCGACGCTGCCGGTGGCGCTGTGCATGCTCGAGGCGATCCGCGACGTGCGGGAGGAGACGGGGCGCAGCATCGGCTTCAAGGCGGCCGGAGGCATTCGTCAGGCGAAGCAGGCGGTCCAGCACCTCGTGCTCGTCCACGAGACGCTCGGTCCCGCATGGCTGACGCCGGATCTCTATCGGCTCGGCGCGTCGTCGCTCCTGAACGACATCCTCATGCAGCTGCGCAAGGAGAAGACGGGCGCATACCAGGGGCCGGACTACTTCACCCTCGACTGATCGGATGAAGACTTTGCATCTCACGACGGAGTTGACACGCGCGCGTCATACAGGTGCCGCCACCCTTTTCCCCAACCCAGAGGGTGGGGGGTTGGAGGTGGGACGGCGGCGCCCCGCCCAGGCTCATGGCTGAGCTCGACCGCAAGAAGGATCGCGCGCTCGCTCCGAAGGACTGGACGTACGCGCCCGCGCCCGAGTCGCGCGACATCGTCCAGCTCAAGGAGCGGTACGGACACTTCATCGGCGGCGAGTGGCTCGAGGCGACGGAGACGTACGAGACGATCTCGCCGGCGAGCGAGGAGCCGCTCGCGCTCGTCGGCCAGGGCACGCAGGCCGACGTCGACAGCGCGGTCGCCGCTGCCCGAGGCGCCTTCGCCGACGGGTGGTCGGCGCTCCCCGGCTCCGAGCGGGCGAAGTACCTGTTCCGCATCGCGCGGATCCTCCAGGAGCGTTCGCGCGAATTCGCCGTCCTCGAGTCGCTCAACGGCGGCAAGCCGATCAAGGAGTCGCGCGACGTCGACCTCCCGCTCGCGGCCGCGCACTTCTTCTACTACGCCGGCTGGGCGGACAAGCTCGAGTACGCGTTCCCGAACCGGCAGCCAAAGCCGGTCGGCATCGCCGGGCAGATCATCCCGTGGAACTTCCCGCTGCTCATGCTCGCGTGGAAGGTCGCGCCTGCGCTCGCGTGCGGCAACACCGTGGTTCTCAAGCCCGCGGAGACGACGCCGCTCACCGCGCTCCTCTTCTGCGACGTGCTGCGCCAGGCGGAGTTGCCGGCCGGCGTCGTGAACATCGTCACCGGCGACGGCCGAACGGGCGCCGCGATCGTCGACCACTCCGACGTCGACAAGATCGCGTTCACCGGATCGACCGAGGTGGGCAAGCTCATCCAGCGGCGTCTCGCGGGCAGCGGAAAGAAGCTGACGCTCGAGCTCGGCGGCAAGGCGGCCAACATCGTGTTCGACGACAGCGCGCTCGACCAGGCGGTCGAGGGCATCGTCAACGGCATCTACTTCAACCAGGGTCACGTTTGCTGCGCGGGGTCACGCCTGTTCGTGCAGGAATCGATCTACGAGCCGCTGGTCGACAAGCTCAAGCGGCGGCTCGAGACGCTGCGCGTCGGCGATCCGCTCGATAAGAACACCGATGTCGGCGCAATCAACTCCGCGATGCAGCTCGACAAGATCAAAGAGCTCGTCGCGGCGGGGGAAGCGGAGGGAGCGGAGATCTACCAGCCCCCGTGCCGCCTGCCGGAGAAGGGCTATTGGTTCGCGCCGACCGTCTTCACGAACGTCGCGCAGAGCTATCGCATCGCGCAGGAGGAGATCTTCGGGCCTGTGCTGTCGGTGCTCACGTTCCGCACGCCCGAGGAAGCGATCGAGAAGGCGAACAACACGCCCTACGGCCTCAGCGCCGGTGTGTGGACCGAGAAAGGCTCGCGCATCCTCTGGATGGCGCAGCGACTTCGGGCGGGCGTGGTGTGGGCGAACACCTACAACCGCTTCGATCCCACCTCGCCGTTCGGCGGCTACAAGGAGTCGGGGTTCGGCCGCGAGGGCGGCCGTCATGGGCTCGAGCCGTATCTGAGGTTCGACGAGTGAGCCGCCTCCCGGTCAAGAAGACGTACAAGCTCTTCATCGGCGGCGCGTTCCCGCGCAGCGAGTCCGGCCGAACGTACGAAGCCGAGGGCCAGAACGTCGCTCGTGCGTCTCGAAAGGACGTTCGCGACGCGGTGCGCGCGGCGCGCGCCGCGTTCGGCGGCTGGTCGGAAGCCACCGCGTACAACCGCGGGCAGGTCCTCTACCGGCTCGCGGAGATGGTCGAGGCGCGCGTCTCAGAGTTCGCGGAGCTCGCGACGGGACGCGACGAGGTCGAGCGCGCGATCGACAGGATCGTCTGGTACGCGGGCTGGGCCGACAAGCTGCCTCAGGTGCTCGGCGGCTCGAACCCGGTCGCGGGCCCGTACTTCAACTTCACCGTTCCCGAGCCGACCGGCGTCACCGCCGTGCTCGCTCCCGACGACCCGCCACTACTGGGTCTCGTCACACGCGTTCTTCCGCCACTGGTCGGAGGCAGCGTCGTCGTGGCCGTCGCCTCGGAAACCCGGCCGCTCGCCGCGATCGAGCTCGCCGAGGCGCTCGCGACGAGCGACGTACCCGCCGGCGTCATCAACCTGCTGACCGGCTTCCGGGCCGAGCTTGCCCCGATCCTCGCCTCGCACATGGATGTGAACGCCATCGACGTCTGCGGCGCGGACGGGCAGGCGGCGGAGCTCGAAGAGCTCGCCGCGGAGAACGTCAAGCGCGTCGTTCACGGGCGTGCCGACGTTCAGAGCCCCTGGGAGATCGCCAGCTACCTCGAGCTCAAGACCGTCTGGCATCCGATCGGGCAATGAGGCGGTCGCTTGCGACGCCGACCGTAAGAGGAGCCGCCGATTCATTCGGCGGCTCCGCTCCGACCGAGCCTCGATACGCTACGACCACGGGCATGGCGCAACGCCGCTTCAGCCACGCGATCGCCGAGGGGGACGGGATCTCCGTGATCGCAGCCGTCGAGGACGCGGACTCCGCCAAGAGGGCACAGTCGGAGCGCGCGGAGGCGCTCGTCGTGCGCAACGATCCCGCGGCCGTTCGCGCCGCCAGCGCGCTTCCGATCCTGTGGCGCGCCCCGATCGACCTCGAGCGAGCATCGACGGCGGCGGACGCGGTCATGCTCGTCTTCGACGCGCTCGACGACGAGGACGGCCGACTCGAGACGCTGCATCAGGAGGCGCTCGAGCTCGGTCTCGACTGCGCCGTCGAGGTGCGTGACGAGGAGGAGCTCGAGCAGGCACTCGAGCGGGTCGACCCGGAGATCTTCCTGCTCTCCCCGGTCGAGCGCGAGGACGACGAGACCCAACTCGATGTCGTGCTCGATCTCCTCGCCGCGGTGCCGGCGGGCAAGCTCGCGATCGCGGACCTCCCGTTGACCACGCCCGACGAGGTCGAGGAGCTCGAGCGTGCGGGCTGCGATGCCGTCATCGTTCACGGACGGGTGGCCGCCCTCGTCGGCCAGCCGCCGCCGTCCGAGGTCTAGCGCGCCCGAAAGGGCGCTACCCTTCGATCCATGAGGGCGACGATCGTCGCGGCTGCGGCCGCGCTGGCTCTAGCCGTGTTCGTGTCGGGCGCGAGCGCCGGCGCGAAGGCGAGTTGCCCGGCGGCGTGGCGTGCCGGCTGGCAGGCGCTCGCCGACAAGGTGCAAGCGCCGGTCTACTGTCCGACCTGGATGCCGAACCCGCTCGACGCGCGGATCGGCGGCCAGTTCGAGGACATCTACTCGATCGCCAAGGACCGCAGCTACCTCGTCAGCTTCCTCGACCACGGTGATGCCGGCAGCGGCGACGTTCACGTGAACTTCCGTGGGTATCCCGGCCGGACGAAGATCCCGACCTGCAAGACGACCATTCTCGAGGGGGCGAAGACGATCCGGGGCACGACCCCGTGCTTCTCGGATGCCTACGCCAAGGTCCGCGGGCCGAATATCTCGGCGACGGCGTACCACACGAACCAGGACGCCGATCAGTGGCACATCCTGCTCGCCTGGCGATATCGCAGCTCGCTCTACACGGTCAGCGAGCACGTGATCGTGCCGTACGACAGCAGCACGCGTGTGCTCGCGAACCTGCGCAAGCTGCTGAACGGTCTCGTGCTCCTCCGGCCGCAGGGCTGATGCGGCTCACCCGTCGCCGCTTCCTCGGGGGCGCGGCCGCCGCCGCGCTCGGCGGCGCAGGCGTGTATGAGCTCGTCGACCAGCTCGCCTCCGCGCCGAAACGCCACGTCGCCGAACCGGCCGGCATGCCGGCCGAGCAGCACGTCTTCGAGCTCGGCACCGTGCACAGCGAGGGCGTCGAGGTGGTCGTCCCGCCGCTGCACAGCGAGGTGATCACCGCCACGGTGAAGCCGGGCAACATCCGCGACGCGCAGCAGGAGCTCGAGGACGCGCTCCGCGAGCTCGACGCGCGTTACGAGCTCAGCCCGAAGGGGCTCGGCGTCACCGTCGCTTGGGGCGTCCCGTACTTCGATTCCTACGTGTCCGCGCAGGCGAAGCAGCACCTGCCGCACGACCGGCGAGCGAACAAGCCGGCCCTCCTGCCGTCGCGCACGTTTCCGAGCGACCCGAAGGAGACGATCATCGAGCACAACGACGTCGCCGTTCTGCTGCGCAGCGACCAACGCGAGCACATCGATCGCGCGCGCGCCTTGCTGTTCGACGACCTGCACGTGTTCGAGATGACGAGCGTCCGCCGGGGCTTCGCCGGCGGCGGCTTCAGCGGCGGGAAGAGCCTTCCGCAGCGGATGGCCGTCGCTGCCGGAGTCCCGGGCGCCGACCTCATTCCAGACGGCTCGGAGTTGTTCCTCGGCTTCACGTCGACGCAGAAGGCGGGCCTCGGTCCGCGGTTGATCGCGAATCACGAGACGCTCGGCTTCGTCGACCTGCGCTCGGGTTACTTCCACGGCGGCACGCACATGCATCTGTCGCACATCAGCGAGGACCTCGAGGCGTGGTATCTCAACTTCGATTTCGACGAGCGTGTGCTCACTGCGTTCCGCCCCGGCATGACAAGTGTGAAGCAGGGCGCGCAGACGGTTCCGCAGGGGCCGGACAACGTCTCGAGCGTCGAGCTTCTGCAGAAGCAGTTCAAGCAGACGGGGCGGTTCGGGCACAGCGCATCGATTCAGCCGACGTCGCGATTGCAGCGCGACATGGTCGGCCCCGACGGGACCCTGTATCCGAAAGGCACGGCGATCCCGCAGCGCGCCGACTTCAACACCCTCGACAACCCGTTCGCCTGGACGGCAGACCCAAAGCGCGACAACTTCAGCCAGGAGGCCTCGGCCGGAGTGCATTTCGTCGTCTTCAATCCGTCGAGCGACGACTTCGAGCGCAACCGGCTCGCGATGGACGGGGTCCTGCCCGGCGGAACGAAGTTGAGCGTGCCGCCGCGCACGCGTGCGCAAGGCTTCAACTCCGTGCTGACGACGACCCACCGCCAAAACTTCCTCGTGCCCCCGCGCCGGCACCGGTCGTTCCCGCTCGCAGAGCTGTGACCGGAGGCGGCAGCTCCACTGCGGCCGTCCAGGCGCTGCTCCGCGTGCTCGCGGTCGGGCGCGACTGCGCCGAGCTCGGGACGGCATACGGCGAGGGTGCCGCGGCGCTCGCCGAGACGGCGCGCACCGTCCTCACCGTGGAGTGCGATGCCGAGCGGGCTGCAGCTGCGCGCGGCCGGCTCGAAGGCCTGCCGAACGTCGAGCCGCTCGAGGGCGACTGCTACGAGCTCCTCCGCGGCCGCGGGCCGTTCGGCCTCGTGTTCGCGGACGGTGGCCGACCGTTCGACCGGGACGCGATCATCGGTCTGTTGGCGCCGGGCGGGTTCCTCGTGAAGGACGACCTGACGCCGGGGCGGCCGGTCGAAGGCGACGACGTGCGCGAGGCGTTATTGCGCGATCCGCGGCTTCTGGGCGTCGAGATCCTGACGACGCCGACGACGGCGGCGATCGTCGCCGTGAGGACGGGCTAGCCGAAGAACGCCTGCGCGACCGCGTACCACTCCGGCGGCACGAGCTTGAGCGACGCCGTCGCCTCCGCAAGTGAGACGGCGACGATCTCATCGCCGCGCAGTGCGGCCATCTGCCCGAACTTCCCGGCCTGTGCAAGCTCCGCAGCGCGGAGGCCGAACCGTGTCGCGAGCACGCGGTCGCGGGGAGTGGGCGAGCCGCCGCGCTGCACATGTCCGAGCACCGTTACGCGCGTCTCGTACCCGGTGCGCTGCTCGATCTCGCGCGCAAGGGCATCTCCAACTCCGCGCTTCGAGAGAATCACATGCCCGAACTGGTCGACGTCGCCCGCGTCCGCCACGCCGGGCAGCTCGCAGCCTTCGCTGACGACGACGATCGAGAAGTTCTTCCCGCGCGCGTGACGGCTGCGAATTGCGCCGGCCACCTCGTCGAAGTCGACGGGCTGCTCGGGGATCAGGATGACATCCGCGCCGCCGGCGATACCGCTCATCACGGCAATCCAGCCTGCATGCCGTCCCATCACCTCGACCACCATCACGCGGTTGTGCGACTCGGCGGTCGTGTGCAGACGGTCGATCGCCTCGGTCGCGATCGTCACGGCAGTGTCGAAGCCAAAGGTGTAGTCGGTGCCGGAGAGGTCGTTGTCGATCGTCTTCGGCACACCGACGACCGGTAGCTGGTGCTCCTGGTAGAGCTTCGCGGCGACTCCGAGCGTGTCCTCGCCGCCGATGACGACGAGGGCGTCGAGGCCGCGATCGTGGAAGTTCTGGAGCACGCTGTCGACCCCGCCGTCGAGCTTGTACGGATTCGTCCTGCTCGTGCCGATGATCGTGCCGCCGCGCGGCAGGATCCCCGACGCTTCCTGCGGACCGATGTTCTCGAAGCGCGCCTCGACCAGGCCGCGCCAGCCCTCCAGCACGCCGACGCAATCCCAGCCGGCCGCATCCGAGCTGCGGACCACCGCGCGGATCACCGCGTTCAGTCCGGGGCAGTCGCCGCCACCCGTCAGAATCCCGATCGTCTTCGCCATACCGGTAGTCCTACCAAGGAGTGCGCACGTTGAAGGATTTCAAGGCCTTTCTGCTGCGTGGAAACCTCGTCGACATGGCGGTCGGAGTCGTGATCGGAGTCGCGCTCGCCGCCGTGATCACCGCGCTCGTCACCGACCTGATCACGCCGCTCATCGCAGCGATCGGCGGCAACCGCGACTTCTCGAGCCTCAGCTTCACGGTGCACAAGTCGCACTTTCTGTACGGCGCCTTCGTGAACGCCCTGCTCGCGTTCGTCGTGATTGCGGCCGTCGTCTTCTTCTTCGTCATCAAGCCGGTGAACGCCCTGATGGTGCGCCGCCGCACCGAGCCGCCGGTGGACGAGACGACCCAGAAATGCCCCGAATGCCTCAGCGAGATCCCGGTCGGAGCCCGCCGTTGCGCGTTCTGCACGGCCACGCTGCAGTGATGCCGAAGGAGGGAATCGAACCCTCACGCCCTTTCGGGCACCGGATTTTGAGTCCGGCGCGTCTGCCAATTCCGCCACTTCGGCCGGAATCGCATGGTAGACCCATGTTCTCCCGGCTTGAAAGTCGGGCTTCGGCACGAAATACTTGCCCCTCGCAGGTGTTGCACCGATATCGGGTCGGACCATGGAGGAGGGACTGTGAGTAGAAAGCTCCTGTTGGTGCTCGCGGGGGCGGCCGTTGTGGCCGTTGCCGTCAGTGCCGGCTACTCGGGCACCGCACGCAGCGCGACGAAGGGCGTCACGCCGCTTCCGTCGTCGTCGTGCGGACCCGTCGTCTACAAGGGGTCCGGCACGCCGGACTTCATCGTTGCTTCGGATTTGCCACTGCAGGGCGCGGTTCGCCATCAGACCATTCAGGTGTCGCGCGCTGAGATCTGGGCACTGGCGGAAGCCGGCTGGAAGGCCGGCTCGTACAAGATCGGCTACCAGTCGTGTGACGACTCGACTGCGCAGACCGGCGGTTGGGATCCGGCGAAGTGTGCGACCAACGCCCATCTGTACGCCAACAACAAGACGGTGATCGGAGTGCTCGGGACGTTCAACTCCGGGTGCGCGAAGATCATCGTGCCGATCCTCAACCGTGCGGGCCCGATGGCGATGGTCAGCCCAGCCAACACGAACCCCGGGCTCACCAAGAAGTGGGACGTCGGTGAGCCGCAGAAGTACTACCCGACTGGTGTCCGCAACTACGCCCGCGTCGTCGCAACCGACGACATCCAGGGCCCCGCGGACGCCCTCTGGTCGCAGCACCTCGGCTTCAAGAAGGTGTTCGTTCTGAACGACAAGCAGACGTACGGTGTCGGCGTCGCCAAGGCGTACAAGTCCGCCGCGACGAAGCTCGGCATCAAGGTCACGGGCTACAAGGGCTGGGACGCGAAGGCGACCAGCTACGAGGCGCTCGCGACTGCGATCAAGGCAACGGGCGCACAGGCCGTGTTCCTCGGCGGAATCATCTGCAACAACGGCGCGAAGCTCATGCAGGACATCAAGGCCGTTGATCCGAAGATCCAGCTGCAGATGCCGGACGGCTTCAGCGATCCGGGCTCGAACGGTGCGGTCGCCAACGGCGCGTACATCAGCGTCGCCGGCGCACCGCCGAATGCTCTCGTAGGCGCAGGCGCGGCCTTCGTGAAGAGCTTCGGCAAGCAGATCGGTGCCACGCCGAATCCGTACTCGGCTTATGGCGCACAGGCAATGGACGTCATGCTCGGTGCCATCGCCAAGGGCGGCGGTCAGCGGGCCACGACGGCGAAGGGCATCTTCGGCCTTTCGATCACGAACGGCATCATCGGCAGCTTCACGATCAACAACGCCGGGGACACGAGCCTCGGGACGATCACGATCTACAAGCAGGCCGGCAAGAACCTCAATCCGCAGAAGACGCTCGTTCCTGCAGCGAACCTGATCGGCGGGTAACTCCGCCATACCGAATGATCGCCGGGGGAGGTAACGTCCTCCCCCGGCGACCTTTACCTCCGACCCGGCACTGTGGCAGCCCATTCCCACATCGAAGCGCCGACCAGGGTGAGACGCTCATACGGCGCCTACGCGATGCCGATGATGGCGACTCTGCTGGTCGCGGGTGCCATCGCGCTGCTCGTCGACAACTTCGTCCACGGGCCGGCGTACTTCACCGACATCGCGTTCATCGGCTTGACGAACGGTGCTCTGTACGCGCTCGTCGCACTCGGCTACACGCTCGTCTACGGCATCCTCGAGCTCATCAACTTCGCGCATGGGGATGTCTTCATGCTCGGCGGCCTCTTCTCGGCCACCGCAGTTGTCTCGTGGTTCGGCCTTGGCGCGCACAACTCGACCGGATCCCTCATCGTCGCCATCTTCGTCTCGCTCCTCTTCGCAATGGTTGCGTGCGGGCTCATCAACGCGGCGATCGAGCGCGTGGCCTACCGGCCGCTGCGTAGCGCGCCGCGACTGGCGCCGCTGATCACCGCGATCGGGATGTCATTCATCCTTCAGAACGTCGCGATCGCGTGGAAAGGCCCCGGCTACACCGCCGTGCCCTTCGTCTTGCCGAGCAGCCAGGTCTTCTCGACCCATGGGATCACCTACACGTGGGAGAAGCTGATCGTCCTCATCGTCACGGTGCCGGTGCTGCTTGCGCTCGTCTACCTCGTGCAGAAGACGCGTCAGGGCAAGGCCATGCGCGCCACGGCGCAGGATCGGGACGCGGCCGCGATGATGGGCATCGACGTCAACAGGACGATCTCCTTCACGTTCCTCATCGCCGGGGCGCTCGCCGGCGCGGGCGGGCTCGTCTATGCCCTCTACTACCGGCAGATCCACTACGACACCGGCTTCCGCCTCGGTCTGATCGCATTCACCGCCGCCGTGTTCGGCGGAATCGGAAACCTGCCGGGCGCAGTGCTGGGCGCCCTCGCGATCGGATTCATCCAGGCGTTCAACGAAGGGCTGCCGCTGCACATGCCGGGCAGCGACTGGACCGAGTCGATCGTCTTCTCGATCCTCATTCTCATCCTCGTCTTCCGGCCCGAGGGGCTCCTCGGCGAACGAACACCGGAAGGTGGCTAGCGTGCGCCGCCGTCTCGCGGCCAGGGTGTCGGGCGCTTGGTGGACCGTGCTGGGCGTGGCCGGCCTGGACCGGCAGCGCTGGCAGGGCTTCTCGCCGCTGCTCCGCCGCAGCGTCAAGGCGGTGCTATGGGTCGTGATCGGTCTCCTGCTGATCAAGTTCTTCGGCGTCTGGAACAACACAGCGTTCGCACTCGCGGCCGTCGTGTTGCTCCTCGTCGTGCCACCGTACCAGCGCGTCGTGATCAGAGGTTTCCGCGTCGGCAAGTGGATCATCCCTGCAGCCGTTCTCGCGATTGCAGTCGCGTACCCGTACTACAACGGCTCGATGCCGCAGCTCCCGATCTTCACGACGTTCCCGATGATGAGCACGATGGTCGGGATGGGCGTCTTCACGATGATGGCGCTCGGCCTGAACTTCGTCGTCGGCTATGCGGGACTTCTCGACCTCGGCTACGTCGCGTTCTACGCGATGGGCTCGTATGCGGCGGGCTGGTTCGCGTCGTCGCAGTTCTCCGCGCAGAACCTCCGCCTCGGGGCGATCGGCGTCACGCCCGGGCTGACGGGCTTCCACTTCTCCATCTGGCTCGTCTTGATCATGGCCGGCGTCGCGACGGCGGTGATCGGCGTCCTCATCGGCCTGCCGACGCTACGTCTGCGCGGGGACTACCTCGCGATCGTGACGCTCGGCTTCGGCGAGATCATGCCCCAGATCGCCACCAACGGCGACAACCTGTTCGGCACCGGTTTCAACTTGACGAACGGCACAGGCGGCATCTCGCCGATCGACCCGCCGGGCTTCGGGAACTGGATCGGCCACCACCTGCATCTACCTGCGAACTACCTGACCCTCGGCACGAACGCCGACCGCGCGTTCTACTGGACGGTCCTCGCTCTCGTCCTGCTCACGATCTTCTGCAGCGCCCGCCTGCGCGAGTCGCGGCTGGGTCGCGCGTGGATTGCCATTCGCGAGGACGAGACCGCGGCAGCGGCGATGGGCATTCCGCTCATGCGCACGAAGACGTGGGCGTATGCGACCGGCGCATTCTTCGGCGGAGTTGCCGGTGCGTACTACGCGTCGTACATCGGTGCGGCGTTCCCCGACTCGTTCAACTTCAACATCTCGGTGATCATCCTCGTCATGGTGATCCTCGGCGGCATGGGGAACATCTGGGGCGTCATCTTCGGCGCGTGCTTCATCGAGTACCTCAACCTCGAGGGGCTCCCGAACGTGGGCAGCTGGCTGAACGGCCACTTCGGGCCCGGCGGCTCCGACATCCAGATCTGGCACAAGGTGCTCGACGTGCCGCTGTACGAGTACGGAATCTTCGGGGTGATCCTCGTCGTCGTGATGCTCGTGCGACCAGAAGGCTTGATTCCCAGCCAGCGCCGCGCTGCCGAGTTCCATGAGGGTGTCCACGACGAGCCGCTGTACGACGTGACGGCCTGATGGCAGACGTCCTCCTCCAGACCTTCGCCTTGCGCAAGGAGTTCGGCGGTCTCGTCGCCGTCGACGACGTCGATTTCACGGTTCCGCAGGGCTCGATCGTCAGCCTGATCGGACCGAACGGCGCGGGCAAGACGACGTTCTTCAACATGCTCACGGGCGTGTACAAGCCGACTGCCGGGCGAATCTTCTTCGCGGGGGATGAGCTGACGGGCAGGCCGCCGCATGTCTACACGCATCGCGGCATCGGACGTACGTTCCAAAACATCAGGCTCTTCCAGAACATGACGGCGCTCGAGAACGTCCTCGTGGGGATGCACACGCGTCTCAGAGGCAACCTGATCGAGGCGATCATGCGAACGCCGCGCGTCCGTCAGGAGGAAAAAGAGGCACGGGCACGCGCCCGCGAGTTGCTCGAATACAGCGGTCTTCGGCGCAAGGAGGGCGAGTTCGGCCGCAACCTCTCGTATGGCGACCAGCGCCGGCTCGAGGTCGCGCGTGCTCTCGCGACGCAGCCGAAGCTCGTGCTGTTGGACGAGCCCACGGCGGGCATGAACCCGCAGGAGACCGTGGAGTTCACCGATTTCGTGGGCCGTCTGCGGAGCGAGCGCAATCTCACGGTTCTGCTCATCGAGCACGACATGCGCGTTGTCATGGGCGTCTCCGACCGCGTCACGGTGCTCGACTACGGCGAGAAGATCGCCGAGGGCACGCCGCAGGAGATCCAAAAGAACGAGCGCGTCATCGAGGCGTACCTCGGCACGGCGGCGGTGAGCGCATCGTGAGTGCCAACCCCGAGCTGCTGCTCGAGGTCGACGGCATCGAGACCTTCTACGGCTCGATCCAAGCGCTCAAAGGCATCTCGATCACCGTTCACGACGGGGAGATCGTCACCCTGATCGGAGCAAACGGCGCCGGCAAGTCGACGACGCTTCGTTCGATCAACGGGCTGAACCATCCGCGGACCGGCACGATTGCGTTCGCCGGCCGCGACATCACACACGACGCGCCGCACGACATCGTCAAGCGCGGCATTGCGCAGTCGCCGGAGGGCCGCAAGCTCTTTCCGCGCATGACGGTCACGGAAAATCTCGAGATGGGCGCGTTCCAGCGGTCGGACCGGCCGGGTATCCGCGAGGACATGGACCGGGTCTTCACGCTCTTCCCGCGGCTCGCCGAGCGCCGGACGCAGAAGGCCGGAACGTTGTCCGGCGGCGAGCAGCAGATGTGCGCGATCGGGCGCGCGCTCATGGCGCGTCCCAAGCTCCTGATGCTCGACGAGCCGTCGATGGGGCTTGCGCCGATCTTCGTCGAGCGGATCTTCGAGACGATCCTCGAGGTGAACAAGCAGGGAACGTCGATCTTGCTCGTGGAGCAGAACGCACTCATGGCGCTGCACGTGGCGAATCGCGGCTACGTGCTCGAGACCGGAACGATCGCGCTCGCCGACGATGCGAAGGCACTCGCGCAGAACCCCGAGGTGCGCAAGACGTATCTCGGCGAGATTTAGGCTCTAGCCCACTCGTAACGGGAAGTACGGTGGGCTCAGCAGGAAGCCGATGCGCATCGCGCCCTGGCCGCGTGCGATCTCGAGCGCGGTCGCGACGCTCTGCACCGGGACGAAGCCGAGCTGCCGCACCGCCGTTGCGTCCGACGCACCGGCGACGAGCACCGAGCCGAGCCGGCCGAGCGCGGGCTGGCACCCGTTCCAGTCGCGAAAGGGCAGCAACGGATGGACCGTGCGTCCGGCGCGATACGCCTCGAGAGCGCGAGCGTCGCCGGCGGCTGCGACCTCGGCTTCGGCGAGCAGCTGCGGGTCGCGCCCGCTGCGGGTGGCGTGGAAGAACACCCGATACGGCTGCTGCGTCGGATGGGCGAAGCGGCGCGCGAACGGGTGGACGAGCACGGCCGTCCCGCCGTCGACGATCGGGAATGCGTCACGCCAGAGTCGGAGCGCGAGCCCGAGGCCGAGGTACGCCGCGAGCAGCGGGTTCGGCCGCTCGCGGGGAACATAAGGAGTCACACCGGGGACGCCGATGACGATCCCGTCGAGCGGCTCGGCGAGCTCCGAGCGGCGCAGCTCCACGGCACGGAGCAGCGCTTCGGCGTGCGCGACCGACGGAGGCCCTGCAAACGCGGCTGCGACCGTCAGCTCCACCGCAATCGAACGGAGGACGCTCTGGCGCAAGAGGTCGGGTAGGAGCGCGAAGACGTGCCGCAGCGGCGAGCGTGCGATCCGTTCGAGCGCGTCGTCGTAGTACGGATAGCCACGCAGCGCGCCCGAGATGTCAGGGTGGTTGAGCACGAGCGAGACACCTACCAGTGGCACGCGTCCGGCGAGCGCGCGTTCGAGCGCGAGTGCGAGCTGCCATCCCTGCGACGCCGCAGTTTCGAGCAGCGAGTGCGCGCCCGCGGCCCGCTGCGCCTCGGGACCGGCGGCCGCGAGGAGCGCGGCCGGCCCGCCGTGCAGCACCGACTCCGCCGCGCTCACGACCACGACGAGATCGGTATCGACGAGTGCCTGGTTGACGCGCAGCGGCGGGCGCGCCGAGCCGTCGAGCGTCACGAGCTCCGGGTTCTCGACGTCGTGGACGACGACGCGGCCGTGGAAGCGCCGCGCGACCTCCGGGGTGACGAGGCCGGCGAGCTCCCGCTGCGCCGCGCGCCGGGCGAGGCCGGAGGCGAGCAGGATCGTCTGGTATCCGCTCGGGATGCCGAGGCGCTCGAGCTCGTCGACGACCGCGCCGATTGCATGCTGCCGGGGGTCGGCAGGCGCTCCCGGGATCGGCAGCGCGGGAGGCTCGACGACGATCGTCGCGCGCGTCCGCCTGCGCACGAGCGACTCGAGCGGCGGGCCGGCGAGGGGGAAGCGGACCGCATCGCGCACGGCTGCGCCGACGTCCGCGACTGCCTCGCCCGGTGGCGGGGGCCGCAGCACGTACGCGTCGTCCGGCGCGTTCGCGATCACGAGCCGCGTGCCGGAGAGAAGCGGGACGCGGGGCACCGCCGGATTCAAGCACCCCGAATACACTCGGAGCTATCAGCCCGAAGACGCTCACCGGACTCGAGCTCGACCTCGACGACGCGCCCGCGCGCGAGTCCGAGCTCTTCCTCGTCGACGGCAACAACCTCGCGTACCGCGCGTATTTCGCGCTCCCGGAGGAGCTCGCGACCACCGAGGGGTTCCCGACGAACGCCCTCCTCGGGTTCACGAACATGCTCTTCAAGCTCCTGTCCGACTACAAGCCGAAGGGCGTCGCCGTCGCGTGGGACACACGGCCCGTGCACCGTGCCGCCGTCGCGGAGTCCGTCGACGTCGTCTACAAGGAAGGCCGCCGTCCGATGGCCGACCTTCTGCGCGAGCAGTTCCCGTACTTCCGGCCTATCGTCGAGGCATTCGGGTACCGCAACCTCGAGTTCGAGGGCTGGGAGGCGGACGACGTCATTGCGACGCTTGCCACTCAGGCCGACGCGGCCGGCGTGCGCACGTGCGTCGTCTCGACCGACCGAGATGCGTTCCAGCTCGTCTCCGAGAACATCTGCCTGATGATGACGCCGCGCGGCGTCAGCGACGTGAACGTGTACACGCCCGACCGCGTCGAGGCGCGCTACGGAATCCGCCCCGAACAGATCCCGGACTTCATCGGCCTCAAGGGCGACAGCTCGGACAACATCCCCGGGATCCCCGGCATCGGCGACAAGACCGCCGGGCAGCTGATCGCGCAATACGGCTCGGTCGAAGCCGTCATCGAGCACGCGGCCGAGCTCTCGCCGGCGCGGCGGAAGAACGTCACTGAGTTCGCCGACCAGGCTCGGGCTGCGAAGGAGCTCGCCACGATGCGTCGCGACCTCGAGCTCGACTGCGACCCGGCAGAGCTCGTGCTCGCTCCACCCGATCGGTCGCAGCTGCGCGAGATGTTCCGGCGGTTCGAATTCCGCAACCTCTTCAACCGCATCGACGAGCTCGATGCCGCCGTGCCGGCTGCGGAGCGCGTGATTGCAGGGACGAGCGTCATGTGGGAGGTCGTCGATTCGCTGCCGAAGCTCGACGGGCCGGTGTCAGTTGCAGTGGGAGGCGACCGCTGCGCGGTCGCCCGTGAGGGAGAGCCCGTTCTCGTCGCACCACTCCCCGACGATCTGGGTTTGGCGCTGCGCGACTGCGATGTCATCGCGCACGACTACAAGTCGTTGCCGCGGCTGACCATGCTCCCGGCCGAGGACACGATGATCGCCGCGTACCTCATCGAGCCGGGGCGGCCCGCGTACGAGCTCGACGATCTCGCGAACGAGTACGGCGTCGAAGCGCTACCCGAGCCGGCGGCGGAAGAGGAGACGGCTGCGCTCGTACGGGCAGCAGAGGTGCCACGCCGTCTCGCACCGTTGCTGCGCGCGCGTGTGCGCGAGCGTGGGAGCGAGGATCTGTACGACCGGATCGAGCTTCCACTGACCGCAGTGCTCGCGGCGATGGAGGACGCCGGCGTCAAGATCGACACGTATCGCATGGGCGAGATCACCGCGCGGCTCGCCGATCGGGTCGAAGAGCTCGAGTCCAAGGCATTCGAGCTTGCCGGCGAGGAGTTCATGATCGGCTCGACGCAGCAGCTTGCGCGCATCCTCTTCGAGAAGCTCGAGCTCACACCGGGGCGAAAGGGCAAGACCGGCTACTCGACCGACACGCGCGTGCTGCGCACCATCCGCGACGAGCACCCGATCGTCGAGGTGATCGAGGAGTGGCGCGAGCTGACGAAGCTGCTCAACACGTATCTCGGCCCGCTGCCCGCGTTGATCGGCGAGGACGGCAGGCTGCACACGACGTTCAACCAGGCGGTCGCGGCGACCGGGCGCCTCTCGACGTCCAACCCGAACCTGCAGGCGATTCCGATTCGCACCGAGCTCGGGCGCGAGATTCGCAGCGCGTTCGTGGCGGAGGCCGGCTACCGGCTCATCTCCGCCGACTACTCGCAGGTCGAGCTACGCATCCTCGCGCACGTGTCCGGCGAGGCGAAGCTGCGCGAGGCGTTCGCTCGCGGTGAGGACATCCACTCCGCGACCGCGGCGGAGGTGCTCGGCAAGGAGCAGGCGACGCTTACCAAGGACGAGCGCAACGTCGCGAAGATGGTGAACTTCGGGATCATCTACGGCATCTCCGCGTTCGGCCTCTCCGAGAATCTCGAGATCCCGCGCGACGAAGCGCAGACGTACATCGACACGTATCTCGCGCGCTTCCCACTTGTGCAGGACTTCATCCAGCGCACGATCGAGCAAGCGTCACGCGACGGCTATGTGACGACGCTCCTCGGCCGGCGGCGCCCCGTCCCCGAGATTCGCGCGGCGAACAGGCAGACCCGATCGCTCGGGGAGCGCCTCGCGGTCAACTCCGTGATGCAGGGAACGGCAGCGGACATCATCAAGGTCGCGATGGTGAGCATCCATCGCCGCCTCCGCGACGAAGGGCGCAGTGCGCGGCTCGTCCTGCAGGTGCACGACGAGCTGCTCGTCGAGACTCCCGACGCCGAGGTGTCGACCGTGAAGGAGCTCGTGCGCGAGGAGATGTGCCGCGCGTATCCCCTCGACCCGCCGCTCGCCGTCGACGTCGGCGCCGCCGACGATTGGCATCAGGCGAAGAGCTGACGCTCTTCGCCTGTTCGGGGTCCCGCTTCGCGGGAGCGGCCGTCGGCAAAGCCGCCGGCCTCTTCGAGGTTTGGCGGACGGTCTCTGCTGCGTCGGCGGTGGTGGGCTTCGCCCATCCGCGCCGACGTGATCTCCGCCTACGCGTAAGCCTTCGGCTTACGCTGCGGCGCTTTGCGCAAGCGTGATTCGAACGCCGGTCTAACCAAACCCGGTCACGGCCGTCTCTGAGTACAGGGCTATACTGGCCCGCTCGAATGGCGAACGACACGATCAACGACCCGAGGCTCGAAGAAGGCGTCTGGACCACCGGTCCGGACGGCGAGCTGATTCCCGACTACGAGTCGACCTTCCCCACGATCAACGAAGGCGAGGTCGTCAACGGGACGGTCGTCCGCGTCGACAAGGATGAAGTCCTCGTCGACATCGGCTACAAGTCCGAGGGCGTCATTCCGGTCAGCGAGCTCTCGATTCGCCGCTCTGTGAACCCGGCCGACGAGGTCTCGGTGGGCGACGAGATCGCGGCGCTGGTCATGACGAAGGAGGACGCCGAAGGCAGGCTGATCCTCTCGAAGAAGCGCGCGCGCTTCGAGATTGCCTGGAAGGCGATCGAGCAGGCGCACGAGAAGGGCGAGGCCGTCACCGGCCGCGTGATCGAGGTCGTGAAGGGCGGACTCATTCTCGACCTCGGCGTCCGCGGGTTCCTGCCGGCGTCGCTCGTCGACATCCGCCGCGTGCAGGACCTCGACGAGTATCTCGGCCAGGAGCTTCGCTGCAAGGTCATCGAGCTCAACCGGTCGCGCAACAATGTCGTGCTCTCGCGCCGCGCGGTGCTCGAGGACGAGCGCAAGGAGATGCGCCAAGCGATCCTCGACAAGCTCAACCCGGGCGATGTGGTCGAGGGCACGATCTCGAACATCGTCGACTTCGGCGCATTCGTCGACCTCGACGGCATGGACGGCCTCATTCACATCTCCGAGCTGTCGTGGAGCCACGTCAACCATCCGTCCGAGGTCCTCGAGATCGGACAGAAGGTCGACGTGAAGGTCCTCGACATCGACCGCGAGCGCCAGCGGATCTCGCTCGGCCTCAAGCAGACGCAGTCCGATCCATGGCAGCAGGTGCTCGAGAGCTACCAGGAAGGCGACGTCGTCGAGGGGAAGGTGACGAAGGTCGTCACGTTCGGCGCGTTCGTCGAGATCCTTCCGGGGGTCGAGGGGCTCGTGCACATCTCCGAGCTCGCGCAGCATCACGTCGAGAATCCGCGCGAGGTCGTGTCGCAGGGCGACACCGTCAACGTGCGCATCCTCGAAGTCGACGCAGAACGCCGCCGCCTGTCCCTGTCGCTCAAGCGCGTCGAGGATGGCATGCCCATCCAGCCGAAGCCGGGCGACGAGGCGCCGCCGCCGGCGATCGACCTCTCCGAGGACGTCTTCGCGGAAGCGTCGGCGCCCGAGGCCGAGGCGCCCAGCGCCGAGGCTGAAGAGCCTTCGGCCGAAGCCGAAGCCGAGACCCCCGAGGAATAGTGGGCGGGCGGCCGCTCGCGGTCGCGATCACGGGGGGCATCGCGGCCGGCAAGAGCGAGGCGCTCGCCGCGTTCGCGCGCCACGGTGCCGCGACGCTCTCGGCGGACGACCTCGTGCACGACCTGCTCGCGCGCGATCCGGAGGTGCGCGAGGCGATTCGCGCGCATTGGGGTGAGGACGCGGTCGGCGACCGGGCCCGCATCGGCGAGATCGTGTTCGCCGATCCGGCGGAGCTCGAATGGCTCGAGCGGTTGCTCCATCCGAAGACGCGCGCGGCGGCCGACGCCTGGCTCGCGGAAGTCGACCGCCCGGTGGCGGTCGTCGAGGTTCCGCTCCTCTACGAGACGGGCGGGGAGTCGCGCTTCGACGCCGTCGTGGTCATCACCGCCCACCCGGACGTGCGCGGTCGGCGGCGCGCGGGCCTCGCAGAACGCGAGAGCCGCCTGATTCCCGACGAGGCGAAGGTCGAGCGCGCGGACTTCGCATTCGTCAACGACGGAACGCTCGACGATCTCGACGAGTTCGTGGCGGGCGTGATGGCGAGGCTCTCATCCGCCTCCTGAGACGATTGCTCACCGTCGCCGCGCTTGCGGCCGGCCTGCTCGGCGCGTTCATCTACCTGCAGCGGACTGAGCCGCCGTGGTGGGCACGCCTCTGGTATCCGCTCCGCTACGCGTCCGTCGTTCGCGGCCATGCGGCCAACTACCACTTGAACCCGGCGCTCCTGGCAGCCGTGATCGAGCAGGAGAGCAAGTTCAACGCGGATGCCCGCTCGAGCACGGGTGCGCTCGGGCTCATGCAGTTGCAGCCCACGACGGCGAAGGGCATCGCGATCCGCACCGGAGGCAAGAGGTTCGTGATCTCCGACCTCTACAACCCGGAGATCAACGTGCGCTACGGCGCGTGGTATCTCCGTCATCTGCTCGACCGCTACAAGGACGAGCGGACCGCGCTTGCCGCATACAACGCGGGCGAGCGGAACGTCGACCTCTGGCGTAGCACCGGGGGCGGCATTCGCTTTCCGGAGACACGGGCATACGTGTCCCGGGTCGAGCGATTGAAGGGGATCTACCGCCGCGCCTACAAGACGCAGCTTGGCCTCGGTTGATCGGTCGCCATCGCAAGCGATGCCTTAGGGCGACGTCGAGGAGGAGGACGCGGGCGGCTCGCTCGGGGGCGGAGCGTTCGGCGGGGCGGGCAGCGAGCCCGGGCACGCTCCCTTGCCGTTGAGCACCGAGAGGCGCCGGGCGGCCAGGGTGCTGTTTCCGCGGATGTCCGAGGCGCGGACCGAAAGCACGTAGACGCCGTTTGCGACGGACGCCGTATTGAACGCCGGCGCGAGCGAGAACAGATAGCGGCCGGGCATGCCGCCGTACTGCTCGCGGCCGAAGCGCGGGGCGTTCTCGTACGTCCCCTTCGCGTAGACGCTCCAGAAGCGCGGGTTGGGAGGAAGCGTGTTGCGGAAGTCCGCGACGACGCTCCAGGGCACTGCGACGGCTCCGCCGAGGCGCACCAATCTCCACTCGACGAACGCCGGCGCGACCGGCATGCCGTTGAACGCTCCGGGAACCGGCATCGGCGTGGTGTCGAATGCGTCGGCGTCGAGCTCGACGACGCCGCAGAGACCGAGCGGCGCCTGGACGACTCCCGTCTGGTTCTTGATGAGGATGTCGCGAATAGTGGGCTTCGTCCGGTCGCGGTAGGGCGTCAGGTGGCCCTTGAGCAACGGATTGACGACGCGCTCTCCGTCGATCTCGCTGATGTGCACGTGACCATACGGCGGCTGCACGTAGCCGAGGATCGTCCTGCTCATCGTGACGTGTTGTCCCTCGCCGACGACGCTGATGATGTGGAAGAACTGGAAGACGACGCCCTTGCCGGTGTCGAGATTGAGCGTGGCCGCGCCGAGGTAATGCGCGGTGCCGTTCGCGATCGCGTAGATCGGCGTTCCGTCCGGAGCGGCGATGTCGACGCCCTGGTGGAACGAGAAAAAGCCTGCACCGTCGAACGGGTCGGCCAGGATTCCGTTCTCGTAGACCGTGCGCGGATCGCCGAAGTCGCCGCGGATCGGATGCTGCTTGTCGAACGGCTTGAACGGCCAGGGGTAGGCGGACGCCGAGCCGGCGGCGGCCAGCAGGGCGATTGCGGCGAGGAGGGCGACGAGGCTCCGCATGGGAACGGAAGTATGGACCGCGATACCCTTTATCGCTCATGCCCGAGCTGAAAACGACCGACGTCTACCGGCCCATCGGCGACCAGTCGCGGGCGATCGAAACCCTTGGAGAGGGGATTCTCGCGGGCGAGCGCTACCAGACGCTCGTTGGCGCGACCGGGACCGGCAAGACCGCGACGATCGCGTGGACGATCGAGAAGATCGGGCGCCCTGCGCTGATCATCGCCCACAACAAGACCCTCGCCGCCCAGCTCTGCAACGAGTTCCGCCAGTTCTTCCCGAACAACGCGGTCGAGTACTTCGTCTCGTACTACGACTACTACCAGCCCGAGGCCTACGTCCCGCAGGCGGACCTCTACATCGAGAAGGACTCCTCGCGGAACGACGACATCGATCGTCTGCGCCACTCGGCGACCTCGTCGCTCCTCTCTCGGCGCGACGTGATCATCGTCGCGTCGGTCTCGTGCATCTACGGCCTCGGCTCGCCGGAGGAGTACAAGGAGCGCGTCGTCTTCGTCACGGCCGGCGAGTCGCAAGACCGCGACGTGATGTTGCGCAAGCTCATCGACATCCAGTACGTCCGCAACGACACGCTGCTCGGCCGCGGCCGCTTCCGAGTGAAAGGCGACGTCGTCGAAGTACAGCCGGCGCATTCCGAGACCGCGTATCGCATCTCGTTCTTCGGTGACGAGGTCGAGCAGATCTCGCACTTCGATCCGCTCACCGGCGAGGTGCTCTCGAAATACGACTCGATCACGATCTTCCCGGCGACGCAGTACGTGACGTCGAAGCCGACGATCGAGCGCGCGGCAGTCGAGATCCGGCATGAGCTCGAAGAGCAAGTCGCGAAGTTCGAGTCGGAGGGAAAGATGCTTGAGGCGCACCGGATTCGGCAGCGCACCGAGTACGACCTCGAGATGATGCGCGAGCTCGGGTTCTGCAACGGGATCGAGAACTACTCGCGCATCCTCGACGGCCGGCCGCCGGGCTCGGCGCCGCACACGCTGCTCGACTACTTCCCCTCCGACTTCGTCGTCTTCGTCGACGAGTCGCACCAGTCGGTGCCGCAGGTCGGCGGCATGTACGAGGGCGACCGGTCCCGGAAGCAGACACTCGTCGACTTCGGCTTCCGTCTGCCGTCCGCGCTCGACAACCGGCCGCTGCGCTTCGACGAGTTCCTCGAGAAGGTGCCGCAGTTCGTGTTCGCGTCCGCGACCCCGGGGCCGTTCGAGCTGCGCCACTCGACACGGATCGCCGAGCAGCTGATTCGGCCGACCGGAGTCGTCGACCCCGAGGTCGACCTGCGGCCGACGTGCAACCAGATCGACGATCTCCTCGGCGAGATCCGGCAGCGCGAGGCGGTCGGCGAGCGCACGCTGGTCACGACGCTGACGAAGAAGATGGCCGAGGACCTCACCGACTACCTGCTCGAGTCGGGCGTGAAGGCGCGCTACCTGCATTCCGAGATCGACACGCTCGAGCGGATCCAGATCATCCGCGAGCTACGGCTCGGCGATTACGACGTGCTCGTCGGCGTCAACCTGCTCCGCGAGGGGCTCGACCTGCCGGAGGTGACGCTGGTCGCGATCCTCGACGCGGACAAGGAGGGCTTCCTGCGCGGAAAGACTGCACTCGTCCAGACGATCGGCCGCGCGGCGAGAAACGTCAACGGCAAGGTGTTGCTCTACGCGGACAAGGTCACGGAGGCGATCGCCGGCGCGATGGACGAGACGAACCGCCGCCGCGCGAAGCAGCTCGCGTACAACGAGGAGCACGGGACCACGCCGGCGTCGATCGTCAAGGGCGTGT
>DATGEH010000022.1:0-8239 GCA_035310325.1 Gaiellaceae bacterium
GAGCGCGAGCCAGGACGCGAAGGCGAGCAGGTACGTGAGCACGAACGCGTACGTGCGCTTTGCCTCGCGGTCGTCTTCGATCGAATACGCGAAGGCGGGCCACGCCGTCCGGAACGCGAGCATCACGAACGTGATCACGGAGCCGACGCGAATCGCCACGGAGTAGACACCGACCTCGGCGCGCCCGTTGTAGTGGGCGACGAACAGCCGGTCGACGAAGTTGATCGCCCACAGCGCGAGCGCCGAGGGCACGAGGGGCATCCCGAAGCGCTGCATCGAGCGGAAGAGCCTGCCGTCGAACTGGAAATGCAACTGGTCGCGGCGGTACACGACGAGCGCCGCGTAGACGCAGAGCGTGCCGACGAAGTTCCCGACCACGAGGCCCACGGCGCCCCAGTGGAAGACCGCGACGAAGACGACCATGCCGGCGATCGTGATCAGCACGTTGGTGACGCTCGCGATCGCGTAGGCGACCGAGCGCTCCTCGACGCGGAACAGCGCGGTGAGCTGCTGGTAGTTCGTCTGCGCCCACAGCCCGACCGCGCCCGCGCGCACGAGCGATGGATCGTGGCCGAGGCCGATCCAGTGCCCGACCGGGCCGGCGAAGACGACGCCGAGCACGAGGCCGAGCGTCGACATCCCCATCGTGAACCAGAACGACGTGCGGATCACGGTCAGCTTCCCGGCGGGCTCCTTCGCGTCGAAGTAGAAGCGGAAGAACGCGCTCGAGATCCCCATCTGCAGCGCGATCGCGAGGACCGCGGTCGCGGCGGTGACGAGCTCGACGCGCCCGTACGAGCCCGGCGGCAGGTAGTGCGTGTAGAGCGGCAGCAGCAGCGTCGCGAGGATCCGCGAGACGAGCCCGCCGAGCCCGTAGATCGCGGAGTGCCGGCCGAGCCTCTTCAGCTCTTCGCCGAGCTTCATCGCAGTTGAGCGTAGAGGTCGAGCAGGCGGTCGGTCATCGGTGCGAGGTCGTGCACGCGCTCGACGTACGCGCGGCTTGCGGCCCCGATGCGCGCACGCTCCTCCGGCGACTCGGCGAGCGGGCGGAGGACGTCGGTGAGCGTTTCGCTCGTCGCGGGGACGATCGGCACCTCGACGCCGAACGCCTCCTCGGTGCGCTGCACCGCCTCGTCGTGCAGAAACGTGACGACGGGCTTGCCGAGCGCCATCGCCTCGATCGCGAACACGCCGTACCACCCGGCGTTCAGCTGGTCGACGACGATGTCCGCGGCGCGGTAGCGCTCGAACGCCTCGCGGTGGTGGAGCCCTTCGACGAGCTCGAGGTCGAGGCCCAGCTGCTCGCACGCGACGACGACGTGCTCGGTCCCCTTCTTCGCGCGCGACGAGGGCGCATGCAGCACGAGCGGGCGCTCGCGATCGGACGGCGGCGACGGTGAGATCGCCGCGACGTCGATCGCCGGCGGGATCACGTGCGCGTCCGGCACCCAGCGCGCCGCGTCGTACGAGCCGACGACGCGCGCGCCGGCGCGACGCGACCAGTCGAGCTCGTGCGCAGGCTTGCCGCGGATGTCGGAGCCGAGGAAGTGCATGACCGAGCGCTTGCCGAGGGCGCGCAGCAGCGGGAACTGCACCGAGCGCGGCAGCAGCGTCAGGCCGAAGTAGAAGTGGAAGACGTCGGTCTGCGGCGCGAGCCGCGCGAACGCGCGCGCCTGCGCGAGCTGCCGCCCGACGAGGTTCGCGGGCCGCGAGATCTCCTCGTCCGCCTCCGGATGCAGGCGGTAGCGCTCGAAGACGACGAGCTTCGCGTCGACGCCGCGCGCGCGCAGCGCCTGGACGTTCGTCCAGGGGATGCCGGCCGTGTTGATCGGGCAGTGCGTGACGCGCACGAGCCCCAGGTTAGGCGGCGGCGATGTCCCCCAGGCGGAAGCGGAGATCGTTGAGGCGGTCGCGCGCGTCGCCCGAGGCGTCGGCGACGCATTTCATGGCGCGGTACGCGAGCTCGACCAGGTCCGGATCCGGGACTCCGTGCGTCTCGACCCATTCGCGCGCCTCGCGCGGCAGCTTGTCGGGCGGCTCCCCCGCGGCGGAGGCGACGATCTCGGCCGCCTCGATCGCGCGCTCGGCGACCTCCGCCGACGCGGGCTCCTCACACGCAGCCTGCAGCGTCCCCCGAAGCGTGTTCCAGTTCATTCACTGGTCCCATTCCACCTGGTCGAAGAAACGAAGCACGGTTCTTCCCGGCCGTACGCGCGCGCTATATGCGGCCAGCTCCTCATCCGAGATCTCGCCGAGCGCGCGTTTCACCGCCAGCCAGGGAAGGTTGAGGTCCTCCTGGTAGACCATCGTCGAGATGCGCGGGTTGACCTCGATCACGCGGTCGCCGACGAGCTGGATGTTGAAGAACCATTCGATCGCGAGCTCGCGCACGATGTTGTCCGTGAGCTCCATCAGCGCTGGATCCGCGAGCGTGACGAAGTACATCGCGAGCCCGGCGCGCATCCCCTCGCGCGTCTTCGGGTGACCGAGCACCACACGCGCTCCGTCGGCGATGCCGTCGATCGTGCGCTCGCCGCCGGTTGCAAGCTCCATGACGAGCAGCTCGGTGCCGCCTTCGTCCGGCAGCAGCTCGAGCGCCTCTTCGAGGCGCATCGACACGGATCCGGGCCGCTCGTGCAGCAGCTGGTGCGTGCGGTCGACGGTGGGGTCGAGGATGCGGAAGCCGCGCGATCCGGACGAGAACACGGGCTTGAAGCACACCGGCCGCTCCGGGTAGCCGAGCTCGTGCGCCGCCGTTTCGACCGCGCGCGCGCCCGTGGCGCGCCGGAATCCGATCGTCGGCACGCCAATCCGTTGCAGCAGCGAGTACGTCTCGGCCTTGTCGTTCGAGCGCCGCACGGTCTCCGGCGACGAGACGAGGACGGGCACCGGGAAGCGCTCTCGTGCCGAGGCGAGACCGGGCAGATCGAACGACGACTGCGGGATGACGACGTCGACGTGCTCGCGCTCGACGAGCGCGAGCAGGGCGTCGGCATAGGCGGGGTCAGACCCCGCCGGAACGACATGGAATGCGTCGCAGAGATGCGCGCCGATCGAACGCTCCGACATGTCGACGCCGACGAGCCGCACGTCGCGCTCGCCGTTCTCACGCAGCGCGCGCAGCAGCGCAGCGGTCCCGGGCGCGCCGGACGCGGTGACCAGAATCGTCGTCACTAGGAGAGGTCGATTCGGTCGTTCGCGAGATGCGCGAGCCACTCCTCGCGCATTGCGGCCAGCAGGGCGTCCATCGTCTCGCGCATCGTCGCACCGTCATACGCCCAGATCACGGGATGCGTGTTTAGCTGCAGCCAGGAATACCTGCCGGCCGCGAGATCCTCGTGCGGGCAGTCGCCGCGCCAGTCCTGGTTCGAATCGGAGCGATAGTGGCCCGGAGCGAAGTACGGCGGCGCCATGACGTTCACCGCCCCTTCGATCGGGGCGGCGAGGAACTCGGGATCCGGGTTGTGCCACGCGAACACGGGGTCGAAGCGGTCGTCGAAGTCCGTGTGCGGATGGACCGGGTGAAAGCCAACGGCGTGGCCCAGGCTGCGCAGCTCCCGCAACGCGGCGCCGCCGGCCGTCGAGCCGAGGTTGTAGAAGACGCTCTCGGTCATCAGGAAGTAGGTCGCCCGCACGCCGAGCTCCTGCTCCACGCGGGCCATCACGAGCGCCGCCTCGAGCGACAGGTCGACGTCATGGCGCAGAAAGAGATCGCCCGCCTGCGGATCGTGGTCGAAGCTCGACCATCGGTATCCGCCGGCCTGTGCAGCCTCGAGTAGCTCGCGGTAATGCGTCACGTCGAAGCTGCAAGCACCCACTGGAACTGAGCCGGTCCCTCCGGTTCGTCGATCTCGATGACCGCCTCGCGCAACAGCCGAAAGCCTGCCCGGCGTAGCTGGCGCGAGTTGGTCTCCGGGGGGAAACTACTGAAAAACATCGTCGTCCCCAACCACTCGCCGGTCCAGGCCTCCGTGTCGGAGGCGCCGAGCGCGGTGAGCAGCAGGCCGCCGGGGACGAGCCACGAGTGGATGCGCTCGTAGAGCGGCTCCAGCCGCTCGCGCAGCACGTGGTTGAAGACGTAGAACGACGCGACCGCGTCGAACGAACCGGCCGGCAGCTCGAGCTCGGTGAAATCGGCCTGGAGGAACGTCGCCTCGGGGACGGCGGCCGCGGCGCGCCGGATCTGCTCCGCGGAGACGTCGACGCCGGTGACCTGAAAGCGCCGGGCGAGCAGGCGCGCATCGATGCCGTTGCCGCAGCCCAGCTCGAGGACGCGCGCCCCCACGGGCAGCCGCGTGACGAGCTCGTCGCGCCATTCGCCTCGTGGATCGCCGGCGATCCGGTCGCGCCAGGTGGCGAAGGTGTCGGCGATCGCATCATAGCCGTCGCGCACGATCTCGGTCATTCGACCGTCACCTCGAGCAGGCGCGCCGCGTCCTCGGCGCGCTGCAACGCCTCGACGCTCGTGTCCGCCGTCGCGATCACGTAGCCGCGCCTGTCGGCGTCGAGGCGCACGGGACGGATGGTCTCGCCGATCTCGAGATACGTGTCCGCCTCGACGACGCCGGGCGCCGCGAGCACGGGCTCGAGCGAGCCGATCGCGGTCACGCGCCCGGTCGGGAGCGGGCCGGGCTCGGCGGTGAGGAAGCGGATCGCGAGCGGCTGCTGGAAGCGGGGCAGGGCGAGCTCGTCCGGGATCTCCTCGCCCAACGCGCGTCGCAGCTCGAGCTCGATGAGATCGACACCGACTGCGTGGCGCGCAAGGTCGGCCATCTGCCCGCCCGGAATGCGCGCGGCCACCTCGACGACGAGCACCCCGTCGTCGGCGACGAGCAGTTGCGGGAAGCCGATCCCGTCGCGCAGGCCGAGCGCCCTCGTCGCGTGCGCGGCGACGAACTCGGCCTCCTCCAGGGTGTCGCCGAAGATCGTCGCGGGATAGACGTGGATCCAGCCGACGCCGAATCCGATGCCGGGCGGGCGCAGGCGGTCCGAGAGCGTCAGCGTCGTCGCCTCGCCGCCGCGCGCGACGACGAGCCCGTTCAGCTCGAGCGCGTCGTAGTAGCGCTCGAGCACGAGCTCGCCGCCCGCCGACTCCGCGAGTGCCGCATGCAGATGCGCCTCGAGGTCGTCCAGCGACTCGAGCCGGAACACCCCGCGCTGGCCGCCGCTGTCCGCAGGTTTCAGCACAGCGGGGAAACCGACCGTCTCCGCTGCGGCGCGCGCCGTGCGCAGGTCGCGCGCGGCGGCGAAGCGCGGTTGCGGCACGCCGGCGTCGGCGAGCCGGCGCCGCATGGCGATCTTGTTCGTCATCAGGTGTGCGACCTCGGTGCCGATCCCGGGGAGGCCGAGCTCCTCGGCCACTGCGGCCACGATCGGGACGGCGCGGTCGGCCGACACCGTGAGCACGCCGTCGACGGCGTGCCGTCGCCCGACCTCGATCACGCCGGCGACATCCTTGAAGTCGACTACCTCGCCGACGTCGGCTGCATGCAGGCCGATCGCGTCCGCGTTCCGATCGACCGCGACCACGCGCAGGCCGAGCTCCTGGGCGCGCCCGATCGCGCGCCACTGGTGGCGGCCTGCCCCGACGAAGAGGACCGTCTTGCCGCGCACTCGGGGGCCGATGCTACTTGCGCGGGCCCAGGGCGTCGTGCAGGAGCCGGATGATCGGCTCGACATCGGTCTCGTCGCCGCCCGCGACGCGGAGCGCCAGGCCGTTCAGCACCATCGTCGTGAAGCGGCCGAGATGGATGAGCTCGACGTCGTCGCGGAACGTGCCGTCGCGCTGCCGCTCGGCGAACCACTCGACCATGCGCTCGAGCCCGTCGCCGCGCTCCTCCATGCGCCGCTGGAACTCCTCGTCGTGCCGGAGCCGCGCCTGGACCTCCATGAGCACGCCGATCAGCTCGGGATCCTCGCTCGCCATCGCGCGCACGGCATCGTCGAGCCCCCGTTCGGTCAAGAGGTCGACGTAGCGCGCGTTCAGGTCGTGCGCGAGCGCGATGAAGAGCTCCTGCTTGCCGGCGTAGTAGTGGAAGATCGCGCCCCGCGAGAGCCCCGTCTCCTCCTCGAGGCGGGCGACGGTGGCGCCGTCGTAGCCGTACGTCGCGAAGGTGCGCTGGGCGCCCTCGAGGATCTGGGCGCGGCGGGCCTCGAGATGCTCCTCCGAGACTTTCGGCACGGCTCCACTTTACAAAACCGTACGGACGTTTTATTATCACGGCCGGTGTTCAGGAACCGCTCACTCCTGGGCCTGCTCGTGGCCGAGCTCGTATCCCTCACGGGCTCGGCCATGACCTTCGTCGCCCTGCCCTGGTTCGTGCTCGTCACCACGGGGTCGACGGCGAAGATGGGCTGGGTCCTCGGCGCCGAGATGCTGCCGATCGGGCTGTTCGGGATCCTGGCCGGCACGCTCATCGCCCGCGTCGGCGCGAAGCGGACGATGCTGGTCTCCGACGCCGCCGGCGGGCCGCTCATGCTCGTGATCCCGATCCTCCACTGGACGGGGCAGCTCACGTTCCCGGCGCTGCTCGGTGCGTCATTCGCCGTCGGCTGCTTCGCCGCGCCGTACTTCGCGTCGTCGCGGCTCGTCGTGCCCGAGGTCGCGGGCGAGGACGAGCACGCGGTCGCGCAGGTCAGCGCGATCCTCGGCGGCGGACAGCAGGTGACGACGATCGCAGGGCCGGTCCTCGCCGGCATCCTGATCGCGGCGACGAGCCCGTCGGTTGTCCTCGTCGTCGACGCGGGCACATACGTCTTCTCCTTCCTCACGATCGCGACCGTCGTGCGCGCCGGGAAGCGCATGCCCCCGAGCGAGGAATCGAAAGGCGTGCTCGCCGGGCTCCGCTTCCTCCGCCACGACCCGCTCCTCGGCCCGATGCTCGTTGCGATCTGCTTCATCAACCTGATCAGCCAAGGGCTCATCATCGGAATCAACACGCTCGCGTACTTTCACTACGGCAGCGCGCACGTCGCAGGCTTCCTCATCGGCGGATTCGGCGTCGGCGCGGTCATAGGAGCTCTGGCTGCACAGCAGCTCACGAAGAAGGCCGACCTGCAGAAGCTTGCGGCGCTCGCGATGGTCGCGATGCCGCTGCCGTTGTTCCTGCTCGGCATCTCGATGCCGTGGGCCGCGGCGGCGGGCATCTTCGCCGTGTTCGGCTTCTTCAGCCCGCTCGTGAATGCGCCGCTCCTCGGGATCCTCACCGTGCGCACTCCGGCCGCGCTGCGGCCGAAGGTGCTGACCGCGGTGATGACGGTGGCCACCATGGCCGGCCCGCTCGGCTTCTTCGGCGCCGGCGAAGCCCTGCGCTGGATCTCCGTGCAGACGCTCTTCGTCGTCGTCGCGGCGGCGTTCACGGCCGGCGCGCTCGCCTTCGCCGCGATCCTGCTACGCGGACAGAGTGCTGCGCCGGGGAGTGTCGCGATGCTTGACGTCGCGCACTGCTAGGCGCGCGCGCTCCGACAACCCCGCGGGACGGAGCTCCGCGAGCAGGACCGCACCGGCGCCGTCTTCCCGGTAGAGCGCAGCATCGGCCTCTGCAACGGTCGCGGTGCGCCAACCGTCGTCGGTGCGCACGTACAACTCGTCCTCGTACACGAGGAAGGCGGAACGCTCGAAGAGCTCGATCCATTCGTGCGCGGGCCGGATGATCTGCCAGCCCTGGTCGTCGTGTACACCGACGGGCACCGTGACGATCACGCGGCGCGCAACACGCCTCAGCTGGCGGAGTGCAGCCTCGTCGCCGTGGTCATCGCGTGGTGCGTCGATGTCGTAGACGGCGTTGTCGCGGCCCACGTGCTCGAGCGTCGAGATGCAGTACGCGAGGTCGAAGCTGTCGTCTGCAAATGGAAGCTTTCGGATGTCGGCGATGACGTCGGCCGGCTCGGCGAGATCGACGGTGACGAGCTCTGATGCTCCCAGCGCGCCCAGTCCCGCGATGTACGCCGGCTCGGCGAATGCGGTACCGACGTCGAGCACCCGTTGCTCGCCGTCATAGCGCGCCAGGCACCACGGGATCTCGATCGCTCGCTCCTCGCTCCACGCGGGCGCGCGCAGCCCGCGCGGCCGGCCGCGCTCTGCTCCGAGGCGTTCGGCAAGGGCGAGCGCGAGCCCGTCGTCGAACAGCTCGACGCGCTCGAACTCGCGGCTTTCGAACAGCTCGCGCAGCAGCCGCGCGCGCGACACCTCGCCGCGCTGGAGCCGGCCGACGCTGTCGGGATCGGGATCGCGGCGCAG
>DATGEH010000023.1:0-3471 GCA_035310325.1 Gaiellaceae bacterium
CTCGATGGAGCTCGAGCGCGAGCGCGGGATCACCATCAAGGCCCAGGCCGTGCGCGTGATGTGGAAGGGCCACGAGCTGAATCTGATCGACACGCCCGGCCACGTCGACTTCACGTACGAGGTCTCGCGGTCCCTCGTCGCGTGCGAGGGAGCGCTGCTGCTCGTCGACGCTTCCCAGGGGATCGAGGCGCAGACTCTGGCGAACGCGTACCTGGCGATCGAGAACAACCTCGAGATCGTCCCGGCCGTGAACAAGATCGACCTGACGCAAGCCCGGCCGGACGAGGTCGCGGCGGAGGTGGGCGAGCTCGTCGGCGAGTCGGCGGACCGCGTGCTGCGGATCTCGGCCAAGACCGGCTCCGGCGTCGGCGAGGTGCTGGACGCGATCGTCGAGCGGGTCCCGGCGCCCGCCGGGGATTCCGGGGCGCCGGCGCGCGCGCTGATCTTCGACTCCTCCTACGACCAGTACCGTGGCGTGGTCGCGTTCGTGCGCGTGGTCGACGGCTCGTTTCGGCGCGGGGAGCCGCTGAAGGCCATGGCGCAGGGAACCCAGTTCGAGGCGGAGGAGCTCGGGTTCTTCTCGCCCGCGATGACGGCCGCGGACACGCTCGGCGCGGGCGAGGTCGGCTACGTGATCACGGGGCTCAAGGACGTCAGCCGGCTCCGCGTGGGCGACACGGTCACCTCGGTGCGCCGGCCCGCCGCCGAGCCGCTGCCGGGCTACAAGGACGTCAAGCCGATGGTCTTCGCCGGGCTGTTCCCGACCGATTCGGACGAGTACCCGGCGCTGCGCGACGCGCTGGAGCGGCTCAAGCTGAACGACGCTGCGCTCTTCTACGAGCCCGAGACCTCGCAGGCCCTCGGCTTCGGCTTCCGCTGCGGCTTTCTCGGGCTGCTGCACATGGAGATCGTGCGCGAGCGCCTCGAGCGCGAGTTCGACCTCGACCTGCTCGTGACGGCTCCGAACGTGGCCTACCGGGTGACGATGCCGGGCGGTGAGGTGGTCGAGGTGCACAACCCGGCCGAGATGCCTCGCGAGTACGAGCTCGTCGAAGAGCCTTACGTGAAGGCGTCGGTCATCGTCCCGAAGGACTACGTCGGCGACGTGATGGGGCTTTGCAACGAGCGGCGCGGTCGCTTCGACCACATGGAGTATCTGTCTGAGCAGCGCGTGCTGCTCTCGTACGAGCTGCCGCTCGCGGAGATCGTGATCGACTTCTACGACCAGCTCAAGTCGCGAACCCGCGGCTACGCGAGCTTCGACTACGACCTGGTCGGTTTCCGCGAGGGGACGCTGTCCCGCGTCGACATCCTCGTCGGCGGCGAGCAGGTCGACGCGCTCTCGCTGATCGTCCACCGCGATGCGGCGTACGAACGGGGCAAGCAGCTCGTCGAGCGGCTGCGGGAGGAGATCCCGCGGCAGATGTTCGACGTCGCGATCCAGGCGGCGATCGGTTCGCGGGTGATCGCCCGCGAGACGGTGAAGGCCAAGCGCAAGGACGTGCTCGCGAAGTGCTACGGCGGCGACATCACGCGCAAGCGCAAGCTGCTCGAGAAGCAGAAGAAGGGCAAGAAGCGTATGAAGCAGGTCGGCGGGGTCGAGGTGCCGCAGGAGGCGTTCCTGGCCGTGCTCAATCTCGGGGACGGGAAGCGCTGATGGCGCTCGAGATGAAGAGCACGTGCGAGCGCTGCGGCGCGACGCTGGCGCCCGACGGCGAGGCGGCGATCTGCTCGTACGAGTGCACGTTCTGCGCCGGCTGCTCGGAGGCGATGGGCCGCGTGTGTCCGAACTGTGGAGGCGAGCTCGTGCCGCGGCCGCGAAGGGTGGAGGCAGCATGACCGGGATCCGCCACCTCTACGTCCACCTGCCGTTCTGCGCCCACCGCTGCGGCTACTGCGACTTCGTCACCGTCGTCGGGCGAGCAGGCTCGCATCACGCGTACGTCGACGCGCTGCTCGCCGAGCTCGAGCTCGATCGCGGCCTGCTCGCCGACCCGCTCGAGACGGTGTACCTCGGCGGCGGCACCCCGACGTTCACGGATCCCGCCGCGCTCGAGCGGCTGCTCGCCGCGCTGCCGCCCGCCGGCGAGGTCACGATCGAGGCGAACCCGGAGACCGTGGCCCCGGCGCTCGCCCGTCTTCTGTCACGAAACGGTGTCAACCGTGTGTCGATGGGCGCGCAGAGCTTCGATTCGCGTCTGCTCTCGGTGCTCGAGCGGCGCGCCACACCTGACGACGTCCGCCGCGCGGTGCATACTCTCCGTGATGCCAGTTTTGACAACATCTCGCTCGATCTCATCTACGGGATCCCCGGCCAGAGCGCCTCCGACCTGCAGCGCGACCTGGAGGCGGCGCTCGCCCTGGAGCCCGAGCACCTGTCCTGCTACGAGCTCGAGGCCAAGCCCGGGACGCGCTTCACACATACCTTCGGGGATGAGCTCGCCCGCCAGAGCGACGCGCTGGAGGGCTACTTCGAGCAGGTCGTCGAGACCCTGACGGCAGCCGGTTACCGCTGGTACGAGACCGCGAACTTCTGCCGGCGACCCGACCTCGCCGACGGAAGGGACCTACGGTCACGCCACAACCTCGCCTACTGGCTCGGCCGGGACTACCTCGGGCTCGGGATCGGCGCCGTCTCGACGCTCGGCACGGGAGTCGGCACAGTTCGCCGGCGGAACATGCCGCAGCTTCCCGCCTATCTCGCTGCGCTGGCGGGCGGCGAACCGCCGCCACGGGAGCTCGAGCCGCTCGACGACGACGTCAAGCGCCGCGAGCGCGTCATGCTCGGGCTGCGGCTGGACGAGCCGCTGACGCTGGCCGGTCTCGAGGCCGCGGTCGACGAGCGTGCGCTCGACAGGATGGAAGCGCTCGGCCTCGCGACGCGAAACGACAACGCGACGATCAGCCTGACGTCCCGTGGACGGTTCCTCGGCGGCGGCGTGACGGCCGAGCTGCTGGCGTAAAATGCCTGCATACATGGAATTCGAGCTGAGCGAGCGCCAGCAGGAGATCATGCTTCGCGTCGTCGAGGAGTACGTGGCGACGGGACAGCCCGTGGGCTCGAAAGGCCTCGTCGAACGGTCGGGGATGAACGTGTCCTCGTCGACTGTCCGGAGCGAGCTCGCCGAGCTCGAGCAGGTCGGACTCCTGACGCACCCGCACACGTCGGCGGGACGCATGCCCACGGACGACGGCTACCGCTTCTACGCGCGGACGCTGCTCGAGCGTCTCGAGCCGCAGCCGCCAACCTTCGAGCTCCATCTCTCGGAGGCCCGGCGTGAGGTCGAGGCGTCGCTGCAGACGACGACGGAAATCCTCGCCCGGGCGACGAGCCTGCTCGCCCTCGTGTCGGCGCCGCCGCTGCAGGCCGAGACCGTGCGGCACATCGAGGTGCTGCTGCTGCAGCCGGAGGTCGTGATGATCGTCGTCATCACGTCCGCGGGACACGTGACCAAGCGGGTCGCCTCGTTC
>DATGEH010000024.1:0-9870 GCA_035310325.1 Gaiellaceae bacterium
TCCTTCCGAGCAATCAGACCGTCCCTGACCGGGAAGACGTCGACGCCTTCCCACTCGACGCCGCGCGCGCTCGCCGTCCACTCGCACACGGCGAAGTCGTCGCCGACGGCCTTCTCGTCCGCAGTGTGGTTGTGGAACACGATCTCCGGTGCATGGAGCGACGCGATCGTGTCGAGATCCTGCGCGTTCCACGCGCCGTTGTAGCGCTCGATCAGCTCGCGGGCGCTCATCGCTTCCGCAGTATGCGCTCGTCGCCGACGCGGCGCGTGATCCCGTCGGCGTCGAAGCGCTCCAGCAAGAGCTGAGCCGTCTTGCGCCCGACGCCGAGCGCATCGCGGAACTGCGCGAGGGTGATCCCGTTCGTGAGAATCGCGCGGGCTCGTTCGTAGGCGTCGGGCGACACGGCGTAGCCGTCGCCGACGCGCACGAGGCGGCCCTGGTCCTCGAGGTAGCGCGCGAGCGTCGCGTCCTCGACCTTGACGGGCTCGAGCCCGAGCTGCGACTCCAGTGCGGCCGCCGCCTCGGCGCGCTCGCCGAGCTCGGCGGTCGCGCCCGGGCGGTAGAGCTTCGCGCCGCGGCGCTCGAAGGGGAGGTGAGCGAGGACCGCCTTTGCCCACGGCTGGGCGGGCACGGGAACGCCGGGGTCGAGGGGGTCCGCCGCGTCGACGGCGCGCTCGAGCTCGGCAGTGAGCTCGTCGAGCCACTCCTGCGACCAGACCCACTCGCCCTCCACGCGCACAGGCGCGTGCACGAGGGATTCGCCGCGCTCCACCGCCTCCATTCGCTCGATGCTCGTGTGTCGCGGCGGCGCGGGATCGAGCACGACGCCGCCGCCGACGGTCGTCTCCGTGCGCAGCACGACGTGGTCGCCGCGCGCGGCGACGACAGGCTCCGCTAGCCGGAGCTGTGCGAATCGCTCGCCGACGCGGACGACGCGCGCCGGAACGTCGGCGGTGCCGTGGTGGACGTGCGCGCGCCGCGGGACGTTCGCGATCTCCTCGAGCGCGACGTCGAGGCGATAGCTCGCGAGATACGCGCCGGGCGCGACGAGCGCGTCGCCGCGGCGAAGCTCGTGCCGCTCGACGCCGGGGAGCGCGACGGCGACCCGCTGCCCTGCCTCCGCGCGCGAAACCGCGCGGTCGTGCACCTGCACGCTGCGCACGCGCACCGGGCGCGAGCCGGGCTCGGCGCGTAGCTCGTCGCCTTCGCCGATCGATCCCGACCACAACGTCCCCGTGACGACCGTGCCGATCCCGTGCAGCGTGAAGGAGCGGTCGACGTAGAGGCGCGTCGGCGCATCCGCGCGCACGCGCTCGACCGCGGCCTCTGCGAGCGCGGCCCGCAGCTCATCGAGGCCGGCGCCGGTGCGTGCACTCACCGCGACGACGGGAACGCCGGGAACGAGCTCCTCCGCCTCCGCGCGTGCGAGCTCGAGCGTCTCGTCGTCGACGAGATCGGACTTCGTCAGCACGACGACGCCGCGCTCGACGCCGAGCAGGCGCAGGATCGCGAGGTGCTCGTGCGTCTGGGGCCGCGCGCCTTCGCCCGCGTCGATGACGAGCAGGAAGAGGTCGACGCCGGTCGCGCCCGCGACCATCGTGCGCACGAAGCGCTCATGGCCGGGCACGTCGACGACGGAGAGCTGCCGCCCGTCCGGCAGCTCGAGCGGCGCGTAGCCGAGGTCGATCGAGATGCCGCGCTCCTGCTCCTCGGGCAGGCGGTCGGTGTTCTTGCCCGTCAACGCCTCGACGAGCGTCGTCTTGCCGTGGTCGATGTGCCCGGCTGTCGCGACCGTCAGCGGCATTGCGCAACAGCCGCGGCGACCTCGTCGATCTCGCCGTCGGCGAGCGTGCGACAGTCGAGCAGCAGCCTGCCGTCGCGCACGATCCCGACGACCGGCGGCTCGCCGGCGCGCAGCGGCGCTGCGAGCGACTCGTCGAGCGCGCACGCGAAGCTCGCGATCTCGGCGAGCGGCAGCGCGCCGCCGCCGACGCGCGCGACGGTCTCCTCCACGGTGCCGCCGACGAGCGCCGCAAGGCGTTCCGCGCGCGCACGGACGAGCGCTGCGTCCTCGTTCAGCATCCGCAGCACGGGAATCCGGCCCGGAGCGTCGAGATAGACGCGCAGCGTTCCCTCGAGCGCGGCGAGCGTGAGCTTGTCCGCGCGCAGCGCGCGTTGCAGCGGATGGCGGCGCAGCCGTTCGACGAGATCGGCGCGGCCGGCGACGATGCCGGCCTGCGGGCCCCCGAGCAACTTGTCGCCCGAGAAACAGACGAGGTCGGCGCCGGCCGCGAGCGACTCCTTCGCCGACGGCTCGCCGGGCAGCTCGCTCAGCACGCCGGAGCCGAGGTCGTCGAGCAACGGCAGGTCGTGGCGGCGCGCGACGGCGGCGAGGTCGGCCAGCGCGGGCTGTTCGGTGAAGCCGACGACGCGGAAATTCGACTGGTGCACACGCAGCAGGAGGGCGGTGTCGGCGGTGACCGCGTTCTCGTAATCGGCCGCGCGCGTGCGGTTCGTCGTGCCGATCTCGACGAGACGCGCGCCGGAGCGGGCGAGCACATCGGGGATGCGGAAGCCGTCGCCGATCTCGAGCAGCTCGCCGCGCGAGACGATCACGTCACGTCCTTCCGCGAGTGCGGCGAGCGCGAGCAGCATCGCCGCGGCGTTGTTGTTGACGACCAGCGCTGCCTCGGCGCCCGTCAGGCGGCGGAGGATCGCGGCGCAGTGGTCCTGGCGCGACCCGCGCACGCCCTCGTGCAGATCGAGCTCGAGATTCGAATAGCCGCGTGCAACCTCGACCACCTGTGCGAGCGCCTCCGCGGCGAGCGGTGCACGCCCGAGGTTGGTGTGGACGATCACACCGGTCGCGTTCAGCACGCGACGCAGGCTCGCCGTCCGCGCGGCGCGCAGCTCCTCCTCCAGAGCGGCCGCGAGGTCGCCGGGCTCTGCGCCGACGGTTATTCGTTCACGCGCGCGCGCGAGGACCGTGCGGGCCGCGTCGACCGCCAGCGGGTCGGCGTTGCCGCGGGCGAGCTCGTCGACCGACGGAAGATCGCGCAGCTGCACGCCGACAAGGCTACCCCGTGGCGGAGTGGAGCTCTTCTTCGGTGCCGGCCTCGTGCTCGATGAAGAAGCCCTGCAGGAACAGCGGCCGGCCGCGCTCGTCGCTGACCGGGACGGTCTCGTCGGTGAGATGCACGACACGGCCGTCCTTCGCGACGAGCCGGTAGGACTCGCGGAACGGCTCGCCGGTCTCATGCGTCCGGTGAGCGGCGGCGAGCACGCGCTCGAGGTCGTCCGGATGCAGACGCGTCACGAAGAAGTCGGGCTCGTTCAGCCAGCGCTCCACGGGGAAGCCGAACAGCTGCTCGACGTACGGGCTCATGTACGTCGTGCGGATCGGCAGGCCGAGCGGGTTGACGTACGTGCAGATCGGCAGGCGCTCGACGAGCGTCCGGAAGCGTGCCTCCGACTCGGCGAGTGCCTGCTCCGCGGCGCGGCGCTTCGACGCGTCGACGGCGATGCCGCCGACGCCGATGATCTTCCCGTCCTCGTACAGCGGCTCGACGTGGAGATCGAACGGAAACGATCCCCACTGCTCGGTGAGGTCGTCGGCCTGGCCCTCGAGCGCGCGCCCGTGCGCGTCGAGCAGCGCGGCGCCCGCGTCGGGGGTCGACGCCGTCAGCTCTTCGACGGTCTTGCCGACGAGGTCGCGCGGTCCGTCGACGCCGATGAGCTGCAGCGCGCCGCCGACGGCGGACGTGACCACGAGGTTGGCGTCCGTCGTCCAGACGAGCGAGGAAGTGAGCTGCTTCAGGAGCAGCTCGAGCTTGGCCCTCTCGTGGCGGTGCCGTCCCACAGCGGTGCGGATCGGCAGATTCAGCGCTCGCCTTGAGCGCAGGCGAGCTCGTAGCAGTCGAGCACGGTCTTGACCGCGGCGGCCGGGTCGTCGGTGACAGTCATGAGCTCGAGGTCCTCGGCCGCGATCATCCCTTCGGGCAGCAGGCGGTCGCGGACCCAGTCGAGCAGCGGCGACCAGTACGCCGAGCCGAGGAGGACGACCGGGAATCCGAGCACCTTGCCGGTCTGGATGAGCGTCAGCGACTCGAACAGCTCGTCGACGGTGCCGAAACCGCCGGGGAGCACGACGAAGCCCTCGGCCGCCTTCACGAACATCGTCTTCCGCGCATAGAAGTGGTGGAACGTCAGCGAGACGTCGAGATACGGGTTCGAGCTCTGTTCATGCGGCAGCTCGATGTTGAAGCCGATCGAGAGCCCGCCGCCGTCGCGGCAGCCGCGGTTCGCCGCTTCCATCGCGCCCGGGCCGCCGCCGGTGACGACGGCCCAACCCCCCTCGGCGAAGAGCCTGCCCACCGTGCGTGCGAGGTCGTACCCGGGCGAGCCCTCGCGGATGCGCGCGGAGCCGAAGATCGAGACCGCCGGCCGGTCGATCTTCTCCACCGCGCCGAAGCCCATGAGGAACTCGGTCGCGATCCGCTCCGTGTGCTCCCGCAGCTCGGCCTGCGTCTCGTGCGTCCGCAACAAGCGACGGTCGTCTTGCATGGCCACTAGATCATCCCGTTCGGCCGCGTGGCCAGCAGGCCGAGGACGAGTGCCCCGGCCAGCGCCGCATAGAGCGCGAAGATCGTCACCGCGCGCGCGCGGTCCGGTGCGAACGCCTGCACGGGCACGCCGGCCTCGAAGCGCACGACCGGCATACGCCACGCCTCGCCGATCGAGCGTGCGACGGAGCCCCCGTCGAGGAAGCCGATCGGCAGGAGGTTGAACGCGTTCAGCAGGAAGCCGATGTTCGCGAGGACTTCGAGCAGGTTCGATCCGCGCACAGCGCCGATTCCCCACACGACCGCGGCCGCGACTCCGCCCAAGAGCGGTCCGGCGAGCGAGATGCGCGCGTTGCGCCACGGCGTGAGGCCGGCGTGGCGGATGGTCACGAACGCGCCGAGGAACGGAATGAACGTCGGTAGCGATACGTGCAGCCCCTGCCGCCGTGCCTCGACCGCGTGACCGAGCTCGTGCACGAGCAGCAAGAGCGTGAAGCCCAGCGCGAACGTCCAGCTGCGGAAGAAGAGCGTGTACGCCGCGACGGAGATGAAGAAGCTGAAGAACTTCGCGAAGATGAAGCCCCACTTGAGCGCCGTGCTCCCGATGACGAGCACGGTGGCGCCGATGCGCTCGAGGGACTTGCGGATGTTCACGAGCCCCTCCCGATCCATTCCTCGCCGCCCGCGTAGACCTCCTTCTTCCAGAGGGGAATTGTCTCCTTCAGCGTGTCGATCGCCTCCCGGCAGGCATCGAGAGCTGCGGCGCGGTGGGGGGCGGAGACGGCGATGACGACGCTCGGCTCGCCGATCTCGACGCGACCGACGCGATGGTGGACGGCCATCTTCGTCAGCCCGTGCTTCGCCGTCAGCTCGTCGGCGAGTGCGCGCAGCATCGGCTCGGCCATCTCCTCGTACGCCTCGTACTCGAGGTACTCGACGTCCCGGCCGCGCGACTGCCTGCGCACGGTTCCGACGAACGTCGCGATGCCGCCGGCGTCCTCGCTCGTCACTTCCGCGACGACCGCGTCGACCGCGAGGGGCTCGGGCGTGAGCAGGAACGCGCCGCCCGAGACGGGCGGGATGAGCGCGACCTCGTCGCCGTCGTGCAATTCCTGGCCGCGCTCGACGTATGTGCGGTTGACGGCGTAGAGGAGGCCGGCCGGCTCGTCGCCGAGCGCGAGTGCGGCCCACACGTCCTCGACGCGGTGGACGCCGTCGAGCTCGACGCGCGCGCGGCCGGCACGCTCGCGCAGGCCGGCGAAGAGGCGGACGGTCACGCGCACGTCACGGATCTTGCCCTACGACGTACCCTGAGCCCTCGATGGGGATGTTCTTCCACTCGTCGGATCCGCCCGCCGAGCGCCCGACCGATCCCGAGGTGCGCCGGGCCAATCTGAGGCGAATCCGCCCGCTTTTCGCGCCGTACAAGGCGCGGCTCTCGGGATTGCTCGCCCTCATCGTGCTCAGCTCGGCACTGGGCGTCGTGCCGGCGTTCCTGCTCCGCCGCGTGCTGAACGGGATCTTCCATCACGACACGACGGCCGTGTCGTGGAACGCCGGCGGCATGATCGCGATCGCGGTCGCGACCGGCGCGCTCGGCGTGATCCAGACGCTGCTGTCGAACCAGGTCGGCCAGCGCGTCATGCACGATCTCCGCGCGGCCGTCTTCCGCCACCTACAGCGGCTCTCGCTCGCCTTCTTCACTCGCACACGTACGGGCGAGGTGCAGTCGCGGATCTCGAACGACATCGGCGGCGTCCAGAACGTCGTGACGAACACCGCGACGAACATCACGTCGAGCATGACGACGGTCGTGGCGACGATGGTCGGCATGCTGCTGCTCAGCTGGCAGCTCGCGCTCTTCGCGTTCGCGCTCATCCCGCTCTTCGCCGTGCTGACGCGCCGGGTCGGCAACGAGCGGCGCAAGATCGCGAAGACGACGCAGGAGACGCTGGCCGACATCTCCAGCCTCGTGCAGGAGTCGTTGTCGGTGAGCGGGATCATGCTCGGCAAGACGATGGGGCGATCGGCAGAGCTCGCCGACCGCTTCGAGTCCGACTCGCAGCGGCTCGCGGACCTCGAGGTGCGGCAGCGCATGGCCGGACGCTGGGTGATGGCGTCGATCCAGACGAGCTTCTCCGTCATGCCGGCGGCCGTCTACTGGCTTGCGGGGCTGACCAACGTCGTCTCGATTGCGACCGTGGTCGCGTTCACGGCGCTGCAGACGCGCCTGTTCTTCCCCGTCGGTTCGCTGCTCGGAGTCGGGCTCGACGTGCAGACGTCGCTCGCGCTCTTCGACCGTATCTTCGAGTACCTCGACCAGCCGGTGGACATCGAGGAGCAACACGACGCGCTGGCCGAAGCGCCGGCCGGCGACGTCGCCTTCGATCACGTGTGGTTCGGCTACGGCGAGGGCTGGACGCTCGAGGACATCTCGTTCACGGTGAAGGCGGGAACGACGACCGCGCTCGTCGGCGAAACCGGAGCTGGGAAGACGACGCTCGGCTATCTCGCCGCGCGCCTGTACGACGTCGGCCGCGGCCGCGTCACGATCGCCGGCGTCGACGTGCGCGAGCTGAGCTTCAAGGCGCTCTCCGACCTCGTCGGCGTCGTGTCGCAGGAGACGTATCTCTTCCACGAGACCGTGCGCGAGAATCTTCGCTTCGCGAAGCCGGACGCGACCGACGAGGAGATCGAGGCCGCTGCAGAAGCGGCGCGCATCCATCATGTGATCGCTGCATTGCCCGAGGGCTACGACACCGTCGTCGGGGAGCGCGGCTATCGCTTCTCCGGCGGCGAGAAGCAGCGCATCGCGATCGCGCGCACCGTGTTGCGCAATCCGCCGATTCTCGTCCTCGACGAGGCGACGAGCTCGCTCGACACCGAGACCGAGCGGCTCGTGCAGGAAGCGCTCGACCGTCTGTCGGAAGGGCGGACGACGATCGCGATCGCACACCGGCTGTCGACGATTCGCGACGCCGACCAGATCGTCGTGCTCGACGGCGGCAAGGTCGTCGAGGTCGGCACGCACGAGGAGCTGCTGCACGCCGGCGGGCGCTACGCGTCGTTGCTCACGCGCGACGCCGAGCTCGAGCTCAGCGCCTAAAGGCCGGTAGCAGGTACCCAAACGGAAGTGTCACGGGTTCGGCCGCCACGTTCGGCTGTCTGTGATGGAGTTGCCACCGTTTCGTATCGGTAGCTGCTACCGCGCCGTACGATGGCGGCAATGGCTGCGACCGACGACGTGCGTACCGAGTCGGGCATCGAGGTGAAGCCGGTGTACACGGCCGGCGACGTCACGCGCGAGCTGGAGCCGCCGGGGGAGTTTCCGTTCACGCGCGGCCCGTATCGCGACATGTACCGCGCCCGGCCGTGGACGATCCGCCAGTACGCAGGCTTCGCGTCGGCGGAGGAGTCGAACGCGCGCTACCGGTACCTCCTCGACCAGGGGCAGACCGGCCTCTCGATCGCGTTCGACCTGCCGACGCAGCTCGGCTACGACTCCGACGACCCGCGCTCGCTCGGGGAAGTGGGCCGCACCGGCGTCGCGATCGACTCGCTCGCCGACATGGAGCTCCTGCTCGACGGCATCCCGCTCGACCAGGTGTCGACGTCGATGACGATCAACGCGCCCGCGTCGCTGCTGCTGCTCCTGTACGAGCTCGTCGCCGAGCAGCAGGGTGTCTCCTCGAACGCGTTGCGCGGGACGGTGCAGAACGACATCCTCAAGGAGTACGTCGCGCGTGGGAACTACATCTTCCCGCCGAAGCCGTCGATGCGCCTGACGACCGACCTGTTCGCGTACTGTGCCGAGCGGATCCCGAAGTGGAACACGATCTCGATCTCCGGGTACCACATCCGCGAAGCCGGGGCGACGGCGGTGCAGGAGCTCGCCTTCACGCTCGCGAACGGCATCGCGTACTGCGCGGCGGCGGTCGAGGCGGGGCTGTCGCCCGACGAGTTCGGGGCGCGCCTCTCGTTCTTCTTCAACGCGCACAACGACTTCTTCCAGGAGGTGGCGAAGTTCCGGGCCGCCCGGCGGCTGTGGGCGCGGATCATGAAGGAGCGGTTCGGCGTCACCGATCCGCGGGCGCTCGCGCTTCGCTTTCACGCGCAGACGGGTGGCTCGACGCTCACCGCGCAGCAGCCTGAGAACAACGTCATCCGCGTCGCGATCCAGGCCCTCTCTGCGGTGTGTGGCGGCGCGCAGTCGCTGCATACGAACTCCTTCGACGAGGCGCTCGCGCTGCCGACCGAGCGCTCAGCGACGCTCGCGCTGCGGACACAGCAGGCCATCGCCTCCGAGACCGGGGTACTCGAGACGGCCGACCCGTTCGGCGGCTCGTTCTACGTCGAGGCGCTCACCGACGAGTTGGAAGCTCGCGCCGCGGAGCTGATCGCGCGCGTCGACGAGCTCGGCGGCGCGATCGAGGCGATCGAGCGCGGCTTTATACAGGAGGAGATCGAGCAGGTGGCCTTCGCGTGGCAGGAGCAGGTCGAGCGCGGCGAGCGCGTCATCGTCGGCGTCAACCAGTACGTCGAGGAGTCTGAGGAGCGGGTCGAGCTGCAGAAGATCGACCCGGAGGCGACGAAGCGCCAGCTCGAGCGCACCGCACGTGTCCGCGCCGAGCGCAACGCCGACGACGCGGCGAGCGCGCTCGCAGCCGTGCGCGAAGCGGCAGTCGGAGACGCGAATCTCCTGCCGCCGATGCGCGAGGCGCTCCGTGCTCGGTGCACCGTCGGCGAGATCTGCGAGGCGCTGCGCGAGCAGTGGGGAATGTACGACGCGGTTCGTTCTCGGGCGTAGGCGGGTAGGTAGGCCCCGCTGGGTCCTACGAATCAGGGGGTTTGCATGGGAAAGCTCACCCGCGGGGCGCTACTCGTCGCCGCGCTTCTGCTCGCGGTCGCTTCGGCCGCGGGTGCGAAGCCGAAGCCGAAGCCGCCGGCTCCGGCCGCGAAGCACTTCTTCGTGATCATGCTCGAGAACCACTCGAAGTCGAGCGTGCTCGGCGATGCGAACGCGCCGTACATCAGTTCGCTCGCCGGCTCGTACGCGGTCGCTGCGAACTACTTCGGCGTCACTCATCCGAGCGAGCCGAACTACGTCGCCGCGATCTCGGGATCGAACTGGTTCGTCAACGACGACAACCCGGCGAACCGCTTCAACCACACGAACACGTCGATCAGCTCGAGGCCAAGAAGCTGACCTGGGGCGCGTACATGGAGTCGATGCCTTCGGCCGGCTACACGGGTGACTACTACCCAGGCCCGAGCCAGCAGCTCTACGCCTCGAAGCACAATCCGTTCG
>DATGEH010000025.1:0-2518 GCA_035310325.1 Gaiellaceae bacterium
GATCTCGGGGTCGTCCGAGGCGGCATACGCCTGCATCTGCGCCCGCAGCCATGTCCGGTTCGTCTCCAGCTGCTCCCTGTACGCCTCGCCGATAGCGCTCAAGGCATCCTCGCCCCGCTTGCCCTCGGCCGCGCGCTGGAAGAGATCGAGCGTCTCACGGAAGCAGCGGGACACGCTCGCCTTGTACAGCTCCTTCTTCGTGCCGAAGAGGCGGAAGAGGTACGGCTGCGAGATGCCGGCCCGCCGGGCGATGTCCTCGGTGGAGGTGCCCTCGAGCCCGCGTTCCGCGAACTCGATGAGCGCCGCATCGAGGACGTCGTCCCGCCGCTCCTCCGCCGATAGCCGAACTACCATGGCCGGAGGTTAGTGATGGCTCACAAGCTTGTCAAGTGCCTCCGCCACCCGGTCGAGGTCGCCCTCCTCCAGCCGGCTGTGCATCGGCAGTGCCAGCGCCCGCTCGAAGGCAGCGTCGGCGCCCGGGAACGAGCCCTGGTCGCGGTATGCGCCGAGGCGATGGAGGGCGTACGTGCCGATCTGGCACTGGATCCCCTGTGCCCGCAGGCCTTCCATGACCGCGTCCCGGCCGTCGACCTGGACGATGTACGCCTGCCAGCCGTGGCGGTCACCCTCGTCCGCCGCCGGCAGCGTCAGCGGCAGCCCGGCGAGCCGCTCGGCATAGCCTGCCGCGACCCGCTCCCGCGCGGCGAGCAGCGCCTCGAGCCGGCGCAGCTGCGGGATCCCGAGTGCGGCGAGGACGTCGCTCAGGCGGTAGTTGTACGCGCCGGCCGGCATGTCGTCGTAGGCGTTCGACGGCGACCAGCCGTGGTGGCGGAGCGAGCGCACGCGCTCGTCGACCGCATCGTCGTTCGTCGTCACCGCGCCGCCCTCACCAGTCGTGACGATCTTGCGCGGGTGGAACGAGAAGCAGCCGACGAGGCCGAGCCCGCCGCACAGCCGCCCGCGGTGCTCGGCGCCGAGCGCACCGGCGGCGTCTTCGATGACGGGAAGGTCCGGCAGCTCCTCGAGCCGCGCCGGGCGCCCGAACAGATGGACGGCGAGCACCGCCTTCGTCTTCCCGGTGACCCGCCGCGCCGCGTCGGCGGGATCCATGTTCATCGCCACCGGGTCGACGTCGACGAGCACGGGGCGCGCACCGGCGAGCGCGACGACGTTCGCGGTCGCAGGGAACGTGTACGCGGGCACGAGCACCTCGTCGCCGTCGCCGAGCCCGAGTGCGAGCACAGCGAGGTGCAGGGCGGCCGTTCCCGACGAGACCGCGACGGCATGCGTGGTGCCGGCGGCGCGCGCGAGCAGCTCCTCGAGCTCGTCCACCTTGGGGCCCATGGTCAGCTGGCCCGACTCGAGCACAGCGGCGATCTCGGCGAGCTCCTCCTCGCCGACGTCGGGATGCGCTAGGCGGATGTGTCGATCCATGCCGGTCGACCGGTCATTTCAGACGGACGCGCGGGAAACCCGCGCGTCCTCGAGACGGCGTCGCAAGCGACGCCTAAGCGGACGCCAGCTGCCGGTTCCGGTACCACGCGATCGTCCTCTCGAGCCCTTCGTCCAGGTCGACCTTCGCCTCGAAGCCGAGCAGCTCGCGCGCCTGCCGAACGTTCGGGCTGCGGATCTCGACGTCGGCGTAGTGCAGCGGCTGGAAGACGATCTCGCCGGGGCAACCGGTGAGCCGCTTGATGCGCTGCGCGAGGTCGAGGATCGTCACCGTCGAGCGGTCGTTCCCGATGTTGAAGCTCTGGCCCACGGCCTCGAGGCGCTCGAGACACAGCAGCACCGCCTCGACCATGTCGTCGACGTAGCACCAGGCGCGCACCTGCGAGCCGTCGCCGTGAATCGTGAGGTCGCGGCCGGCGAGCGCAGCCTCGATGAAGGCGCGGATCGCGCCGCCGCCGATCTGACCGGGCCCGTACACGTTGAACGGGCGCACCGTCACGGTCGGGAGCCCGAGCTCGTCGTGATACGCGTGCGCCATGTGCTCGCCTGCGAGCTTCGACACGGCGTACGTCCAACGCGCTTCGCCGACGGAGCCGATGGTCGACACGTGACCCTCGTGCACGTTGTCGGCGTGCGTGCCGAACACCTCGCTCGTCGAGAAGTCGACGATCCGCTCGAGCGTTCCGAGCGTCGCGTGCGCAGCCTCGAGCACGTTGTAGGTGCCGATCATGTTCACGCGCATCGTGCGCACTGGGCTCTCGCGCACCGTGTCCACTCCCGCGATCGCCGCGCAGTGGACGATGTGGGACGCGCCGCGCGCGAGCTCGCGGACGGCGTCGGCATCGAGCACGTCCGCCTGGTGCAGCGTGAAGTTGGGCTGCTCGCCGAGGTCGGTCCCCGACAGCGCGTCGCGGTGGAGGTTGTCGAGCGCGACGATCTCGTTCGCGTCGACGAGCCGGCGCGCGAGCGTCGTGGCGATGAAGCCTGCACCGCCGGTGATGAAGATGCGTTTCCCCTGCAGAGACATCGCGGCAACTCTAGTGTGACGTGGATGAACGACGAGGAG
>DATGEH010000026.1:0-5392 GCA_035310325.1 Gaiellaceae bacterium
CGTCTTCAAGCACTACCTCGCGGGGCAGATCGCGTGCGCGTCGGAGCTCGCGATCTTCTTCGCGCCGACCGTCAACTCGTACAAGCGCTACGCGGCGGGGAGCTGGGCGCCGACGACGCTCGCGTGGGGATACGACAACCGTACGTGCGGCTTCCGCATCGTCGGCCACGGCTCGTCGCTCCGCGCGGAGACGCGGATACCGGGCGCGGACGCGAATCCGTATCTCGCGTTCGCCGCCCTGCTCGGCGCGGGCCTCTACGGGATCGAGCACGAGCTCGAGCTCGGCCCGGCGTTCGAGGGCAATGCGTACGTGTCCGACGTGCAGCGTTTCCCGCACGCGCTGCGCGACGCGATCGCGGCGCTCGAGCACGGCAAGGTCGCACGCACGCTCTTCGGCGACGAGGTCGTCGACCACTACCTCAACTACGCGCGCACGGAGCAAAGGCTGTTCGACGAGGTGGTCACGTGCTACGAGCGGGAGCGGATGTTCGAACGTGGCTAGGCCGCTCGTCGGCATTACGACGTACGTCGAGCCGGCGTCGTGGGGGCACTGGAATCTCGACGCCGCGCTCATCCCGTACATGTACGTGCAGGCGATCGAGCGCGCGGGCGGCACGCCGCTGCTCGTGCCGCCGGTCGAGGACGGGGTGGAGGAGATCCTCGACGCGCTCGACGGGCTGCTCTTCTCCGGCGGGGCCGACCTGGATCCGGAGTCGTACGGCGCCGAGCCGCATCCGGCGACATCGGGAACGCGGCCTGCGCGCGACCGCGCCGAGCTCGCATTGCTCGAGGGCGCGCTCGCGCGCGACCTGCCCGTGCTCGCCGTCTGCCGCGGCTCGCAGGTGCTAAACGTCGCGCGCGGCGGCGACCTCGTCCAGCATCTCCCCGACGTCGTCGGCAGCGAGGCGCACCGCGAGGTGGCCGGCGTCTTCTCGGAGCACGCCGTCCGCGTCGATCCGTCGTCGCATGTGCCGGACGTCGGCACCGTGAAGTCGCACCACCACCAGGGGCTCGGGCGCGTCGGCGAGGGACTGCGCGAGGTCGCGTGGGCCGACGACGGCACGGTCGAGGCGGTCGAGGATCCGGAGCGGCGCTTCGCAGTCGGCGTGCTCTGGCACCCCGAGGCGGGCGAGGACGCGCGCCTGTTCGAGGCGCTCGTCGCCGAGGCGGCACGCTACCGCGCGGAGAAGTCGTGACGGCCGTCGTCAACCCGGCGACCGAGGAGACGATCGCCGAGATCCCGTCCGCGGGCGTCGAGGAGACGGACGCCGCGGTCGCGCGCGCACGCGCGGCGTTCCCCGCGTGGCGCGCCGTCGCTCCCGCCGATCGCGCACGGCTGTTGCGCCGTCTAGCCACACTCGTCGAGGAGCAGGACGAGGAGCTGTCGCGCCTCGAGTCGGCGAACGCCGGCAAGCCGATCGCCGGCGCGCGCGGAGAGGTCGGCATGGTCGCGCAGGTCTTCCATTTCTACGCCGGCGCGGTCGACAAGCATCACGGCGAGACGATTCCCGTCGCGGGCGGCGTAGACATGACGTTCCGCGAGCCGCTCGGCGTCGTCGGGCTCATCGTCCCGTGGAACTTCCCGCTCAACATCGCGTCGTGGAAGGCCGGCCCGGCGCTCGCGTGCGGGAATACGATCGTGCTGAAGCCGGCCGAGCTGACGCCGCTCACCGCGCTACGGCTCGGCGAGCTCGCGCTCGAGGCCGGCATTCCGGAAGGCGTGCTCAACGTCGTCTCCGGCAAGGGCTCGGTCGTCGGGCAGCGGCTGATCGAGCATCCCGACGTCGCGAAGATCGGGTTCACGGGCTCGACCGAGGTCGGGCAGCAGGTGATGCGCGGCGCCGCCGGGACGATCAAGCGCGTCACGCTCGAGCTCGGCGGCAAGTCCGCGAACGTCGTCTTCGCCGACGCCGACCTCGAGCGCGCTGCCGCCGCCGCACCGTACGCAGTCTTCGACAACGCGGGGCAGGACTGCTGCGCGCGCTCGCGGATCCTCGTCGAGCGCAGCGTGTACGACCGCTTCGCCGAGCTGCTCGTCGCGTCGACACGCGCACTGAAGGTCGGCGATCCCGCCGACGACGCGACGGAGATGGGGCCGCTCATCTCGGCGGCGCATCGTGAGACGGTCGCGTCGTTCGTCGAGGGCGAGCCGCTCTTTCGCGGCGACGTCCCCGCCGGCAAGGGCTTCTGGTACCCGGCGACGCTCGTCGAGGCGCGGCCGGGAGACCGCGTCGCGCGCGAGGAGGTGTTCGGCCCGGTGGCCGCGCTCATTCCCTTCGCCGACGAAGCGGAGGCGGTGCAGATCGCGAACGACTCGGAATACGGGCTCTCCGGTTCGATCTGGACGCGCGACGGCGCACGTGCGCTCCGGGTCGCGCGCGCGCTCGAGACCGGCGTGATCTCGATCAACTCGAATTCGTCGGTTCGCGTCTCGACGCCGTTCGGCGGCTTCAAGCAGAGCGGCTTCGGCCGCGAGCTCGGCATGCACGCACTCGCGGGCTACAGCGAAGTGAAGAACGTGTTCTACTCAACCGACTGATGGGCCGCCTCGACGGAAAGGTGTGCGTGATCACAGGCGCCGGCGGCGGCATGGGCGCCGACGCCGCGCACCTCTTCAGCGAAGAGGGTGCGCAGGTGTGCGTCGCCGACGTCGACGGCGACGCCGCCGCGAAGGTCGCGACCGAGATCGGAGGGCTCGCGGTGCAGGTCGACGTCAGCGACGAGGAGTCGGTGCAGGCGATGTACCGCGCAGCTGCCGAGCGCTTCGGCGGCATCGACGTCCTCTACAACAACGCCGGCATCTCGCCCGCGGACGACGGCTCGATCCTCGAGACCGAGCTCGACGCGTGGGAGCGGGTGCAGGCGGTGAACACGCGCGGCGTCTATCTCTGCTGCAAGCACGGCATCCCGTATCTCCTCGAGCGTGGCGGCGGCTCGGTGATCAACGTCGCGTCGTTCGTCGCGATCGTCGGCGCCGCCACGTCGCAGATCTCGTACACGGCGTCGAAAGGTGCGGTGCTGTCGCTGAGCAAGGAGCTCGGCGTCCAGTTCGCACGGCAGGGCGTACGCGTGAATGCGCTCTGCCCGGGGCCGGTCGAGACGCCGCTCCTGCTGCGCATCTGGAGCGAGACTCCCGGCGCTGCCGAGCGGCGGCTCGTGCACGTGCCGATGGGGCGGATGGCGAAGCCGCGCGAGATCGTGAACGCGGCGCTCTTCCTCGCGAGCGACGAATCGTCGTACGTGAACGCGGCGACCTTCGTCGTCGACGGCGGCCTCACCGCCGCCTACGTCACGCCCGAGTAGCTACTCGTTCCCGACGACCTGGACGAGCCAGCGCCGGTCGCGCTCGCGGTCGAGCTCGATGAAGAGCACGCGCTGCCACGTTCCGAGCTGCAGCTCGCCTTCGCGAATCGGCACCGACTCGCCTGCCGTGCCGAGCAGCATCGCCATGCAGTGCGAGTGCCCGTTGCCCTGGTCCATGTCCTCGGGGCAGATGTTCTCGGTACGCCGGTCCCAGTCGTCGTGCGCGTAGTAGCCGTCGTGCGGCACGAGCCGGCGCAGGAGCTCGGTGAAATCCTCGAGGAACCCGGACTCGAGCTCGTTCACGCGGACGCAGCACGTCGTGTGCGGCGAGTAGATGCATGCGATCCCCTCACGCACGCCGCTCTTGGCGACGGCGCCCTGGACATCGTCGGTGATGTCGGTGACGGTCAGGCCGCCGGCGGTGCGGAGCTTGGTCTCTTGCTGGAAGACCTTCATCGCGCCCCTATTCTGGCTGAAACCGCCACCTGGGCAACCCGGAAGGGGGTTGCCTCAGGAGAAACTGCGCTGTACCTTTTTTCGAGGGCACGACCGGTCAAGGGCGGTGGGCATGCGGCGTTCGATCAAAGTCGCGATCGTCATTCTCCTCGGGACGACGGGGTTTCTCGCCGCCGGAGCCGTCGCGAGCACGCCCAGGCCTCTCGCGTTCCAGGCGACGACTGCACCCGGGATCGACCTCTCGAAGTTCCCGCCGTGCGCGCAGGGGCAGAAGCCGACCCAGGCGAAGCCGTGCAAGCCGGCGGGGAACACCCAGCTCGACCTGTCGAAGTTCCCCGACTGCGCGCCGGGACAGGATCCGACGAAGACGCAACCGTGCAAGCCGACGAGCCAGAACGGCCAGATCGACATCTCGAAGTTCGCGCCGTGTGCGCAAGGTCAGATGCCGACGCAGGACAAGCCGTGCAAGCCGGCTGCGGGGACATCGGTCGACCTGTCGAAGTTCCCGCCGTGCGCGTCCGGCGAGCAGCCGACGAAGACGCAGCCGTGCCAGCCGACATCGAGCACCGGGCAGATGGACATCTCGTCGTTCGCGCCGTGCGCGCAAGGGCAGACGCCGACGCAGGACAAGCCGTGCAAGCCGAGCCCGTCGACGCCGATGGACCTGTCGAAGTTCCCGCAGTGCGCGGTCGGCCAAACGCCGACGAAGGATCAGCCGTGCCAGCCCACCGCGTCGACGGGCCAGATGGACACCTCGAGCTTCGCGCCGTGCGCCGCCGGCCAGAGCCCGACGAAAGACAAGCCGTGCAAGCCGGGCGCGTCGACGCCGGTCGACCTGTCGAAGTTCCCGCCGTGTGGGAGCGGCCAGACGCCGACGAAGAACCAGCCGTGTCAGCCGACCTCCGCCACGGGTCAGATGGACACGTCGAGCTTCGCGCCGTGCGCGGCGGGCCAGACGCCGACGTCCGACAAGCCGTGCAAGCCGGGTGCGAACACGAACGTCGACCTGTCCAAGTTCCCGGCCTGCCAGAGCGGACAGACGCCCACGCCAACGCAGCCGTGCCAGCCGACGCAGACGACCGGCCAGCCGGACATCTCGCAGTTCGCACCGTGCGCCGAGGGACAGCAACCGACGGCCGAGAAGCCGTGCAAGCCGGGCGCGAACACGCCGGTCGACTTCAGCCAGTTCCCGGATTGCGCCGCCGGCCAGCAGCCGACGAAGGATCAACCGTGCCGGCCGTCGGGAACGCCGCCCACCGGCGGGCTCCAGGGGGCGCCGCCCGACTTGAGCAAGTTGCCGGACTGCAGCCCCGGTCAGCAGCCGTCGAAGGACAACCCGTGCAAGCCGACCGGCGCTCCGCCCGGCGGGGGAGGCCAGACTCCGCCGAACGGCGGCAATGCTCCGCCGATCGTTCCCTGCGCGCCGGGGCAGACGCCGTCGCAGAGCGCGCCGTGCACGCCCGGTGGAACGCCGCCTACGCCGACCGGGCCGATAGGCACGACGCCTCCGCCCGGCACGCCGCCGCCGAACACGACGCCTCCGCCCGGAACGCCTCCGCCGCCGGGGTTGACGACGCCACCGCCGCCGACGACGACCACCGGGCCGTAAGCTCGCGTCCTACCCGGGCCCGTA
>DATGEH010000027.1:0-17060 GCA_035310325.1 Gaiellaceae bacterium
AGCCGCGCCCTCACTCGAGCGGCTCCGTCATCGTGCTCGTCAGGTTGCCGGAGGCGACCACGAGGCCGAGCAGGTTGATCGAGTACGGATACGTCACGGTGACCACGATGTCGGTGCCGGCCTTCGTCCACGTCGGATCGGTCGGATCGTCGGCGGTGACCTTCAGCTGCGACTGGTCGAGGCTCGACGCGGCGTTCTGGACCGCGGTCTGGACGTCGCCCGAGTTGATCCCGGTAAAGCGCGCGACAATCGCCGTACGCGCGCCGGCGCGCGCTGCGTCCGTGATCGTCAGATAGTGGTTGAACGCGATGCCGATCTGGATCACGCCCAGCACGAGAATGATGAGGACCGGCGCAATGAGCGCGAACTCGACGGCGGCCTGTCCGCGTTCCGATGCGATGTGAATGCCACGAGCCCCCATTTCACGATCCGTTTCGTTGAGGTTGGAGCGATGACGTGGGGCCCCGGGTACCGGCCGAGGCCCCACATCCCGCGTGCTACTTGAGCGAGTTGGTGATCGAGCCGAGCTTCCCGGCGATGCCGGTGCCGATCAGCGTCAGCGCCGCGATGCACACGACGGCGATCAGGGCGAGGATCAGGCCGTACTCCGCCATTGCCTGCCCTTCCTGCCGCTGCCAGTTGTCCTTCACCCACTGAGCGAGAAACCCGTACATGTCTTCTCCTCGACGATCGGTGCTGCGATTCCGGACCTCGAGGGAGGCCCGCCTGGGCGTGCGTGCTACTTGAGTGCGTCCGTGATGAAGCCGAGCTTTCCGGAGATGCCAGTGCCGATCAGCGTCACCGCTGCGATGCACACGACGGCGATCAGGGCGAGGATCAGGCCGTACTCGGCCATCGCCTGTCCCTCCTCGCGCTTCGCGTTGTCCTTTGCGAACTGAATGAGCAATCCGAACATGAGGCGGTCTTGCACCTCCTTTCCGGGAGAGGTGGCCTGCGCTACGCGGTCTCGGGTGCGTGTGCGATCTGTTGCGTGGATGCACGTAAGAGCAGGCTGTCTGCGACTTTCTTTCTCGACCCTGTGGAAAATCGCCCATAAGGGGTAGGACATTTCGATGCGTGTTGCGGAACTGCGAAAGAGCGACGGAACCGTCGTGTGCGCGCGCTGTGAGGTCGCGGCCGACGCGTGGCACCGCTTCGTCGGCCTGCAAGGACGCGCGTCGATTCCACCTGACAGCGGGATGCTCTTCCCGGGGACGGGCTCGATTCACATGTTCTTCATGCGCTTCCCGATCGACGCGATCTTCTGCGACCGGGAGCTATGCGTCTTGCACGTCGAACGCGGGCTGCTCCCGTGGCGCACCGCCGCCAAGCGCGGCGCGAAGGTCGTCATCGAGCTCGCCGCCGGCGCGGCAGCTGCCGTCGAGCCCGGCGATCGCCTCTCCCTCAGCTAGTCGGGGCGCCGAGATTCGAACTCGGGACCTCCAGTCCCCCAGACTGGCGCGCTAACCAGGCTGCGCTACGCCCCGCGACTGCGAAAGCCTACTCGCCCAGGCGCTTGTACAGGCGGTCGATCAGCTCGGGCATCGCCTCGAGCCGTTCGGTGATCGTGCGCAGCCGAAACTCGCGGAAGTGCTCCGAGTCGACGCCGAGCGCGTCTGCGAGCGTGCGCACTACGTCGTTCGACGGCACCGGCCGATTGCCGTGCACGAGGTGGTTGAGGTAGCCGGCGGAGAGCCCGGTGCGCGCCGCGAGCTCGCGGTACGTCACCCCCACTTCCGTCATCAGCTGCTCGATCGTCGCCCCGAAGGGGTCTTCGCTGAACCGCCGGCGTCGTGCCACGTCAGATTCCCTTGCCCAAGTCGGCGACATTCAAGCGCTTCTCTTCGCCCGATGCGCGGCTTCGCACGTCGACCTTCCCATCCTCCAGGCTCTTCTTGCCCGCCGTGACGCGAACCGGGATGCCGATGAGGTCGGCGTCCGCGAACTTCTCGCCCGCTCGCAGGTCGCGGTCGTCGAGCAGGACGTCGAGGCCTGCGGCAGCGAGCTCACCGGCCGCCTGCTCCGCGATCTGCTCCGCCCCGGGGAGCGCGACGAGATGCACGTCGTACGGCGCGACCGACGCCGGCCAGAGGATCCCGTTCTCGTCATGGTGCTGCTCGACGATCGCCGCCATCGTGCGCGCGAGGCCGATGCCGTAGCTACCCATCACGAGCGGCTTCTCCTGCCCGTCCTCGTCGAGGAACGTGGCCCCCAGCGCTTTCGAGTACTTCGTCCCGAGCTTGAAGACGTGACCGAGCTCGATCGCCTTCTGGAAGCGCAGCGCGCCGCCGTCGTGAGCGCACGTGTCGCTCTCCCTCGACTCGCGGATGTCGGCGAAGCGCGCCTGGAAGTCGCGGCCGGCCTGCACGCCACGGAGATGCCAGCCGTCGCGGTTTGCGCCCGCAACGAACTGCCCCTCGCGCAGCGCTTCGTCTGCCAGGATCTCGCCGTCGAAGCCAACCGGGCCGAGCGACCCGCCCGAGGCGCCGAACGCGGCACGGATCTCGTCGTCCGTTGCAGGGCGAGTGGGCACGCCAAGCGCCGCCGCGAGCTTGTTCAGCTCCAGGCGGTCATCGCCGCGGACGAGCGCGAGCACGACCGAGCCGTCCAGCTTCACGACGGGCATCGCCTTCGACGTGGCGGCCTCGTCGATGCCGAGGAACGCGGCAAGCGACTCGATCGTCGTCGCGCCCGGCGTCTCGACCTCCTCCGGCTTGGCAAGCGGCTCGGGGAACGTCGGCGGCCGCGGGATCGTGTGCGCGACCTCGAGGTCGGCGGCGAAGTCGCCGTTCTCGCACGTCACAAGCGTGTTCTCGCCCGCACCCGAGGGCGCCAGGAAGTCGTGCGACTCGCTGCCGCCCATCATCCCGGGCTCGGCTTCGACGTCGTACACCTGGACGCCGACGCGCTCGAAGATCCGCATATAGGCAGCCCGGTGCGCGACGTACTGCACGTCGAGGCCGGCCTCGTCGCGGTCGAACGAGTACGAGTCCTTCATGATGAACTCGCGCAGCCGGATCAAGCCCTTTCCGGGCCGCGGCTCGTCGCGCTCCTTGATCGAGAAGTGGTAGAGCAGCTGCGGCAGCTGGCGATAGCTCTGCAGCTCGCTTCCATGGAACGTCACCGTCTCCTCGTGCGTCAGCGGGAGCACGTATTCCGCACCCTTGCGGTCCTTGAGCCGGAAGATCTCCTCGATGTAGTCGCGGCCGGAGCGCTTCCAGAGGTCGAACGGCGTCAGCACCGGCATGAGCATCTCCTGGCCGCCGAGGCCGTCGATCTCTTCGCGGATGATCTGCTCGATCTTCTGGTGCACACGCCACCCGAGCGGCAGGAACGTCCAGACGCCGCCGGTCACCTGGCGCACGAAGCCACCGCGCACGAGGAGCCTGTGATTCGCGGCCTCCGCGTCGGCGGGGTCGTCGCGCAGCGTCGGAAGGAACAGCTGTGAAGCCCGGGCAATCATCTGTTGTCCGGGCAGGCTACTCGAGCGGGATGAGTGACGCTTCCGCCATCGCAAGGGCGGCCGGCTTCGCCATCTTCAATCGTTTCGGCCGCTGCATGCCGTCGGCGATCCACTTGTCGATCTCGAAGAAGAGCTCGTCGATCAGGATGTCGGACGACACCTTCTTCAGCACGCGCCCGTGCGCATAGACGAAGCCGACGTCGCGGCCACCGGCGATGCCGAAGTCCGCGTCGCCCGCCTCCCCCGGTCCGTTCACCGCGCAGCCCATCACCGCGACCTCGAACGCCTCCGGGTACGTCTTCAGACGCTCCTCGACGACGCGCGCGAGATTCTCGACCCCGACGTTGTCGCGACCGCAGCTCGGGCACGCGATCATCACCGGGCCGCGCTCGCGCAGGCCGAGCGCCTTGAGGATCTCGTACGCGGTCTCGACCTCCTTCACGGGATCGGCCGTGAGCGAAACGCGAATCGTGTCGCCGATGCCGTCCATCAAGAGCGCGCCCATGCCGACCGCGGACTTGATCGAGCCGGAGAACGGCGTGCCGGCTTCGGTGACGCCCAGGTGCAGCGGATACGGCACCTTCTCCGAGAGCATGCGGTACGCGCGGATCATCGTCGGCACGTGCGACGCCTTGACGCTGATCTTGAAATCGTGGAAGTCGAGCTTCTCCAGCAGCTCCACCTGCTCGATCGCCTCCACGACGAGGGCCTCCGCGGTGTCCTGCCGTGCGAGCTCCTGCAGATGCTCGGGCAGCGAGCCCGCATTCGCGCCGATGCGCATCGGCGTTCCCGCCTTCTTCGCGGCGCGCACGACGCTCTCGACCTTGTCGGGGCCGCCGATGTTGCCCGGGTTGATCCGCACTGCGGCGACGCCCGCGTCGATCGCCTTCAGTGCGAGCGACGCGTTGAAGTGGATGTCCGCGATCACCGGAATCGGCGAGAGCCGGACGAGCTTCGGCAGCGCGTCCGCATCCTCCGTCTTCGGGACGGCGACGCGCACGATCTCGCACCCGGCGGAGGCGAGCGCGGCGATTTGCGCAGTCGTCGCCTCGACGTCGTGCGTCTTCGTCAGCGTCATCGACTGGACGACGACGGGCGCTCCGCCGCCGATCGCGACGCCTCCGACCGAGATCTGGCGTTGACTGGCCATCTAGAGCCAGTCTAGCCAGCGTCTAGTGGGGTCCACCCCCGGAGAAGTCGTTGGAGAACGCGATGATCGCGATGAGCGCGATGAGCGCCATGCCCAACAGCGACGCGCGCTCGTAGACCTCGCGCGGCACCGCTCTGCGGCGTATTCCTTCGATGATCGAGAACGTGATGTGACCGCCGTCGAGCGGCAGGAATGGCAGCAAGTTGAAGAGCGCGAGCGACATGCTCACGAAAGCCAGAATTTGGAGGTAGTAGTTCAGCCCCACCCTGAGCGCGGCGGCCGAGACGCGCACGATGCCGACGGTGCTCGTGAGTTGACCCTTCTCGTGGCCGGCGAAGAGCCCGCCGATCGCCTTGCCCGTTCCGGTGACGACCAACCAGCAGTCGTCGATGGCGAGGCGCGCGCTGTGACCGGCGGGATAGGAAACAAGCTTCGCGGTCGGCACGAAGCCCCAGATCCAGCGTCCGCCCGAGCGGATCGTCGCGCGCGGCCCAAGCGTGACCGTTTGCCCGCTGCGGCGAACGGTGAGCGTGATCGGCTTCCCGTGACTTCCGCGAATGAGCGCCGACACACGGTCGAATGTCGTCGCCGGCTTTCCGTCGACGGCGACGACCTTGTCTCCGACGTGCAGGCCTGCGATCGCGGCAGGAGTGTTCGCCTCGACCGCACCGACCTCCGTGCTCGGGTTGGCGGACGGGGCCCCGGTCAAGTAGACGGCGAAGAAGACGACGAAGGCGACGAGCACGTTCGCCGCCGGCCCTGCAGCGAGCGCGGTGACGCGCTTCCACGTCGGCTGGCGCCAGTACGCGTCTGAGGCCGTCCCCTCCTCGACGTCGCGCAACGCGCGTCGCGCCGATCGCCGCGCGGCGGGTGTCAGCGTCGCGGCGTCGACCGCCTGCTCGAGCTCGGGAAGGCCTGCGCGTGCACCGTCGAGATCGCCCGCCTCGAGGCTGCGCCGAAGGCGTTGCATCGGCGGCGCGAGCGAGGGCTCTTCGCGCAGGGCACTCGCCATGAACGCCTCCAGGTCGCGGCCGGCCGGCCGGTGCATGCCCGGGATGCGCACGAAGCCGCCGAGCGGAATGGCGCCGATGCCGTATTCGATCCCGCGGTACTTGAACTTCGCCACCGCCGGCGGGAAGCCGATGTAGAAGCTCCGCGGCCGGATGCCGACGAGCAGCGCAGCGGTGAAGTGGCCGAGCTCGTGCAAGAAGATGAGCAGCAGCAGCCCGACGATGACGACGAGCCAGATCATGCGATCCGAACCGCCCGGGCGGCGCGATCGGCTTCGAGCAAATCGTCGAGATCGCGGGCCGGCGCCCCGTCGGCGTGCTCGAGCGCGTCGCGAACGACATCTGCGATTCCGAGAAACGGCAAGCTCCCGGCGAGGAACGCGGCGACGGCAACTTCGTTTGCCGCGTTGAAGACGCACGGATAGGTTCCGCCCTTCTCCCCCGCCTCGCGCGCCAGCGCGAGCAGCGGGAACGTCTCGAGGTCGGGTGCCTCGAACTCCAGTGTGAGGCTCGTGAGATCGAGCGGAGCGACAGGCGTGCCGGCCCGCTCCGGGTACGTGAGCGCATACGAGATCGGCACGCGCATGTCGGGATAGCCGAGGTGCGCGAGCGCGGCCCCGTCGCGGAAGCGAACGAGCGCGTGGACGATCGACGTCGACTGCAGCACGACCTCGATCCGGTCGTACGGCACGGCGAAGAGGAAGTGCGCCTCGATGAGCTCGAGCCCTTTGTTTGCGAGCGTCGCCGAGTCGACCGTGATCTTCGGCCCCATCCGCCACGTGGGATGCGCGAGCGCCTGCTCGGGCGTGACGTCGGTGAGCTCTTCCCGCGTGCGGCCGCGGAACGGCCCGCCCGAGCCGGTGAGGACGAGTCCCGCGACCTGGTCGGGGGACGTGTTCCGCAGGCACTGGTAGAGCGCCGAATGCTCGCTGTCGACCGGCAGGATGCGGCCGCCGCCGCGGCGCTGCGCGTCGAGCGCGAGCGCCCCGCCCGCGACGAGGCTCTCCTTGTTCGCGAGCGCGAGGTCGACGCCGTGCTCGAGCGCCCACAACGTCGCGTGGATCCCGGCGAAGCCGACGATCGCGTTCAGGACGACGTCCGGCCCAGAGCGTTCGAGCAGCTCGACCGGATCGCCGCCGACCTGCTTGAGCGGCGCGTCGACGTCGTCGAGCGGTGTCGAGCCCGACATGGCGGCGCACAGCTCGAGCTCGGGATGAGCCGCGACGATCTCGAGCGCCTGGCGCCCGATCGAGCCGGTCGCTCCGAGCAACGCGACGCGTCTCACGAGTACCCGAACCCCAGCACGAGGTAGTACGCCGCGATGCCGGCGAACAGGAGTGCGTCCACCCGGTCGAGGAGCCCGCCGTGGCCACCGAGCAGGCGACCCGTGTCCTTCACCTCCATGTCGCGCTTCAGCATGGACTCGAACAGATCGCCGGCCGCCGCGGAGAGGACGACGACGCCGCCGAGCGCCACCGCCTGCCAGCCCGACAGATACGTGTGGCGCGTGTCGTAGAGCGCGATGTACGAGACGAGGATCCCGGCCGCCGACCCGATGACGAGGCCTTCCCACGTCTTCCCGGGGGAAACGGACGGCGCGAGCTTGTGCCGGCCGAGGAGGCGCCCGCCGAAGAACGCGAACGTGTCCGCTGCCCACACGGTCAGCAAGACCGTGAAGACGAGCAGTTGCGCGTGGACGCGCTCCTGTCTGAGGAGCAGCAGGTGGCCGAGCCCGAAGCCGATCCAGGTCGAGCACAGGATCGTTGCGCCGATCGCGACCGTCGCCGGAGGACGCGTCTGGGCAACGGCGTTCAGTGCGAATGCGAAGACGAACGTCGCGAGCACGCCGCCGACGAGCCATGCGAGGCCGCCGCTCTGCGCCCCCGAGAGCCCGAGGATCGTCCCTCCGTATGCCGCCGGCGCGAGCGGACGTAGCGGACGCGCCATGGTCACGAACTCGTGCACTGCGACCAACGCGGCGATCGCGACGAGCGTGTACAGCCACCAGCCGCCGAGCCAGACCATTCCCAGCACGAGTGGGAGACCGAGCGCGCTCACGAACACGCGCGAAAAGAGAGTGCTCATCGTCCGCCGAATCTGCGGCGCCGCTGTGCGTAATCCTCCATTGCGCTGCGCAACTCCGCCGGCCCGAAGTCGGGCCAGAGCGTGTCCACGAACACGAACTCGGCGTACGCCGACTGCCAGAGCAGGAAGTTCGAGACGCGGAGCTCGCCGGACGTCCTGATCACGAGGTCGGGATCCGGCATCTCGGGGGCATACAGGTACCCGCCGAACGTCTCCTCGTCGACTGCGCCGCCGTCGGCGGCAATGCGCCGGGCAGCCTCGACGATCTCCGCGCGGCCGCCGTAGTCGAAGGCGATCCACAGGCTGAGGCGCGCCTCCCCTGCGGTCGCGCGCTCGAGACCGGCCATCTTCTCCTGCAGCCAGCCGGGTGCCCGGTCTCGACGGCCGACGAAGCGCGTCCGCACGCCTTGCTTCGCAAGGTCGGGCAGCTCGCGGTCGATCGTCTCGCCGAAGATCTCCATCAATGCCTCGACTTCGTCCGGCGAGCGCGACCAGTTCTCCGTCGAGAAGGCGTACACGGCGAGCGACTCGATGCCGAGGTCGATTGCGGTCTCGACGACGGGGCGCAGTGCGCGCGAGCCCGCGCGATGCCCCTCGGCGACGCTCACGCCGTGACCGCTCGCCCACCGCCCGTTGCCGTCCATGATGATCGCGACCGCGTGCGCGACCTCAGGCAGGCCGTGCTCGGCGGACGGCTCGGTGTCGCTCGAGACCGACGCCATCAGACCTCCATGACCTCGGCTTCCTTGTGCTTCAACAGCTCGTCGATCTGCTTCGTGTGGTCGTCGGTGAGCTTTTGCACCTGCTGCTCGGCGCGCCGCTCGTCGTCGGCGCCGACGGTGCCGCCCTCGACGAGCTCCTTTAGGTGCTTGACCGCGTCGCGGCGAATCTCCCGCACCGCAACGCGATGCTCCTCGGCGAGGCCGCGCACGACCTTCACGAGGTCCTTGCGCCGTTCCTCCGTCAGCTGCGGGATCGGCAGGCGAATCATCTTCCCGTCGTTCGACGGCGTCAGGCCGAGATCCGACTCCTGAATCGCCTTCTCGATCGTCCGGATCGAGCCGGGATCGAACGGCTGGATCGTCAACATGCGCGGCTCGGGCACGCCGATCGTTGCGAGCTGCTTCAGCGGCGTCTTCGTTCCGTAGTAGTCGACGTCGATGCGATCGAGGAGCGATGCCGAGGCGCGCCCCGTCCGCACGGTGTTGAACTCGTTACGCGCATGCTCGACAGACTTGTTCATGCGCGTCTGCGCATTGGCGATCATGTCGTCGACGGTTGCCACAGGTGCCTCCTACGAAGTCTGGATGATCGTGCCTACCTCCTCGCCGGCGACGACGCGCGAGATGTTGCCGTCGGCGAGCTCGAACACGTGGATCGTCAACTTGTTGTCCATGCAAAGCGAGAGCGCAGTCGTGTCCATGACTTTCAGTCCGCGTTCGATCGCCTCGAGATGCGTGAGCCGCGGCAGGAATGTCGCGGCAGGATCGAGCTGCGGGTCGCCGTCGTAGACGCCCCGCACGCCGTTCTTCGCCATGAGGATCGCGTCGGCGCCGATCTCGAGCGCGCGGAGCGCGGCCGCTGTGTCCGTGGTGAAGAACGGATTGCCCGTGCCGGCCGCGAAGATGACGATCCGTCCCTTCTCGAGGTGGCGGATGGCTCGCCGGCGGATGTACGGCTCGGCCACTTCGGAAACGGCGAGCGCCGACTGCACGCGCGTGTCCGCTCCTTCGCGCTCGAGCGCGTCCTGCAGCGCAAGCGCGTTGAGCAGCGTGGCGAGCATGCCCGCGTAGTCTGCGGTCGCCCGCTCCATCCCCTCTGCCGCGGCGGCGAGACCGCGGTAGAAGTTCCCGGCTCCGACGACTACGGCGACGTCGACCCCCGACGAGCGCACGGCGGAGATCTCCGCGGCCAGGCTCTTTACGACGGGAACGTCGATGCCGTAGTCGCGCGAGCCCATCAGCGCCTCGCCGGAGAGCTTCAGGAGGACACGGTGAAAGCCGCCGCTCCCGTGCGGCCGGGCGGCGACCGCCTCGTCGGGTCGGACCGTCATCGGCGCCTCAGCCGGCGAGCGCGAAGCGCTCGAATTCGAGCACTTCGGCTCCGGCCTCCTGCAGCGCCTGGCCGACGGTCTTGCCGCTGTCCCAGATCCATTCCTGCTCGGTGAGCACGTTCGCGCCGAAGAACCGCTTGTTCAGCATCCCCTCGACGATCTTCTCGCGCGCCTGCTCCGGCTTCGACTGTACCTCGTCGGTGTTCGCGTAGATCTCACGCTCTGCGGTGACGAGCTCTTGCGGCACGTCCTCGCGTGAGATCCAGCGCGGATTTGCGGAGGCGACGTGCATCGCGACCTTGCGTGCGAACTCGGCGTCGCCGCCGCGCACCTGCGCGAGCACTCCGAGCTTGTTCGCCGGCGGATGCGCGTATGCAGTGACGAGAGCTCCGCTCACCGCCTCGAACCGCGCGGCGCCCGCGAGGGCGATGTTCTCGCCGAGCTTGGCCGAGAGCTCCGCCCGCTCGTCCTCGAGGTCGCCCTCCGCGCCGACGCCCTTCGCGTCGACCGCGTCGAGGACCTTCTTCGCGAAGGCCTGGAACTCGTCGCTCTTCGAGACCGGCTCGGTCTCGCAGCCGACGGCGACCATCGTGCCCTTGGCGCCGTCGTCCGCGAGCCGGTACCCGACAAGTCCCTCGGTCGTCGCGCGGTCCGCGCGCTTCGCCGCGTCCGCCATTCCCTTCTCGCGCAGGAGGACGATCGCGGCCTCCATGTCGCCGTTCGTCTCTTGCAAGGCGCGCTTGCAGTCCATCATCCCCGCGCCGGTCTGCTCACGCAGCTCCTTGACGAGGGAAGCGGAGATCTCGGCAGTCGTCATTCGGCCACCTCCGCCTCTTCGGCGGCGGGCTCGGCTTCGGCGGCGGGCTCGGCTTCGGCGGCAGGCTCGGCTTCGGCGGCGGGCTCGCCGCCGTCGCCGTTCGTCCCCGGCGCCTTGAACTCCTTGGCCGTCACCTTCTGCTGGCCGGCGGCGATCGCGTCGGAGATGACCTTCGTGACGAGGCTGCACGCGCGGATCGCGTCGTCGTTTCCCGGCACGACGTAGTCGGCCTCGTCGGGATCGCAGTTGGTGTCGACGAGCGCGATCACCGGCAGGCCGAGCCGGCGCGCCTCGCGTACCGCGAGCGCTTCTTTCTTGAGGTCGATGATGAACACCGCGTCGGGCTGGCGGCGCATGTCGGCGACGCCCCCGAGGTTCGCTTCCAGCTTCTCGAGCTCGCCGGCCATCGCGATGCGCTCCTTCGCCGGGAGCAGCTCGAGCTGCCCTTCGTCCTTCAGCCGCCGCATCTCGTGCAGGCGCTCGATCCGGTCGGACATCGTCCGCCAGTTCGTGAGCAGCCCGCCGAGCCAGCGGTGGTTGACGTACGGCATGTTGACGCGCTTCGCTTCGTTCTCGACGGCGTCCTGCGCCTGCTTCTTCGTGCCGACGAAGAGCACGGTGCCGTTCCGCTCGGCGAGGTTGCGGACGAACTGAGCGGCCTCCTCGAGGCGCTCGGACGTCTGCGTCAAGTCGATGATGTAGATGCCGGACCGCTCGGTGAAGATGAAGCGGCGCATCTTCGGGTTCCAGCGTCGCGTCTGGTGGCCGAAATGGACCCCGGCCTCCAGCAGCTCGCGCATGGAGACGACTGCCATGGTGCTCCTTCCTGGTTGATTTGGGCGCTGCTCCGGCGGGGCTCGGGGCGCACCGGCCGCACGGGCCGGCACCCGCGCCACGGCTGATCCGCCGGGTCGTGGGACTGAGTCCGGGAAGTCTAGCGGCGGATCTGGAACGGCTCGCTGGCGTTGTCCAGGTAGAGGCTGCCGCCGAGGACGGCGACGTAGTAGCGGCCCGCCGGCACGTTCTTGAAGGTGGCGCCGCCGGCCGAGGTCGCCGTGGTCGAGCGGACGCCGGTCCAGACCATCTCCGCAGCCGGGGTGTAGCGGAAGAGCCAGAGCGTCGGGCGGAAGAGCCGGGCGGCGACCGAGATCGTGATCGTGTGACCCTTCTTGCGCACGACGAGATTCGGGCGGACGCGCAATACCCGCTGGTCCTGCGCGTCGGCAAAGCCCGCCGTGTATTCCGTCCCCACCTTCGGCGCGACGCTGAGGGACCAGATTCCGTCGACCGGGACGACCGTCCCGATCTGCGTTCGGGCTTGCGCGCTGAGCGGTCGCGCCCAGACGACCACCGGCGTGCCCGGCGTGCCGACCGCCGTCCCCGAGAGCAGGGTTCGCTGGCCGTAGGCGATCGACGCGTGCTGCGAGATCGTGACCGTCGGCGCGGGCGCCACGTGTACCCAGCCCGCCGCGTCGCCGGCGGCGTAGCCGCTGACCGAGTACGGGTACTCGCCGACCCCGGCGAGGACGCCGATGCATTCGCCCGGCTGCAGCGTCGCGCCGAGCGGGAGGCCGCTCGACGTCACGGTGAGTGCGACGTCCGTCTGGTTGAGGAAGTCGAGCTCCTTCCCGGCTTCGACTGTCGCGGTCGCGGGCATCGGCCCGTCGGCCTGCAGGGCGACGACGGTGAAGGGGCTCGCCGAGCACGGCACTGCCTGCGCGCGTGCATCGGTCGCTGCGACCGCCGCGAGGGCGCCCAGCGCCAGCAGTACGAGGACGTGCCGCACTCCGTCACGGTATCCGCGGTTTGCAAGGGGCTAGCGTGCCCTCTGTAAGGCATTTTCGAGCTCCACGGGCAGTGGGGACACGACCTCGACCGGCTCGCCCGAGAACGGATGCCGAAAGGCGAGGCGAGCGGCGTGCAGGAACTGCCGCGTGAGGCCGAGCTCCCCGGCGCGCCCGTAGAGCGGATCGCCGGCGACCGGGAGGTCGATCGCGGCGAGGTGAACGCGAATCTGATGCGTCCTGCCTGTCTCGAGCGTGACGCGCAGCAGAGCGTGTCGCGGGAGCAGCTCCTCCACTTCGAAATGCGTCGTGGCAGCGCGCGGCGAGCCGGTGTCGAGCGAGTGCCGCAGCGGGTCGGTGCGATCGCGCCCAATCGGCGCGTCGATCGTTCCCCTGCGCGACCGTGGACGCCCGACGACGAGCGCTTCGTACTCACGCGTCACCGCGCGCGAACGAACGAGATCTTGCAGGCGGCGGTGTGCCTCCGGCGAGCGGGCGACGACGAGCAGGCCCGACGTGTCGCGGTCGAGGCGGTGGACGATGCCGGGACGGTCCGGCTCGTCTCCCCCTTCGACGTCGTAGGCGAGCAGGCCGTGCACGAGCGTCCCGCTCGCATGGCCGCGCGCCGGATGGACGACGAGTCCCGCGGGCTTGTCCACGACGAGCAGGTGCTCGTCCTCGTACGGGATCCGGAGATCCATCGCCTCGGGCGTCAGGTCGCTCGTCGGCGCCGGCGGCGCCTCGAACTCGAGCTCCTCGCCGCCGACGAGCTTCACGCTCTTCGGCCGCGCGGTGCCGTCGACGAGCACGCCGCCCTCGTTCAACAGCCGTTCAGCGGCGGCACGCGAGCCGATCTCGGGTACGCCGGCGAGGAAGCGGTCGAGCCGCTCGCCCGCGGCAGCGTCAGGAACGCGCAGCCGCGTCACGCACGCGGCCGTGACCGCGACTTCGTTCCGGTCCGGCCGAGCGAAAACCGAGCAGCCCAAGGACGCAGGGAGCGGCGATAGCCGTAGCTATCGCCGCGACCGAGGACGCCGGGATGCGACGGTTTGCAGCCGGCCGGGCCGCCAACTGCAGTCGCGGTCACGGGCGCAAGACCGCGACGAGGCTCGCGCTCGGCGGCGAGCAGGGCGGTGAGCAGGATGCCCACGCCGAGCACGATGAAGCTGTCGGCGAGGTTGAACGCAGGCCAGTACCGAAAGTCGAGGAAGTCGGTGACGTACCCGAGGCGTACGCGGTCGAGCAGGTTCGATGCGCTGCCGCCGATGACGAGGCCGAGCGCGACGGGAAGCACGGGATGTCGCGAGCCCGAGCGCGCGAAGTACAGGAGCATCCACGCGACCGCGATGCCGGTGGCGACGATGACGACCGAGGTCGCACCCGAGAAGAGGCCGAACGCGATGCCCGAGTTCTGGACGTGGTGAATCCAGAATGGGCCGACAACGTGCACGCCCTGGTCGAGCTGCAGATGGCTCGTGACAATCCGCTTCGTCAACTGGTCCGCTGCGAGCGCGGCGAACGCGATCGCGCCGAGACCGAGCCACTGAGCACCCGAGGCGGCGAGCGACCGCCGCGCGGAGGAGATCGGAGTCAAGCCGTCGGTTGTCGAGCCGACCCGGACATCGGGCCGCCGTTCGGGCTCGGTCACGTGCGTTCCGCTTGCCGCTTGCAGTCGATGCAGAGCGACGCCCACGGGAACGCTTCGAGCCGCTCCACCGCGATCTGCTGCCTGCAGCTCGCGCACGTGCCGTACGTGCCGTCGTCGATGCGGCGCAGCGCGGCGTCGATCTCGGAGAGGACTCTCGCGGAGTTCTCCTCGAGCGTGTAGTCGATCTCACGGTCGAGGGTCGCCGTGGCTGTGTCCGCAGGATGGTTGTCCGCGATCGCCGCGATCTCCTCGACCTCGTCGTCGATCCGGCCGGGATGGTCCTCGCGCAGATTCGCGATCGCCTGCTCGACGCGCTCGCGCTCTTCCAGCAGTGCGGTACGGAACGGTTCGGTGTCGATGCTCATGACGTTGAGGCCGACGCGAAGCGCCGCGCGACGTGCGCGGGTTCCACTCCGGTCAGTTCGACGATTTTCTCCCGGCCGCTGTGACCCGAAACGAGCGTGACCGCGCTTCTCGGCAGCGCGAGCGTCTCGGCGACGAGCCGGAGCACCGCCTCGTTGGCGCGTCCCGCCTCCGGCGGCGCGGTGACGCGAACCTTCCAGCCGTCGCCGTGCGGGCCGACGATCCCGGCGCGGCGCGCGCCCGGGCTCACCCGCAGCCGCAGCCGTGTGGACGCAGCCGCCATGCGGCCAGTGTACGCGGCTCTACGCCGCTTCGGCCTTCGTTTCCGCTTGTGCGAGCCGCGGCTGCTCGGTCTCTTCCCACGCGTCCTTCGCCTCGGTCTCGTCGAGGACGCCGAGTGCGGCCCGCAGGCGTTCGCGCAGGAGCCGGGTCTCGACGATGAGCCGCTCGTTCTCGGAGGCCGCGCGCCGCTGAATCTGCCGCGCTTCTGCATGCGCCTCGGTCACGATGAGCTCCGCCTCGCGCCGCGCCTGCTCCTTCACGTCGGCGGATGCCCGCTCGGCGGACACGAGCGTCGTGCGCAGCAGCGACTCGAGCTCCTTGTAGCGGATGAGGTCGGCCTCGAGCTGTTCGATCTTGTCGGCGAGGTCGGCCCGCTCGCGCCACACGTCCTCGAAGCTCACCGCGATCTCCGTGAGCAGCCGGTCGGTTGCGCCGCGGTTGTAGCCGAAGAGCCCCGTGCCGGGTGTCAGGTGTCTGATTTCGACTGGTGTGAGTGCCATGTGCTTCTTCCCCTTCCTAGTGGAACTTCCCGAGGATCACGTTCACGACCTGGCCGAGGACGATCAGGACGATCACGCCGACCATCGGCGAGAAGTCGATCGGCCCGGCACTCGGCAGGATCCGCCGGAACAGCCGCAGATACGGCTCGGAGACGTCGTAGAAGAACCGCTGGATTCGGTTCAGCGAGGGCGAGTACGGCAGCCGCAGCCAGCTCGTGATGATGTAGACGAAGATCACGAGCGCGTAGACGCCGACGAAGACGTTCACGAACGTCTGCGCCTGCGAAATGGCGTCGGCAAGCAAGCTGAGAGTGGCTGTCACGCCCATCCCAGGCCCATTCGCCTCCGGCGGGGCGTTTCCTACGCCTATTTAGGCGGGGTCAGACACCCGGACATGTCTGGGTGTCTGACCCCGGCCGGTCAGGCTTGATTGAAGAAGCCGCCGCGCTCGAGCATCCGGGCGCGTTCCTCGGCGGAGACCTCGACGTTGCGAGGCGTGAGGAGGAAGACCTTGTCGGCGACGCGCTGCATGCCGCCGTCGAGGGCGTACGTGAGGCCGCTGCCGAAGTCGATCAGCCTCTTCGCCAACTCCTGGTCGGAACCCTGGAGATTGAGGATCACCGGCATGCCTTCCTTGAAGCGGTCGGCGATCTGCTGCGCGTCGTTGAAGCTGCGCGGGAGGATGAGATGGACCCGCGTCGGCGCCATGCCCGGGATGCTCTCGACGCCGCGCAGGCGCCGCGGTTCGGCCGCGGGCCGGAGGATGCTCGTGCGCGCGGTTTCCGGCTCGGGGTCGGTCCAGTCGTCGAGCTCCTCGCGCCGGCCCCGCCGCCGCAGGCGATGGACGTTCCGCTGCTCGGGATAGACGCGCTCGAGCTCCTCGTCGGTGAGGTAGCCGTCCTCCTCCCACTCCTCTTCCTCGGCGATCCCGAAGTAGACGAGGGTCCGGTTCCAGACGTCGGCGAAAGCCATATCGCGCGGAATGTTACTGAGGGCGGCGGCCGAAGATGGTCGAGCCGAGGCGGACATACGTTGTCCCCTCCTCGGCGGCGACCCGGTAGTCCTGGCTCGTTCCCATGGAGAGATCAGGCAGTCCGTGCGCCTCGGCGAGCTCGCGCAGCCGGCGGAAGTAGGGACGCGACGACTCCGGGTCGGCCGTCTCCGGCGGCATCGTCATGAGGCCGCGCACGTTCGCGTTGCGTTCGAGCAGCTCGCCGATCTGCTCGGGGGCGACTCCCGACTTGCTCGCCTCGCCCGCCAGGTTCACCTCGATGAACGCCGGGATGGTCAGCCGCGCCGCCGCCGACTCCGAGTCGAGGGAGTGGCAGAGCTCGCAGATCGCGTTGACCGTCTTCGCCTTCCGACTCTGGAGGTGACCGATGAAGTGCCAGCGGAATGCGTCGCCGTAGCGGGCGTGCTTCGCCTCGAGGTCCTGCGCCCGGTTCTCGCCCACGACGTCGATACCCGCAGCGACGAGCATCTGCAGCTCGTCGACCGAGACGTACTTCGTCGCGACGACGACCGTTACCGAGGAACCGAGCTCGTCGCGGACGCGTGCGTACCGCTCGGCGATCTCCTCAGGTGACGTACGCGATCACTCCCTGCCGCCCGGTCTGGCCATGGTCCCGGCGGTGGGAGAAAAAGCGCGGGTCGCATGCCGTGCACACGTCGAATCGCTCGACGTGCTCGCAGCCCGCGGCGCGGAGCGCGCGTTCCGCAGCCGTCCACAGATCCAGCTTGCCGTCGCGCACGACGTCGGTGCCGAAGGCCTCGCGGAACGGCTGCGCGACCTCGTCCCCCACCTCGTAGCAGCACGGTCCTATGCTCGGCCCGATCGCCGCGGCGAGCGATGTACCGCCGTTGAGGGCGCGCACGCCGGCGCCGACGATGCCGGCGAGCAGGCCG
>DATGEH010000028.1:0-12161 GCA_035310325.1 Gaiellaceae bacterium
CTCGCCGTAGCGGCGCCGTCGGCCACGGCCGCGCCGGCGAAGTTCACGCCGGCCGCCCTTGCCGGCACTGGGTCGGAACGTGGAACAACCTCACGTTCAAGACGCAGGGCACGCTGTCGCCCGGCCCGCAGACGTTTACGCTGCCCGCCGGAGCGGGTGCGAATCACTGGACGGCGAAGGGCTTCTCGATCGCGAACCCGAACGCGGCCTTCGGCGCTATGAACGTGACGGACGTCTACCCGCTCGGCACGCTCGCCGGCTCCGGGAAGAACCCGCAATGCGCTCCGGGCCTCTTGTGGAAGCTCACCGGCAAGTTCACGGCGAAGGCGTTCAGCGCCACCGCGCACATCACGCTGCCGGGCGGCGGCCAGGCGACCACCGTCGTCAAGCTCGCGAAGAAGTAACCGGCCCGACCGCCGATATCCTGGCTGGCCGCGCCCCCATCGACTAGCGGTCCAGGTCGCGGCCCTTTCAAGGCCGTAGCGCGGGTTCGAATCCCGCTGGGGGCACTGACCCTCGAAGTTGCTGCAAATCGCTGCCGGAACGAAGAAGCGGTTTTACGGTGGTCGAACCACGGCTCTGTCCGTGACGTCGACGACCATGACCTCGTTCCTCGGATCAGCGCCTTCTACGGGATCGGGGATCACGATGTACTACCGCGATGCCGCGACGGACCGCGCGTGATCCGCAACACAGTGGGACCCAGGCGGTCCTGCTCGGCTGCGGCGCGCCGCTCCTGCCGAGAATTGGCCTCGTGGACGCGATGCGCGTCGGCCCGGACGTGCTGCCGGAGGACCCGGACGCGGTGCCCGATCTCGCCCGTGAATCGAGGCGACACGCACGCGCTCCTGGATGAACGGCAGGCGCGGCGCGCGATCGGCTCGCCGCGCTCGACGCGCGCGGGCTCGAGCCGACCCGCCAGTGCTCAGCCCTCCGCCGGCTCGACCGTGACCGTGCCGCTCTCGACGTGCGCGCTCCAGCGCTGGCCGAACGCGTGGATGCCGTCGAGCACCAGGCCCTCCGCCCAGTCCGGCAGGTCGCTCGCGACCGAGCGGAGCGCGCCCTCGTGGCGGGCGGGCACGAGTCCGAGCAGCACCTGCAGCAGCAGCACCGGCGTCCCGGCCGCCCAGGCCTGCGGCGACGATGCCGTCGGGTAGACGACCGGGAAGCGCGTGCGGTGGCGGGGGAACCCGGCGAAGACCTCGGGGAGCCGGTAGTCGAAGTACGCCGCGGCCTCGACCATCGTGTGCAGGATGCGCGCCGCGTCGTGGTGGCGCCCGCTGCATGCGAGCCCCCACGCGATCAGCGAGTTGTCGTGCGGCCAGACCGTACCGTTGTGGTAGACGAGCGGGTTGTACGCGCCCTCGCCCTGCGCCATCGTGCGCACGCCCCAGCCGGACCAGAGCCGCTCGCCCATCAACGCGTCGGCGACGGCGTCGCGGCGCTCAGGCAAAACGATCCCGCTCCAGAGCAGGTGCCCGACGTTCGAGGTGAGCGAGTCGATCTGCCGCTTCTCGGCGTCGAGCCCGAGCGCATAGAAGCCGCGGTCTGCGACCCAGAAGGCCTCGTTGAAGCGCTGCCGCAGCTCGCCCGCATCGCGCTCGAGCCGCTCGGCGAGTGCCGGGTCGCCCCACACCTCGCGCGCAAGCTCGGCGAGCCGCAGCTTCGCGTCGTAGACGTAGCCCTGTACCTCTGCGGGAGCGATCGGCCCTTCGGCGAGCCGCCCGTCGTGATAGGCCATCGAGTCCTCCGAGTCCTTCCACGTCTGATTGCGGATGCCGTGCCGTGCGCGCCGCTCGTACTCGACGAAGCCGTCGCCGTCGCGGTCCGCGGGCCCGTCTATCCACTCGAGCGCACGACGAGCGGGCTGCTCGAGCTCGAGCGCGAGCGCCCGGTCATCGGTCCAGCGCCAGAGCTCCGACAGGAGCATGAGGAAGAGTGGCGTCGCGTCGACCGTGCCGTAGTAACGGTCGGTCCACGCGAGCGCAGCCTTGCCGCGCCGCATCTCGTGGATGATCTTGCCCGGCTCGGCGTCGCGCTCGGGATCGTCGGCGACGGCCTGCGTCGCGGCGAGCGCGCGCAGCGTGCTCGCCGCAAGCTCGGAGCCGAAGACGAGCGTCTGCAGCGACGAGATGAGCGTGTCGCGGCCGAAGACGGTCATGAACCACGGCGTCCCGGCCGCGAGCAGGCGCCCGAAGTCCGCATCGTCCACGCGCATCCGCAGCGCCGCGAGATCGGCGACCGAGCGGTTCCACGTGTGCACGAGGTCGTCCCAGCGCGCGCGAAGCCTCGGCGCCGACGCGTGCCACGCGGCGAGCGACTCCTCGGCCCGTCGGCGTTCGTCGTCGAGCTCCCGCGCGAATGACGCCGCCGGCAGCGGCGCCGCGCCGTTCAGCTGCGGCTGTACGCCGACGACGAGCCTCCAGCGCTCGCCGGGCGCGAGCTCGAGCGCGAAACGCGCAGCGCCGTCCTCGAGGGCGAACGGCTCGGAGAGATGCACGATAGTGCGCGCCGCGAAGGAGCCGTCCGCGAAGACGAGCGCGCCGTCATCGTCGCGTTCGAGCGGACGCGGCGCCGGCAGCTTCGCATCGCTCGGAGGGCCGAAGCCGGGCTCGAGGCTCTTGACGACGAAGATGTCCGCGAAGTCGGCCTCGAGCTCGAGCGCCAGCTCGATGTCTACCGGGCGGCGGCTGTGGTTCTCGACTGTGATCCGCTCTTCCATGAAGTCGCCGACGAAGCGCTCGCGCTCGACGGAGAGCTCGTTGGGCGCAAGCCCCTCGACGAGCGGGTTGCGCAGCACGAAGTCCGCGAGATGCGGCGCCGGCTGCGAGTGCGAGAGCGGCTCGAGACGCAACCCGCCGAGCGTCAGCACCGAGCGGGAGAGGAAGCGCGTGTCGGCGGCGAAGAAGCCGGAGGCGGTCGCGACCCCGTCCACGTCGCCGCGCTCGTCGCAGACGCAGAAGGTCGAGCCGTCGAGAACCGTGAGCGACAACGTCTACGCGGCGGTTCCCACGGCCCGCGTGCTCTCCTCGTCGAAGAGGAGAACCTTCTGTAGCGGCACCGAGAATGTTTCCTGCCTGCCCATCTGGAGGCGCGGCTCGACCGGCAGCATCGCGATGACCTCCCGGTCCTTGAGCGTGAGGTGCGCGAGCTGCTGGTCGCCGAGATACTCGACGACCTCGACGTTCGCGTCGTAGCTCACGGCGCCGTTGTGGCCGCTGCCGACCTGCACGTGCTCCGGACGGAAGCCGGCGAGCTGGCCGACGCCACCGACCCCGAGCACCGACGACGGGAGCACGTTCATCGACGGCGAGCCGATGAACTTGGCGACGAAGGTGTTCGCCGGTCGCGTGTACAGCTCCTCGGGCGTGCCGATCTGCTGCAGCACGCCCGTGCTCATCACCGCGATCCGGTCTCCCATCGTCATCGCCTCGACCTGGTCGTGCGTGACGTAGATCGTCGTCGTGCCGAGCCGCTTCTGCAGCTTCAGGATCTCGGCGCGCGTCTGCACGCGCAGCGCCGCGTCGAGGTTCGAGAGCGGCTCGTCCATCAGGAACGCCAACGGCTCGCGCACGATCGCACGGCCGAGCGCGACGCGCTGGCGCTGCCCGCCCGAGAGCTGCTTCGGCTTGCGCTTCAGCATGCTGCCGAGCTCGAGGATCTCCCCCGCCTCGCGCACGCGCCGGTCGATCTCCTGCTTCGGCACCCTGAAGTTCTTCAGGCTGAAGGCGAGGTTGTCGTAGACGGTCATGTGCGGGTAGAGCGCATACGACTGGAAGACCATGGCGACGTTCCGCGCGCCGGGCGCGACGTTGTTGACGACGCGATCGCCGATCAGGATGCGGCCGCCGGTGATCTCCTCCAGCCCCGCGAGCATGCGCAGCGCGGTCGTCTTGCCGCAGCCCGAAGGACCGACCAGGACGAGGAATTCTCCGTCGGCGGCCTCGATCGAGAGGTCGTCGACGGCGGTGATCTCGTCGAAGCGCTTGGTGACGTGCTCGAACGTGATGGGGGCCATCAGGCGTGCTCCTCCGGCATCGGTCGCGGCAGCGCAAAGTGGGCGACCGCGATGAACGAATACGCGACGGTAAGGGTGAGGAACGGCATCAGGGCGGCCGCGACGCCGGCGAGGTTGACGAGCAGGAGCGCGAGGCCGAGCAGGAGGGTCGAACCCGGCCTCGCGGCTCCGAGCGCGGCCGCCTCCCCAGCGACGGCCCGCAGCGGTCGGTCCGGCTCTGCGATCGCCAGCGTCCACACGAGGACCTGGTAGATCCCGAGCAGGACCAGGAGGTACACGGTGAGGAACACGAGCGGCCACGCATAGGGCGAGCCCCTGTAGAAGCGGACGGCGAGGACGCCGAGGACGCCGAGCGCGGCGCCCGCGGCGCCCAACGCGAGCCCGCGCCGCCAGTGCAGGCGCAGGCCTTCGAGCGCGTCGACGAGCGCGAGGTTGCCCGTGCGCACGAGCGTCACGGCGGAGTGCACGAGTGCGGCCGCGATCGGCCCGGCGAGGATGACGAGCACGAGCGCGCCGCGCACCGAGACGGCGGCGACGCCCACCGCGAGCAGCACCGCGCCGAGCGCGGCGTTCACGGGCACGAGCCGCCACGAGTTCGCGTAGAGGTCGCGCAGCGCGAGCCTCATCGCCTCGCCCGGCCTCATCCCTTCACCCCAGCCGAGACGACGCCGGAGATGAAGTAGCGCTGGAAGAAGATGAACAGGAGAACGATCGGCGCGATCGCGATCAGGCTCGCGGCCATCAGATCGTTCCACTGCGTCTGATACTGGAAGACGAACTGCGCGAGACCGGTCGTGAGCACGTAGTGAGCCGTGTCCTGCAGCAGCAGGTTCGGCCAGAAGAAGTCGTTCCAGACGCCCTGAAACTGGAGGATCGTCACGGCCGCGATCGCCGGCCCGGCGAGCGGCAGCATCACGCGCCAGAAGGTCTTGAAGTACCCGGCGCCGTCGAGCTTCGCCGCCTCCTCGAAGTCCTTCGGGATCGTGAGGAAGTACTGGCGCATGAAGAAGAGGTTCCCGGCCGTGACCAGGCTGATCAGGATGTAGCTTGCGAAGCTGTTGACCAGGTGCCAGTTCGTCAGCATCACGAACACCGGCACCATTCGGAGCTGGTCCGGCATCATCAACGTGCTGAGCACGAGCAGGAACAGCACCTCGCGTCCAGGGAAGCGCAGCCGCGCGAACGCGTAGCCGCCGAGCCCGGCGAGGAATACGTTCGAGGCCGTGATCACCGCCGCGAGGAACGCGCTGTTGCGCATGTACAGCGCGAAGTTGAACTTGCTCAGCGCCTCCCGGTATGGAGCCATCGTCCACGGGTGCGGCAGCAGGTGGAAGTAGGCCGTCTGCGGCAGCGTCTTGAATGAGGTCGAGACCGCCCACAGGAACGGCACGAAGAAGAGCGCGGAGATGGCGAGCAACGCCGTATACGTCAGCAGCGTCCGCACGCGCTCCGAGGTCGCGCGGGGCGGGATGAGCGCCTCGGCGGCCACGGCGGAGGTCTCGAGCATCACTGCACCTCCGGCCGCCCAAATGCGATGCGCTGGATCAGCGTGAACGCCATGATGATCACGAGCAGCAGCACCCCCATCGCGGCCGCGCGTCCGAAATGCACGTCGTAGATCGCCGTGCGGTAGAGGTAGAGCACCATCGTCATCGTCGAGTTGTTCGGACCGCCCGTCCCGTGCGAGACGATGAACGCCTGGTCGAAGACCTTCATCGCGCCGATGACCGAGACGACGGCAACGAAGAAGTGTGCCGGCTTCAGCAGCGGGAAGGTGATCTTCCAGAACGTGCGCCAGGTGCCGGTGTTGTCGATCGCGGCCGCTTCGTAGACGTCCGTCGGGATCGACTGGAGCGCCGCGAGGTAGAAGAGCATCATCGTGCCCGATGTCGTCCAGCTGATGAGGCCGACGATCGACCAGAGCGCGGTGCTCTCGTTCTCGAACCAGGGGGTGTGGCCGCCGACGATCTTGTTCAACAGTCCGTCGGCGTTGAGGATGAAGATCGCGATCGCGGTGATGGCGGCCGACGACGTGAGCGACGGGAAGTAGAACGCAGACCGAAAGAACGCGCGGCCACGGATCTTCTGGTTGACCACGATCGCCATCGCGAGGCCGAGCGCCATCTGGATCGGCACGACCGTAAACGTGAAGAACAGCGTGTTCTTGAGCGCGAGGCCGAAGACGTGGTCGTGGAAGAGGTAGTGGTAGTTGTGCGTCCCGACGCTCGCGATCTTCCCGTAGATGCCCCAGTCGAAGAAGCTGATGTAGATCGCGTAGCCGATCGGATAGAGGAAGAAGACGCCGAATACCGCCATCGGCAGCAGCACGAAGGCGTAGCCGACGAGGGCCTCGCGCAGCCGTGCGCCGCCGACGGTCGCCGCGCCGCGCTTGCCTGGCCTCAGCCTCGTCGCAATCGTCCTCACACCCTCTTCCTCATGGTTCGGCCGGCCCCTCCGCGCCGTGAGAACGCGGAGGGACCGGCGATTGTCCCGGGGCTAGCCGCCGTGCAGCGCGGTGGTCGCCAGGGACTGGATGTTCTGGAGCATCGTGGCGACGGACTCCTTGCCGTCGAAGACGGCCTGGAGCTCGTTGCCAGCCTGGTCGGTGACGGTGTGAAAGCCGGGCGCGAACTGCCACGGGTGCGAGTACGGCGCAGCGAGCGCGAACGGCTGCTGGCTCGGCAACGGCTTCACGTCCGAGCGCGACGACATCGCGACGCCCTTCGACGTCCACACCTTCATCCCCTTGGGCCCTGTCAGGTAGCTGAGGAGCGTCCACGCCTGGTTCTTGTGCGGCGAGTCGCGCCCGATCGAGTACGAAACGGTGAAAGCCCAGTTACCGAAGCCCTTCGTCGGCCCCTTCGAGACCATCGGGTAGACCTTGTACCCGACGTCCGGGAAGGTGCTCGACATGTACGGCTGGACCCACGGGCCCTCCATGATGATGGCGGCCTTCTGCTTGCCGAGCGCCTCGCCGCACCAGCCGACGCCGAGCTGGGCGGGCGTCGCCGCGAGTCCGCGCTGGATGTAGCTCAGGTAGTAGTTGACCGCGCCCGCGACCTGCGGCGTGTTCCAGGTCGCAGCCGTCTTGGTGGCGTTCAGGAACGAGCCGCCGTTCTGGAAGACGAAGGCGCCGAGACGCGCCCAGTCCGCCGAGAGACAAACAGGCTTCCCTCCCGGCACCGCGTTCGTGTTGTTCAACTTCGTCGCGTCCGCATTGAGGTCCGCCCAGGTCTTCGGGGCGCTCGTGATGCCGGCCTTCGCCATCATCGCCGAGTTCACCTCGATCCCCAGGGACGACCAGTCCTTGGGGAAGCCGTACAGGTGGCCCTGGTAGCGGAAGGCATTCAGGAGCTTCGGATAGAACGCCGTCGTGTTGAAGTGCGTCTTCTTGACGTAGCCGTCGAGCGGGAGCAGCGCACCCTGCTTCGCCCAGTCCGGGAAGACGCTCGAGTCGACGTAGAAGACGTCCGGCGGCGTGCGCGCCGCGAACTTCGCGATCATGGACGTTGCGTAGTCGCCGTTGATCGGCGAGTAGTTGACCTTGATCGCCGGGTACGCCTTTTCGAACGCGGCGATCGTGTCCTGGAGCGACGCCGTCTCCGCCGGCGAGGAGGCCCACCCCGTCAGCGTGACAGTCGTGACCTTCGCTACCCGATGGCCGGCTGAAGCGCCGGCGGCGAGTGCGGCAGCGGCGACGGCCAGAGCGAGGAGCACTCCCAAGCTCGTACGCATGTAACCCTCCTACCACTTTGTTGGAACCGGTTTCAGTCCGGATGCAGCGCGAGCCTACCCCCTCTTCACCCTAAAAGCAAGATCCCGTCCCTTGACTCCGGCGCCGCTCCGCGCGAAGGTTCGCATGCGATGGAAGCGCTTCCAGCCGGAGCGGCGCGGATCGCCGACGTGGCGACCCTCGCCGGCGTGGGCGAGGCGACCGTCTCTCGTGTCCTGAACGGGCACGCGAACGTCCGCCCGGCGACGCGCGAGAAGGTGCTCGAGGCGATCCGCGCGCTCAACTACCGGCCGAGCTCGGTTGCCCGCAACCTCTCGCTGCGGCGGACGATGGTCGTCGCGGTCGTCCTGCCATGGTTCACGAACCCCTCCGCCGTCGAGCGCGTCCGCGGCATCGTCGGGGCGATCGCGAGCTCTCCCTACGACCTGATGGTCTTCGACGTCGAGTCGGAAGACCGGCAGCGCCGCGCGTTCGAGCTGCTCGACCGCGGCGACCGCGCGGACGGCCTGCTGATCGTGTCGATGCTGCCCCCCGATCCGGAGCTCAAGCGTCTGCGCGCGGCGAACGTCCCATGCGTGCTCGTCGACGCGCAGCACGCGTCGCTCCCGAGCGTCGTCGTCGACGACGTCGCGGGCGGCGAGATGGCGACGCGCCACCTGATCGAGCTCGGCCACACGCGCATCGGCTTCATAGGCGACACGCCGCCGGAGTTCCGCTTCGACTGGAGCCGCGACCGCACGCGCGGCTACGAGCGCGCGCTCGAGCGCGGCGGGATCGAGTTGCGCCACGAGTACGTGCGCGAGGGGACGCGCAGCCTGCACGTCGCGCGCAGCATCGCGAGCGAGCTGCTGCGATTGCCGGACGCGCCGACGGCGATCTTCGCCGCCTCGGACACGCAGGCGCTCGGTGTGCTCGAGGCCGCGCGGTCGCTCGGGATCCGCGTACCCGAGGAGCTCTCGGTCGTCGGCTTCGACGACGTCGAGGTGGCGGGCTACGTCGGGCTGACGACGGTGCGCCAGCCGCTCTTCGAGAGCGGCCGTCGCGGCGGCGAGCTGCTCCTGCGCGCACTCGCCGGCCGCCCGCTCGACGCGCACTCCGAGCTGCTGCCGCTCGAGCTCGTCGTGCGTGGGACCACAGGCCGCCCGGTGCGCCAGCAGAGCTCGGTGAAGGCGAGCAGCTCCTCGCCCGCATAGCGCGCGCGCCCGAGCGCGACCTTCGAGCGCGAGCACTTCGCTGGCGAAGGCACGCGCGCGAAGACCGAGGACTTCCTCGCCGCGGTCGCTGGGACGAAGCCCTCGCTTTCGGAGGAGATCGTCCGGAGCTTCAACGAAGACACGGAGCAGTTCGCGCGGTACTGAGCGCCCAGTCTCGGCCGCTCAGGCCGAACTGTCCTCCGGTGAGGGCTACAGCGTGGTTCGGATTGTGACTGGCTGGGAGCATCAGGAGCCGGACGACTGCGGCGAGAGCCCGGGCGCGGCGAGCAGGCCGAGACGCCGTGCAGTCGCGATCGCCTGCGGGCGCGTGTGCGCGTGCAGCTCCTTGAAGAGGCTGCGGAGGTGGTCGCGGACCGTCTCCTTCGAGAGCGTGAGCTCGTCCGCGATCTCCGTGGTGGACATACCGGTGGCGATGAGCTCAAGAATCTCGCGCTGGCGCCGCGTCAGCACGGGCGGCGGAATCGGAGCCGGCGGCACACGTCGCACCGCGAACGCAAGGATGAGGACGCCGATGATCTCGTCGCCGTCGCGGAGTGGCAGATGTTGCGCGCGCGCCACGAAGATGCCCGGCCGCATCGACGAACGGCGTCTCGAAGTCGGTGGGCTCGCCGAGCTCGGAGGCGCGGCGGTACTCCGCCTCGACGGTCGCGCGCGCCTCGGGCGGCAGGGCATCGCGAAAGTGCGTCCCGCGCACCTCTGCACTCGTGCGTCCGGAGGCAAGCTCTGCCGCGTGGTTCATGTGCACGAAGTACCCGTCGCGGTCGTGGAGGTTTGCCGGCACGGCAAGGCTGTCGACCAGCCAAAGATCACGCTCCCCCAGCGGCCGCACGGCATGCAGAGCATGTAGCACGTTGTCAACAGGAAGCGGGTTCCGAAGAGCTCAGTCCACGAGGAGGCTCCTCGGCGCGACGGTCGCGAACGCGTCCTCGACGATCCCCGCGAGCTCGTCCCAGTCGACGCCCTCGTTCAGGCGGACGCCGAGCCAGCCGCGATGGCCGACGTACGGGGGCACGAAGAACTTCGCGGGATCGGCTCCGACGAGCAGTTGCTGGTCGCCCGGCGGCGCGGCGCACCAGATCGCGAAGTGCCCGTCGCCGTGGTGGTCGTCGAGCAGCATGAGGAAGCACTTCTTCCCGCGAACGAAGAAGCTCGGCGCGCCGTGGCTCAACCGCTCGCTCGTTTCCGGCAGCGCGAGGCACGTCGCGCGCAGCTTCTCGAGCACGGTCTTGCGCTTCGCCTGGCTCGGATACGGCATCTGTACCGTGTAACACATTCCGGGCGGTTAGCTCAGCTGGGAGAGCGCCTGCCTTACACGCAGGATGTCGCAGGTTCGAGCCCTGCACCGCCCATATGGCCGTCGATGCCGCACAGGTGAGCCTTCTCCGCTGGCTGCGCCGTCAGCTCGCGCAGCCGACGCCGATCCGCGAGCACCTCGAGGCCGCTGTCGAGCACGACGATCCGACCGAGGCGCGCCGGCTGGTCAACCGCATGCCGTTCTCGGACGACCAGCGCCGCAACGTGGAGCAGTTGCTCGCGGCGTGGGAACGTACACTCGCCGCGAAGGCCGCGGGCCGGTAGCTCAGTCGGTAGAGCAGGGGACTTTTAATCCCAAGGTCGCTGGTTCGATCCCAGCCCGGCCCACTCACTCGACCGCCGTTGCGGCGATCACGCTGAATCCGGTCGCCGTCGGAGTCTCGGCCTCGAGCCGGAACCCTGCCTTCTCGAACAGCGCCGCGAACTCGTCGAGCGACCGCTCTCGCCCCCCGTGCCATGACGAGCAGCACGGCGGCGTGACCAGGCCCGAAGGCGACACCCCGAATTACTCCCGGTCAGGCTGTCTGTTCGCGGTCGGCACGGCGGCGGATGTGAGCCGGCCGACGCGGCACCCCGTGGTGTTCAGGTCACAGAGCTTCGTCTCGAGGCCCTCTGTCCGCGCGCGTCCAACCGCTACGGACGGTCGGTCGAATTCAGACGATGAGCTAGAAGCGGGGAAGTCTTCGGCGTCGCTCCCCTCCCTCAAAAAGGGGATCTTTGTGGGCGTGCCGCTTACGGGGGATTCGCACGGTTCCACCACCGGCGTACGGTCACGTTCGAAGTCGGGTCCACTGCGGTCTCTGGAGGCAGTTGCACACGATCGTCGGAAAGCCCAGGCTGGGCCGGACGAAACGATTCGCGTTGCTCGCGATCGTCGTGGCCGCCGCGTTCGCGGCGGGCTCCGCGCGCCCGTCGCATGCGACCCCGCCGCCTCCGCCGCCGAAGCCGGGCGCGTTCGTGCCCGACGACCTGCTCGCCGCTGCGCAGGCGAATCCGCAGCGCCTGTTCGACATCATCCTCCAGGGCAGCGTCAACCACGGCGCTGCGAACGTCACCGCCGACGTGCGGCAGGCGCTCGGCAACGACAACGGTAACGGAGTCGGGCTCGAGCGGCAGCTCGCGACTGTCGACGGCGCATCCGCGCAAGTCACGGGCAAAGTCCTCCTGAAGCTCGCGAAGATCCCGGGGATCACAGCGATCACGACGGACGACCCGATCCACACGGCCGGCTTCTCGAACACGCAGCAGTGGCCGTTCGTAAGCGGCGTCGCCAAGGGCTGGGCCGACGTTACGAGCGGAAAGCTTCCTGCTCTCCCCGCGATCGCCGTCGTGGACTCGGGCGTCGACACGACGCGTCCCGACTTCGGCTCGCGCGTGATCAAGCAGGTGACGCTCAGCACCCTCCCCGGCACGATCCCAAACGGCGACGCATACGGGCACGGCACGTTCGTCGCGGGTATCGCCGCCGGGAGCGCGACCGGCTACACGGGCGCGGCGCCGAGCGCCCCGCTCGTCTCGCTCGACGTGATGGACAACAACGGCATGGCGCGCACGAGCGACGTCATCGCCGCGGCCGACTGGATCATCCAGAACAAGGCGGCGTACAACATCCGCGTCGCGAACTTCTCGCTGCACGCGAGCGCCCCGGCGAGCGTCTTCTGGGATCCGCTCGACCGTGCCGTAGAGCGGCTCTGGTTCTCCGGCGTCGTCGTCGTCGCTGCCGCGGGCAACTACGGCGTCAACGGAGCGCCGAGCGGCGTGCTCTACGCCCCGGGCAACGACCCCTTCGTGATCACCGTCGGCGCCGACGACAACCAGGGCGCCGTGTCGATGGTCAAGGCCGTCGCCGCCCCGTGGTCGGCGTACGGCTACACGTACGACG
>DATGEH010000029.1:0-2466 GCA_035310325.1 Gaiellaceae bacterium
GGGGCTCGCCCGGGGCCGGCGAAGCCGGGCCCGGGCGCACGTCAATTCGAGTCACTTGCGCAACATGCGGCCAGCCGAGCGCCTCCGCGAGGGCTGGGCCGACGAACCCCTGGTCGTCGTCGGATGCCTGCTTGCCGCAGAGCACGAGGTCGGGCGTGAGGTCGTCCACCGCGAGCTTCAACGCGTTGGCGATGCCCAGCGGGCCGAGCGCGTCCACGCCCTCGCCGGTGATGAGCGTCGCGTCGTCGCAGCCCATCGCGAGCGCTTGCCGCAGCGCGTCCTTCGTTCGCGGCCCGCCGACGCTGATCACGCTCACGACGGTGTCCGGGGCGGTGTCCTTCTGCTCGAGCGCGAGCTCGATGGCGTACTCGTCGTACGGCGAGATCGACCAGGTCACCCCGTCGGTCACGATCGCCTTCCCGTCGGGCGCCACCTTCACCCGCGTCGTCGAGTCGGGGACCTGTTTGATGCAGATGAGGAGTCTCACGTCGTGACGCTCTCCTTCGTATCGCTGATGCGCGCCGCGACGAGCTCGAGCACGTCGACCGGCTTCAGCTCCTCCTGGATGCCCTTCGCGCCGACGCCTTCGTCGAGCATGATGAGACAGAACGGACAGCCCGAGGCCACCTTCGCCGGCTGCCCGCCCCGCGCCTCGCCCGCCGCGAGGATCTGGTCGACCCGGCGGTGATTCACGCGCTGGCCGACCTTCTCTTCCATCCACATCCGGCCGCCGCCCGCGCCGCAGCAGAATCCCCGCTCGCGGTGGTGCGGCTCGATCTCCATGCGGATCACGCCGTCGATCGCGTCGAGCACGGCCCGCGGATCCTCGTAGATGCCGTTGTGCCGGCCGAGGTAGCAGGGGTCGTGGTACGCGACCGTCTCGGCGGCGCCGGTCGAGCTGGGGCCGAGCGCGATCTTCTTCTCGCCGATCAGGTCCTGCACGAGCTGCAGGGCGTGGACCACCTCGTAGCGGCCGCCGAGCTGGGGGTACTCGTTCGCGATCGTGTTGAAGCAGTGCGGGCACGACGCGATGACCTTGCGGACCTTGTAGCGCTCGAAGGTCTCGATGTTCTGCCGCGCCTGGAGCTGCCAGAGGTACTCGTTCCCCATCCGGCGCGCGGGGTCGCCGTTGCACGTCTCCTCGGCCCCGAGGATCGCGAACGACAGGCCGGCCGCGTTGAGGATCTTCGCGAGCGCCTTCGCGACCCGCTGGTTGCGGCGGTCGAACGACGCGGCGCAGCCGACGAAGTAGAGGTACTCGGCGTCCGGCTGCTCGGCGAACGTCGGCACGCCCAGGCCCTCCGCCCAGTCGCCGCGCGTGCCGGCGGCCTCGCCCCACGGATTGCCCGCGCGCTCGATGTTCGTCATCGCGCGCTGCGCCTCGGGTGGCGCGGCGGCCTCCTGCATCGTCAGATACCGGCGCAGGTCGACGATCTTGTCGATGTGCTCGATCGTGACCGGGCACTGCTCGACGCACGCCGCGCACGTCGTGCACGACCACAGCTCGTCGGGCTTCGTCGCGAGCTGGTGCGCCGGCGGCGTCCCGGTCGCCGTCGCGTCCTTGAGGAGGAGATCCCCCTCCTTCAACAGCAGGTCGCGCAGGTCGAGCACGATCTTCTGCGGGTCGAGCGGCTTGCCGGTCGCGAGCGCCGGGCAGTTGTCCGAGCAGCGCCCGCACTCGGTGCAGGTGTAGCCGTCGAGGTGCTGCTTCCAGGAGAGATCGCGGAGCGTCGCCGCGCCGAAGGTCTCCTGCTCCTCGATGTTCTCGACGAACCGCAGCGCGCCCCGCGGCCGCTGCGAGCGGAAGAACACGTTCGGCAGCGTCGTGACGATGTGCAGGTGCTTCGACTGCGGCAGGTACGCGGCGAAGCCGAGCACGGTGACGACGTGCACCCACCATGCGGCCGCGAAGACGCCGGCGGCGGACGAGCCCCAGGCCAGCGGGACCAGCCGCGCGAACGGCGGTGCGGCCTGGTTGACCGCGAGGAGCCCCGCGGCGAGGCCCGCGTTCTCGAAGAGCAGCAGCGAGACCATGAGCGTCGCGATGAGGCCGAGGATCACGTAGCCGTCGAGCGCGATGTGCATCCGCGGCGGCTTGATGAAGATGCGCCGCACGAGGGCGAGCGCGATCGACGCCAGCACGAGGAGCGCGAAGACATCGACCGCCCAGACGAAGAACGCGCTCTCGGCTCCGGGCATCCGCAGGCCGAACAGGCCGCTCGCGAGCAGATCGGTCGTGCCGAGCGTGATCACGATGAAGCCCCAGAAGATGAACGCGTGCGCGATCCCGCGGATCCAATACGGCCGTTTGATGAGCTTGCGCTGCAGCAGGTAGATGACGAGCTCGTCGCGGATCCGCTTGCCGAGCTGCTGCGTCCGGTCCTCGTTCCAGCCGAGCCGGAGGTAGCGGTAGAGCTTCCAGGCGCGGAAGAAGAACACGCCGAAGCCGAGCACGGCGACGATCGC
>DATGEH010000030.1:0-23167 GCA_035310325.1 Gaiellaceae bacterium
GACTACTGGGAGCTCGCCGGCAACGTCGCCTGGGCGATCGGCTGCCTCACGCAGGCGCAGCGCCACCTGAGCGGCCAGGAGCGCAGCGTCGAGTTCGCCATCCTGGGCCGGCTCGGCATCGAGGTCGAGTACGAGATCTGCACCTTGCTCGAGCGGGCGGCGGCATGAACAGGCCGACCGCGCAAGAGCTGGCAGAGGCGATCGAGGAGTTCCTCGCCGGCGAGCTCCTGCCGGCGCTGACCGACCAGCGGCTCCGCTTCCGGACGCTCGTCGCCATGAACGCGCTCGGCATCGTCTACCGCGAGCTGGCAGCGCTCCCGCCGGAGGACGACGCGGAGCAGCGCGAGCTCGTGCGCCGCATCCGCGCGGGCGACGTCCCGCCCGGGACGCTCCGGCACGTGAAGGCCGACGTCGAGCGCCGGCTGCGGATCGCCTCGCCCCGCTATCTCGAAGAGCACTAGGCTCTCTCTCGTGCCGAACCTCTCGGGCAAGGTCGCGATCGTCACCGGCGCGGGGCGCGGCATCGGCCGCGGCCACGCGCTCGCACTGGCCGAGGCGGGCGCGCAGGTGGTCGTCAACGACCTCGGCGGCTCGCTGGCCGGCGAGGGAGCAGACCTCACACCGGCCCAGCAGGTCGTCGCCGAGATCGAGGCGGCCGGAGGCGCGGCTGTCGCCGACGGCGAGAACGTCGCCGACTTCGCCGGCGCCGCCCGCCTCGTGCAGCACGCACTCGACTCCTTCGGGCGGCTCGACATCCTCGTCAACAACGCCGGGATCCTGCGCGACCGCATGCTCGTGAACATGAGCGAGGACGAGTGGGACGCCGTGATTGCGGTGCATCTCAAGGGTCACTTCGCGACGACGCGGCATGCCGCCGCGCACTGGCGCGAGCTGTCGAAGGCGGGCGAGCAGGTGCGCGCGCGCGTCATCAACACGTCGAGCCCGTCGGGTGTGTTCGGCAACATCGGCCAGACGAACTACGGGGCCGCGAAAGCCGGCATCGCCGCGTTCACGATCATCGCGGCGCAGGAGCTCGGGCGCTACGGCGTGACCGTCAACTGCCTCGCGCCGAACGCGCGCACGCGGATGACGGAGGAAACCTTCGACATGAGCGCGCCCTCCGGCGGCTGGGATCCGCTCGACCCCGCGAACATGTCGCCGGTCGTCCTCGCGCTCTGCGCCGACGAGGCGCAGGACATCACCGGCCAGTGCTTCCACGTCTGGGGCGGCGCGGTCAACGCACTGCACCCGTGGGACGCCGGCGAGCTGTTCCAGGCCGAGCAGGGCTGGAACGCGGACGACCTGCTCGCCGCGCTGCTCGAGCGCTTCCCCCAAGGCGCCGCGCCGGCGGGAATGGCGGCCGGGATGCAGAAGGCGGGCGGCCGCTCCCTCACCGCGTGAACGAACGCCGCCGCATCTATCTGATGCGGCACGCTGCGGTCCGGTATTTCGAGGGCCTTCCGCCGGAAGAGGTGCAACTCACCGAGGAAGGACGGCGCCAGGCCGAGTGCGCCGCGGACGCGCTCCACGACGTGCATTTCGACCGCGTGCTCACGAGCGGGCTGCCGCGCACGCTCGCCACCGCCGAGATCGTCGCGGCGGGTGTCGAGCACGAGATCCACCCCGCGTTGCGGGAGATCGAGAGCGGGGACATCCGCGGGCTCGCTCCGGAAGAAGTACAGGCGATGATGACGACCGCATTCCGCGGAGTCGTTCCGCTCGAGGCCCGGTTCCTCGGCGGCGAGAGGATCGCCTCGTTGCTCGATCGCGTCCTGCCCGAGGTCGACGCGCTGCTCGCGGACGACGGCTGGGACGTCGTCCTGCTCGTACTCCACGGCGGCGTGAACCGGGCGATCCTCAGCCGCGCGATCACCGGCGAGCGCACGTTCCTCGGCGGCTTCGAGCAGACACCCGGTTGCATCAACGTGCTCGACGTCGACGCCGCCGGAGCATTCGTCGTCCGCGGCGTGAACTTCACCGCGTACGACCCGGTGCACGCTCGCGCCCCGCGGCTGACGACGATGGAGCAGTTGTGGGGCGAATACCTCGACGCGCGTACGCAGGTTCCGTAGAGTCACCGCTCCGATGGCGCTTCTCGACCTGAAGGACGCGCGCATCCACTTCGGGGGCATCGTCGCCCTCGACGACGTCTCGCTCGAGGTCGGAGAAGGGACGATCACCGGGCTCATCGGCCCGAACGGCGCCGGCAAGACGACAGCATTCAACGCGATCACGCGGCTCTACCGCCTCGACGCCGGCGACATCGTGTTCGACGGCAAGTCGCTCGCGCATACACCGCCGAGCCGGATCGTGAAGCTCGGGATCGCACGAACGTTTCAGAACGTCGAGCTCTTCCAGACGATGACGGTGCTCGAGAACGTCCTCGTCGGCGCGCACACCGTCTCGCGCTTCACCACCGAGCGCGCCGTGCGGGAGCGCGCGATGAAGGCTCTCGAGTACGTCGGCATCGCCGACACCGCACGACGACCTGCCACCGGGCTGCCGTTCGGGACGCTCAAGCGCGTCGAGCTCGCACGCGCACTCGTGTCGGAGCCGCGGCTGCTCCTGCTCGACGAGCCCGCGGGCGGCCTGAACCACGAGGAGGTCGAGACCCTCGCTACGTTCATCAACCGGATGCGCGACGAGTTGAAGGTGAGCATCCTCCTCGTCGAGCACCACATGAACCTCGTCATGAAAGTCTCCGACCATGTACACGTGCTCAACTTCGGCCGCACGATCGCAGCCGGCCCGCCGCAGGACGTCCAGCGCGACCCGGCCGTGATCGAGGCGTACCTCGGCGGCGAGCTCGAGGAGGACTGATGGCGCCGCTGCTCGAGCTCGAGAAGGTCAGCGCCAGCTACGGCCCGGTGAAGGCGCTGCACGGCGTCTCCCTGACCGTCGACGAGGGCCAGATCGTCGCCGTGCTCGGCGCCAACGGCGCAGGCAAGACGACGACGCTGCGCGCGATCTCGCACACCGTCGACCGCGACGGCGAGATCCGCTTCGCGGGCAAGCGACTCGCACGCATCGGCCCCGACGGCATGGCACGGCTCGGGATCGCACACGTGCCGGAAGGCCGCGGGACCTTCTCGGAGCTGACCGTGCTCGAGAACCTCCGTCTCGGCGCGTACACCCGCCGCGGCTCGGCGAAGGCGGACCTCGACCGGGTCGCCGCGTACTTCCCGTGGCTCGCGGAGCGCCGCAACCAGCAGGCCGGCACGCTCAGCGGCGGCGAGCAGCAGATGCTCGCGCTCGCCCGCGCGTTCATGCAGCGCGGACGTCTGCTCCTCCTCGACGAGCCGTCGCTCGGGCTCGCGCCGCTCCTCGTCACCGAAGTCTTCCGCATCATCAAGGAGCTGAACGAGGTCGAGGGCCTCACCGTCCTCGTCGTCGAGCAGAACGCGCACATCGCGCTGCAGCTCGCGCAGACCGCGTACGTGCTCGAAGTCGGCCGCGTCGCGCTCTCGGGCCCGAGCGCCGAGCTCGAGCAGCACGAGTCCGTGCGCAGGAGCTACCTGGGGTACTGATGGGCGTACGGCGCTTCACCGGAGACCTCTCGCTGCCCGTGCTCGCCGGGCTGGCAGCGGCCTGCGTGTTCCTCGTCGTCGGCTGCTTGTCGAGCAGCATCTTCGCCCAGCAGACCGTCGCCGGCCTGGCACAGGGCGTGATCTACGGAAGCCTCGCGCTCGCGCTCGTCCTCATCTACCGCGCGACCGAGGTGATCAACTTCGCGCAGGGCGAGCTGGCGATGGCGACGACGTACATCGCCTACCAACTCACGCAATGGGGCGTGAGCTATTGGGCTGCGTTCTTCCTCACGCTCGCGATCGCATTCGTGCTCGGCGTCGCGATTCAGGTCACCGTCATCCGCCCCATCCAGCACTCGGTGATCGCCGTGGTGATCGTGACGATCGGCCTGTTCGTGCTCATCGACGGCCTCGTCACGTGGAAGTTCGGCGCGGACCTCAAGTTCATGCCGGCGCCGTTCGGCAACCGGGTCTACCACGTCGGCGCCGTGACGTTCGCGCGCCAGGATCTCGGAACGCTCGTCGTCGCGATCGGCTCCGTCGTCGTGCTATGGCTCCTCTTCAAGTACACGAAGCTCGGGCTCGCGATGCGCGCCGCGGCGCTACGGCCCGCCGCCGCGTCGCTCGTCGGCGTCCGCGTCAAGGCGATGCTCGCCATCGGCTGGGGCCTCGCGGCCGTGCTCGGCGCCATCGCCGGGCTGATGACCGAGCCGACGACGTTCCTGCAGCCGACGATGATGCAGGCCGTCCTGCTCTATGCGTTCGCCGCCGCGGTGCTCGGAGGCCTCGAGAGCCCGGCCGGCGCGGTGATCGGCGGTCTCGCGCTCGGCGTGTTCCTCAACCTCATCGGCCAGTACATCGGATTCGCGACCTCGGAGCTCAGGCTCCCGATCGCGTTCGCGGTTCTGCTCGGCGTGCTGTTGCTCAAGCCGAGCGGGCTCTTCGGGCACCGCAAGGTGCGGCGCGTATGAGGCTCCCGCGCATCCCCGCCGGCCTCCCCGTTGCGGCGCTCGCCGGGCTCGTGCTCGCCCTGCTGCCCTTCACGATGAGCGGCTACCACGAGGCGCTCGCCGTCCAGGTCGCAATCTTCTTCATCGCGATCCTCGGGCTCAACATCCTCACCGGGTACACGGGTCAGATCTCGATCGGTCACGGCGCATTCATGGCAATCGGCGGCTACACGACCGCCGTCATGTCGCACTACCACCACACGAACCTCATCCTGACGCTGCCGATGGCGTTCGCGATCGCGTTCGTCTGCGGCGTGCTCGTCGGCATCCCCGCCCTCCGCTTCTCAGGCGTGTACCTCGCGCTCGCGACCTTCGCGCTCGCGGTGTCCGTGCCGCAGCTCTCGTTGAAGTTCTCCAAGTTCCTCGGTGCGCGGAATGGGTTGCAGACGAGCAAGAGCGTGTCGCACGACTGGCTCTACGGCGTCTCGTGGTCGTGCGCGGCGATCCTCTTCGTCCTCGCGTGGCTCGTGCTGCGCGGCCGCACCGGGCGCGCGTTCCGGGCGGTGCGGGACAGCGAGGTCGCCGCCGTCTCGACGGGCATCTCGCTCCCGATCTACAAGGTCCTCGCGTTCGGCATCTCGGCGGCCTTCGCCGGGGTCGCCGGCTCGATCTTCGTGCTCGCCACCTTCGGCTATGCCCAGCCGGACGAGTTCGGCGTCATCCTCTCGCTCGAGATCCTCGTGGGGGCGGCCGTCGCCGGCCTCGGCTCGCTCTGGGGCGTCCTCGCCGGGGCCGCGTTCATCGGGCTCCTGCCGTTCATCTCCTCGAGCGCCCCGCTCATCGGGTCGAATCACGGCGAGGACGTCGTCCGCGGCCTGATCGTGGTCGCGGTCATGCTCCTGCTCCCGAACGGCGTCGCCGGGCTCCTCGCCCGGCTGGCCCGCCTCCGGCGAGTTTGAACGACGGTTCAATTTGGCCTATCAAATGGGATCCGAGGCCGTCATACTCAGCACTACCTCGGTTTTTTCCTCGATTTCAATCAGGAGGGTCGGATGGGTATGAAGGTCAAGAGGGTCGTCACGGTCCTCGCCGTGGCAGCGCTCGCAGGAGCCGTTCTCGCCACGGCGGCTTCGGGAGCGCCCCGCAAGGATCCGGGCATCACCTCGACGTCGATCCTGATCGGCGGCACCTTCCCGCTGACAGGCCCCGCGTCGTTGTACAAGACGATCCCGTTTGCGGAGAAGGCGTACTTCGACTACGTCAACGACCACGGCGGCGTCAACGGGCGCAAGATCACGATGGAGATCCTCGACGACGCGTACGACCCGTCGAAGACGGTGCCGTTGACGCAGCAGCTCGTCGAGCAGGACAAGGTCTTCGCGGACTTCGGCAGCCTCGGCACCGCCGACAACCTCGCGATCTGGAGCTACTTGAACGTGAAGCACGTGCCGCAGGTCGGCATCGCGACCGGCGACTCGTACTGGGGCTTCTCCTACAAGAAGTATCCGTGGACGGTCGCGTTCCAGCCGGACTATCCGGGTGAGGCGAAGATCTACGGGAAGTACATCCTCGCGAACATGCCGTCCGCGAAGATCGGCGTCCTCTACCAGAACGATGCGTACGGCAAGAACTACTACGCCGGTCTGCGGGTCGGGCTGGGCGCAAAGTCGAAGTCGATGATCGTCAGCGCACAGTCGTACGACGTCACGCAGACGAGCCTCACGCAGCAGATCCTCGCGCTCAAGTCCGCCGGCGCCGACACCTTCGTCGTCTTCGCGACGCCGTCGCCGACGATCACGGCGCTCGTGACCGCGACCAAGGTCGGCTGGAGCCCCGCGACGTTCATCAACAACGTCTCGGCGAACCGGCTGTTCCTGCTCGCCGCGGCAGCCAACGGCGCTGCCGTCGACGGCGTCATCTCGACGAGCTACCTCAACAGCTCGACGCTTCCGGCGCTCGCCAAATCGCCGGGCGTCGCGCTGGGCAACGACATCCTCGCCAAGTACGCACCGTCCCTCGTGTCGAGCTTCCAGAAGGGCGACGGGAACGTCATGTACGGCCTCGCACAGGGCTGGACGTTCGTGTACGCGTTGCAGCATGCGGGCAAGAACCCGACGCGGGCGAGCCTCGTGAAGGCGTACAAGAGCCTCAACACGAGCAAGAACCCGTTCGTGTATCCGGGGATCAAGCTGCAGACATCGGCGACGGACAACTTCCCGATCGAGCAGGAGATCCTGATCAAGTGGGCAGGCGGCGGCTCAGGCGACTGGGTGCCGTTCGGCAAGCTCTACAGCGGCGTCCGGTAATACGGCCGACGTTGTCGTAATCGGTGGCGGCGCCCTCGGCGCCGCCACCGCGTTCCATCTGCGTAGGCTCGGCGTCGACGACGTCGTGCTCGTCGAGCGCGACGCCCTCGCGTCGGGCTCGACGAGCAAGGCCGCCGGCGGGATCCGCACGCAGTTCGCGGACGAGCTGAACATCCGCATCGCCCTTCGCTCGCTCGACGAGTTCGAGGCGATGCCGGAGTCGATCTCGTTCCGGCAGCACGGCTACCTCTTCCTCCTCGACCGTGACGAGGACGTCGCGACGTTCCGAGAGGCGCTGGCCCTCCAGCAGTCGCTCGGCGTCCCGTCGCGCGAGCTGACGCCGGCGGAGGCTTTCGCGATCGTCCCGCAGCTCTCGGTCGAGGGCCTGCTCGCCGCGACGTACTGCCCGCGGGACGGCTACGCAACGCCGGAGGCGGTTGTGCAGCACTACGCGTCCGCATCGGGCGCGACGGTGCTGCAAGGGTGCCCGGCGACGGGCATCGACGTGCGGAACGGCCGGATCGCCGGCGTCGACACGCCGCGGGGCCGGATCGCGACCGACACCGTCGTGTGCTGCGCGGGAATGTGGTCGAAGGACGTCGGCGCGCTCGCCGGCGTCGAGATCCCCGTCGAGGGCGAGGCGCGCTCGATGTGGTTCACGCCGCAGGACGGCGGCCTCCCCGAAGCGCTGCCGCTGACGATCGACTTCTCGACCGGCTTCTACTTCCACCGCGAAGGCCCTGGGCTCGCGTTCGGCGGCCGCTCGCGCGCGCTCGAGGAGGTCGCCGACACCGCGGCCCGGCGTCTGCCGGTTCTCGCCGACCTCCCCGTCCAGAGCTCGTGGTGGGGCTGGTACGACCTCAGTCCGGACTGGAACGCGCTCGTCGGCGAGGCCGCGGATCCGGCGCGCTTCTACTACGCGACGGGCTTTTCGGGCCACGGCTTCCAGCAGGCGCCGGCGGTCGGCGAGCACATTGCGGAGCTCGTCACCGGCCGGGCTCCGACGCTCGACCTGTCGCCGTTCTCCGCCGACCGGTTCGCCGCCGGAATGCCGCGGCCCGAGACGTTCGTCGTCTAGCTGGGCCAGGAGTGCGACGCGGGCCGCAGGTCGTACCTGCCCCCGTCACGGCACTCGGGCGACCAGTAGAGCGGCGTCTCGACACGGCGCAGCGGATAGATCCTCGTCGCGAAGAGCTGCGCGTACGCCTGCCCCTCCGCGACCGAAGCGCCGAGGCTCGTCGCGACGAACCAGATCGACTGCAGGCCGTAGCAGTCGACCTGAGCCTCGTTCGTATAGCCGAGCAGGTGATAGGACTCGTGCGCGACGGTCTGGAGCGCCCACACGATCGGGACGACGTAGCGGCAGTCGGACGGCGCGCACGAGCGCGGGTCCCAGCGCGCAGGAGCTGCGCGGAACCACGCGAGATACGTGCACTCTGGGGGACGCATCAGGAAGTAGTCGAACGCACGGTTGTTGAAGATCGGCGTCACGCCGAGGACGAAGCCCGGTTCGCCGATGTCGCCGCACCGGACGGACACGTTCGCGCGGTGAGTGAGACGCTCGGCGACCCGTTGGGCGATCCCCTCCTCGGCGGTTGCAGCCCTGGCGAGCGGCGCGCGGTCCTGCGCGTTCACCGGCCGCGCGGTCCCCTGGGCGACAGAGGCGAAGACGCCGGCTAGGACGAGGGTCGCAAGGATCCGCACCGTCTAGGCATCGGCAATCGCATCCGGATCCGTGAGCGGCGCCCGGCACGCGAAGCGCTCGCAGACGTACAGAGTCGGCTTGCCGCCGACCCGCGTCTTGCCGGCGAGCAGCGGGACCTCCTCGGCCGGCCCGAAGGCGACGACCGCGTTCGGGTCGAATTCCGCCAGAGCGGCGCGCGCGATGTCGTCGTGGGGCGCGCCGACGATCGCGAGCTCGCGCGGCGGCGACAGATAGAGGTCGAGCGCGCACAGCGTCCAGCCGAACGCGGACGGCGCGCGCGGCAGCAGGTCGCGTACCAGCCGGAGCACGCCGACCCCTTTGCGCTCGAGCTCGTCGTCGCCCCAGATGCGGGCGAGCCGCAGCAGCACGTAGGCGAGCATCGAGTTGCCCGAGGGCGTCGGGTTGTCGTCGAGGTCCTTGCGCCTGGCGACGAGCTCCTCCCCGTCCGCGGGCGTGTCGTAGAACCCGCCGCGCTCGTCGTCTGCGAAGAGGTCGACCGCGAGCAGCGCGAGCCGCCGCGACTCGAGGAGCCAGCGCAGCTCGCCGGTGGCGACGTGCAGCTCGTAGAGGCCGTGCGCGACGTTCGCGTAGTCCTCGAGATAGCCGGTTCCCTTCGCGACGCCGTCGCGCCAGGTGCGATGGAGCCGCCCGCCGGTGGAGAGCGGCCCGAGCAGGAAGTCTGCGAGCTCCACCGCGGCTGCGAGCCAGTCGTCGCGTTCGAGTCTCCGCCCCGCCTCGGCGAGCGCGGCGAGCATGAGCCCGTTCCACGAGGCGATCGCCTTGTCGTCGCGCAGCGGCTGCGGCCGCCGCGCGCGCAGTGCGAGCAGCTGCGCGCGCTCGTCGTCCGCCAGCTCGCCGCGGACGATCGACCGCCCGTGCTCGAACGGCTGCAACAGCTCGGGGCGGACGCCCTCCTCCGCCGTCCACGTGAACGTCAGCCCTTCGACGCCTTCGGTGTCGGCGTCCTGCGCCGAGGCGAAGCCGCCCCCCTCGAGGCGCAGCTCGCGCAGCGCGTACGCGACCGTCTGCTCGACGACGCGCCGGTAACGGTCGTTGCCGGTGACGCCCCAGGCGTGCAGATAGACCGGAATCAGGAGCGCGTTGTCGTACAGCATCTTCTCGAAGTGCGGCACGAGCCACTCGCGGTCTACCGAGTAACGATGGAAGCCGCCGCCGACGAGGTCGTACATGCCGCCCGCCGCCATCGCGTCGAGCGTCTTCGTCGCCATCTCGAGCGAACCGCGACGGAGCAGGAGCTCGAGCGCCGACGCCGGCGGGAACTTCGGCGCGCGCCCGAACCCTCCCCACTCGGCATCGAACTGGCCGCGCAACGTGTCGATCGCGGAGTGAACGAGCTCATCCGTGAGCGGCTCGCGCGACGGCGACGGTTGCGCGCGCAGCGTCTCGACGAGGGACGCGGCCTGCGCGCGCACGTCGTCGCGCCGCTCGCGGTACGCCTCGGCAACGGCAGCGAGCAGCTGCCGGAACGCGGGCAGACCGTGACGCGGCTCGGGCGGGTAGTACGTGCCGCCGTAGAACGGCTCGCCGTCCGGAGTGAGGAAGACGGTCACCGGCCAGCCGCCTTGGCCCGTGAGGGACACGACGGCGTCCATGTACACCGCGTCGACGTCGGGCCGCTCCTCGCGGTCGACCTTGATGCTCACGAACAGCTCGTTCATCTCCCGGGCGGTCGTCTCGTCCTCGAACGACTCGCGCTCCATGACGTGGCACCAGTGGCACGCGGAGTAGCCGATCGAGAGCAGGACCGGCTTGTCCTCGGCGCGCGCGCGGGCGAATGCCTCGTCGCCCCACGGGTACCAGTCGACCGGGTTTCCCGCGTGCTGGAGGAGGTACGGGCTCGTCTCCTGCGCAAGTCTGTTCACGAGAGTTGACCGGTAAATTGCATTTCGGCATGAGTCGCTCGTACGACGAGCTCGGGATCGGCGACGTCTATCGCAGCCGCTTCGGGCGCACGGTACTCGAGGCCGACAACGTGTGGTTCACGCTGCTGACCCTGAACACGAACCCGATCCACTTCGACGCCGAGTACGCGGCGACGACCGAGTGGCAGCGGCCCCTCGTCGACTCGACGTTCACGCTCGCGCTCGTCACCGGGCTCTCGGTCACGGACGTATCCGAGAGGGCGGTGAATCTCGGCTGGCGCGACGTGCGGCTGCCGGCGCCGGTCTTCGCGGGCGACACGATCCGCGCCGAGACGGAGGTGCTCGAGAAGCGCGAGTCGAAGTCGCGCCCGGGGAGGGGCATCGTCACCGTCCGTACACGCGGCCTGAACCAGCGAGACGAGGTCGTCATCGAGTTCGAGCGGACGATCATGGTCCCGCTCGTCTAAGCGCGGTACACGTAGCCCTCGAGCTGCCGCCCGAGCACACCTTCGAGCCACTGCGAGATGCGGACGAGGGCGTCGAGGTCGACGCCCGTCTCGATCCCCTCGCCCTCGAGCAGGTAGACGAGATCCTCCGTCGCGATGTTCCCCGTCGCCTTCGGCGCGTACGGGCACCCGCCCAGCCCGCCGATCGACGCATCGAGCAGGCTCGCCCCGGCCTCGACCGCGGCGAGCGCGTTCGCGTAGCCGGTGTTCCGCGTGTTGTGCCCGTGGAATCCGGCGGCGCCCGTCTGCTCGACGAGCCCACGCACTGCCGAAGGCGTTGCGACGCCGTTCGTGTCGGCGAGCACGACCTCGGCGCGGCCGGCGAAGCGCGTCGCGAACTCGACCACGCGGCCGGGGTCGACGCGGCCTTCGAACGGACAGCCGAAGCTGCACGACACGACGACGGTCGCCGGCACCTCGGCGGCGTCGACGATCGCCTTGGCGCTCGCAACCGCCTCGGCGAGCGTCGCGTTCCCGTTCCGCTCGTTGAACGTCTCCGTCGCCGCGAACGTCACGTTGACGCGGTCGAGGCCGGTCGCCGCGAACCGCTCCCAGCCGCGCTCGTTCAGCACGAGGCCGCAGTACTCGGTGCCCGGCCGCCGCTCGAGCGCGGCGACCACCTCCTCGGCGCCCGCCATCTGCGGAACGCGCTCGTCGCGCACGAAGCTCACCGCCTCCACGCGCGGAAGCCCGGCGGCGGCCAGCCGGTTCCCGAGGTACGCGCGCACGGCGGGCGCGAGCGTCTCGGGCTCGTTCTGCAGCCCGTCGCGCGGCCCGACGTCGCACAGCGTTACCCGCGTCACGCAGAGTCGATCGGCACCGTCGCAGACTGAGCCCGCACGCCGCCGCCCGCGAAGTATCCGACGACGCCGACGACGAGGATCACGCCGAGCGTGCCGAGCGTGAGCGCTTCGAACGTTGCGCGCGAGACGCTCCACGTGCCCTTGAAGCTGTAGCCGACGCCGAAGAGCTTCTCGAGCGTGTCGGGGAACACGGCGACCCAGGACCCGAGCGCGATCCAGCCCGTGATGAGGACCGTCGAGATCCAGATGCCCGGCAGGCCGAACGGATGCCGGTAGGGGCGGTGCACGTCCGGATGCGAGTACCGCAGCTTGAGCGGCGCAGGGAAGATCCAGAGGTACGAGAGCAGCGTCGTCGAGATCGCGATGTCGAGCACGATCTTGAACTTCGCGTCCGCCCCGCCGTTGAACGCCGCGAGCGCGATCACCGCAAACGCTGTCGAGACGATCCCCGAGAGCACGTTGACGCGCACGGGCGTGCTGAGCTTGCGGTTGAACACGCCGAAGAACGGGATGAACGCGCCGTCGTAGGCGGCGACCGCCTGGATGCGGTCCGAGCCGATCATCCAGACGGCCCCCGAGGTGACGAGCGCGCCGACGAAGCAGAGCGTCATCACGACGAGCAGCGCATGCGCCGCGCCGCCGTAGACCCCGGTGAAGACGAGCTTGACGGCATCGATGAAGCCGCCGATGCTCGTCACCTGCTTCGCGGGCAGGACGAGGATGATGCAGAGGATCGGGACGACGTACATGAGCACGCCGGTGATGCCGCTGCGCAGAACCGAAAGCGGCACGTCTCGCTGGGGATCCTGCATCTCCTCTGCGGCGCCGTTCTGCAGCTCGAAGCCAACGTAGTTGAACAAGAGGATCGGGACGAGGCCGAAGAAGACCGCACGCGTCGGGCTCATGTCGGAGACGGAGAAGCCGGCGACGCCGTGCTTGATCCCGTAGACGATCACCGTGAGCGAGAAGAACCCGAGGACGATCAGGCGGAGAAACGCTCCGAAGTTCGGGATCCACTTGCCGTAGCGCAGCGCGATGATCGCGACGCCGATCGAGATCCAGATGAAGACGATCTTGAAGAAGTAGTCGCCGGGACTGCCGCTGCCGATCTTGAAGACGTCTGTCGACCAGGCGTCGGTGGCGATGAACGCGAGCGAGCCGCCGACCCACAACGGGTTGGTGACCCAGTACAGGATCGCGGCGATGCCCCCGTGGAACCGGCCGAAGGCGAGCTTCGTCCACTCGTACGGGCCGCCTTCCTGCGTGAAGGCGCTACCGACCTCGGACATCACGAGCATGTATGGGACGACGAAGAGGAGCGCGAGCACGACGAGCCAGAGGAAGCCCTCCGGGCCATGGTTCGCGACCGTGCCGAGCGTGTCGAGCCCGACGAACGCGCAGACCGTGAAGAAGACCATGTCGAACCGGCGCAGGGACTTGATCAGCTTCGCCTTCTCCTGCACCGCGAGCGTTGTCGTCTGCTCTACCGCAATCGTTGCCATGCTTCGCTCAGCACCTCCCCAATGGTCCCTGCGATGACGTCGAATTCCCGCTGCGTCGCGATGAGCGGCGGCGAGATCTGGACGACGGGATCACCGCGGTCGTCCGCGCGGCAGATGAGCCCCTTCTCGAACAGCCTCGGCGACAGAAAGCCGCGAAGCAGCGTCTCGCACTCCTCGTCGGAGAATGTCTCCCTCGTCTCCTTGTCCTTTACGAGCTCGAGGGCGTAGAAAAAACCTGTCCCGCGCAGATCACCGACGATCGGCAGGTCGAGCAGCTGAGCGAGTGTCGCGCGAAAGTCGTCCGCATGGTCGCGCACGTGCTCGACGACGTGCTCGCGGCGCATGATCTCGAGATTCTTCAGCGCGATCGCGCACTGCACCGGATGGCCGCCGAACGTGATCCCGTGGGCGTACATCGCCTGCTCGTCGAGGAAGGGCTCGACGATGTGGTCGGCGGCGATGACCGCGCCGATCGATGCGTACGCGGACGACAAGCCCTTCGCACACGTGACGATGTCGGGGCGGATGTCGTACAGCTCGGAGCCGAACCACGAGCCGAGCCGGCCGAAGCCGGTGATGACCTCGTCCGCGCAGAGGAGAATCTGGTACTTCGTGCAGATGTCGCGCACGCCGCGCCAGTAGCCGGCGGGCGGAGTAAAAGCGCCGCCCGCATTCTGTACCGGCTCCATGATCACCATAGCGACCGTCTCCGGCCCCGCCTGCACGATGGCCGACTCGAGATCGTCGAGCAGGAACGCCGTGAACTCCTCTTCGCTCTCGTTGCGCGGCCGGTGATAGCGGTTCGTGTTGCGCACGTGGATGACGTCGGGCACGAGCGGCTCGAACGGCGCGCGCAGCTCGGGGATGCCGTTGATCGAGAGCGCGCCCATCGTCGTTCCGTGGTACGCGGTCCGTCGCGCGACCGCCTTCCAGCGCCGCTCGCCCCGCGCCTGATGGAACTGGCGCGCGAGCTTCCACGCCGATTCGACCGCCTCCGATCCGCCCGAGACGAAGAACACGCGGTTCAGATCGCCGGGGGCGAGCTCGGCCACCTCGGCGGCGAGCTCGATCGCGCGCGGATGCGCGTACGACCAGTTCGTGTAGAACGGCAGCTCGCGCATCTGCTCGAGCGCCGCCTGCCCCATCTCCTCGCCGTACGAGTAGCCCACCTGGACGGCGAAGAGGCCCGCGAGCGCGTCGAGGTAGCGGTTACCCGCCGCGTCCTCGAGATAGCAGCCCTCCCCGCGCACGATGATGGGCGTCTCCGCGCCGCCCATCCGCGTGAAATGGAGCCAGAGGTGGTCCCGCGCTGCCCGCTGGAGCCGGTCGACGTCGTACGCCGAGACAGGCGCGCTCACGCGCGGGATTATCTCACGGTCGTCGGAATACGTCCGATCCTGCCGTCAGCGATCTGGCGTGCGATCGCCCGAACCTTGGCAACGTCGGCCTTCGATACCTGGGGGCTGATCTTCCCGAGGCCGACGCCGTTGTTGCGGAGGTCGAACACCGCGTTCGTCCCGCCGTGGAACGTTCCGCCGAGCACTTGCTTCACCGTCGCGAAGACCGACGTGTCGACGCGCTTCATCGCGCTCGTCAGCACCTGCGGCCCAAGGTAAGACTGGTCGGCGTCGACGCCGATGCCCCAGACGTGCTTCTCCTTCGCCGCGTCGAGCACGCCGAGCCCACAGCCGCCCGCGACCTGGAAGACGATGTTCGCGCCCTGGCCGATCTGGTCGAGCGCCGCGATCTTGCACTTCGCCTGGTCGACCCAGTCCTGTGAGTACGCGTTGAGCAGCTTCACGGACGGGTCCGCCTTGAGCGCGCCCGCCTGGTACCCGGCGATGTACCGGTCGACCGGCGGCTGCTTCTCTCCGCCGACCGATCCGATCGTCGCGTGCGTGCCGCGCGCCTTCTCGAGCAGGCCGGCGAGGTAGCCGGCGAGGTAGCCGACCTGTTGCTCGCGGAAGACGAGGCCCTCGACGTTCTTCGGCTTGCCCGTGAGCGTCTTCTGGTCGACGTCGATGATCGCGAAGTGCGTCTTCGGGAAGGACTTCGCCGCCGTGGCGATCGCGGCAGCCTGGTCGAAGCCGACGGAGATGACGAGCGCGGCCCCGTTCTGCGCCGCGCGGGCGAGGTTCGGGATGTACGACTGGCTCGAGGTGGCCTGATAGACCTTTCCGTCGATGCCGAGAGAGCGCTGCGCGTGGAGGAGCCCCGCGTACGCGAGCTGGTTGAAGCCGTGGTCGTTCAGCTGCCCGGCGTCCGTCACGAGCACGACGAGCGGCCCCTTGCTCCGGCCCGCGTCGCCGCCCGTTGCCACCAAACCTGCTGCACAAGCGGCTAGTACGACTGCCGCTCCGATCCGCCAAGCCTTCACCGAGCCCTCCTCCGCTAGTGTTTGCGACTGTGAATCGAAAACTACCTGCCGAGTCTAGCAGCAGGGCAGCTCCCGCCCACGTCGCCCTGGCGGTCGTCCTCCAAGTGCGGGAGGGCCGGCTGCAGGCGCTCCTGTGGGAGCGGGGGCGCGAGCCGTTCGCCGGCGCCTGGGCTCTGCCCGGCGGCTACCTCGCTGCCGGCGAGACGCTCGAGGACTCGATCCGCCGCCATCTCGCGGCGAAGGTGGACGTGCGCGAGCTCGCTCACCTCGAACAGCTCGACACGCGCAGCGAGCCGGATCGCGTCCCGAACGAGTGGCAGCTTGCGACGACGTACCTCGGCCTCGTCCCCACAGATGCTGATCCTCGATTGCCGGAGGACACCGCGTGGCATCCCGTCGATCGTCTTCCCCGTACCGCGTTCGACCACGGCGCAATCGTGTTCTCCGGCCGCGAGCGGCTGCGCGCGAAGCTGTCGTACACGAACGTCGGCTTCGCGCTCGCGCCCGAGACGTTCTCGATCTCGGAGCTGCGCACGCTCTATGCGGCGGCGCTCGGCCACGAAGTGTCGGCGACGAACCTCCAGCGCGTGCTCGTCCGTCGCAACGTGCTCGAGCCGACCGGCTTCACGCGCCTGCCGGGGCGCAGCGGCGGCCGGCCCGCAGCGCTCTTCCGCTTCCGGCGCCGCGAGCTCGCCGTCACCGACGAGTTCGCAGTGCTGCGGCCGCCTGCTTAGCCCTTCGGGGTTCTGAAGGTGAGCGGCTTATTGCCGAGCGACGCCGGGTTTGCGCTCTCCTCCGGGGAGATCGCGCGCTCGCGCGCGTTCGGCGTGCGCGGGAGCACGCGCAGCTCATAGTCGGTCACGATCGTCGCGACTCCCTGCGTTAGCCGTTGTCGCACGACGACGTGCACGCGGTGCGCGCCCGCGGCGAGCGGCTCGATGACGAGCGAATGCGCGCCCATGTTGAGCGAGCCGAGATCGCCCGGAAAGTAGATGCGGCAGATGAGCGGGCCGTTGTTGCGATAGAAGACCCAGTAGCGCTCCGGCTGCGCGACGCGCCGGCCGTCGATCGACACGGCAACCGTGTACTGCTTCGCATCCTCGCGTGCCTGCGCCGAGGTCAGCCCGCTCGTCACGACGGTGTCGAGGACGAGCGAAGTGCGCGGAGTCGCAAGCCGATATGTGCGGCGCACGGTCGCGCCGGGCTCGGCGCCGCGGAAGAGGTCGATCGGTAGGAGCCGGAAGTGCGCGGCGTCGATATAGGCGGGGAGCTGGCCGAACGAGTGCGTGACGACGGCGCTCGCAAGGTTCGCCGGATTCGTGTCCATGCTCGTCTTCGCGTCCGGCGGTCGGATCCACGCGGCCGCCAGAACAGGCACGAACAGGAAGAAGAGCGCCCGGCGCATCCTCGAAAGCTATCCGGAGCGGGACCTCGTTCCCCCGTGCGAACGTATCTGTGTACGTGCGACCTTTTGCCTGCAATGGCCACAGCCCTTAGCGCACAGCAGATGGTGCGCTCCGCCCGGCGGATCGAGCTCGACCGGCGCGAGTCGGCATGGGTGCGCGACGCCCAGCGGGGATCGGCCGCTGCGGTCGAGCACCTCTTCCGCAGCCACTGGCCCCGTGCGCACCGAGCGGCGCTACTCGTCGTGGGTGACGCGGCTGCAGCCGAGGACATCGCGCAGGAGTCGTTCCTCGCCGCCGTGCGCGCGCTCGACCGCTTCGACCGCAGGCGCCCGTTCGGGCCGTGGCTCCACCGCATCGTCGTCAACCGTTCGATCGACTGGGCGCGCGCCCGGGCCCTGCGGCGAGAGCTATCCGCCGACGACGCGCCGGAGCCGGCCGCCGGCGAGCGCGGCGGGCCGGACAACGCCGAGCGGCTCGCCGCCGTCCTCGCCGACCTCGGGCCGGAGCACCGCGCCGTGATCGTGCTCCGCTACCTCCTCGAGTACACGCCGGGCGAGATCGCCGAGCTGCTAGCACTGCCCCGCGGCACGGTCAACTCGCGACTCCGGCGTGGGCTCGACCGCCTCGAGACGGTGTTGCGCGAGGACGACGAATGAGCGAGCGCGACGTTCGCCGCCTGCTCTCCTCGGTTCCCGTGGATGCGGACGCGGAAGGGCGCACCTGGGAGGTCGTGCGGTCCGCGTTCGCCGAGCGCGAGCCGGTCGTCGTGCACCGGCGGCGTCTCGGCATCGCGCTCGTCGCCGCCGGCGTCGCGATTCTCGCCGCTGCGCTGTCGCCGCCGGGGCGCGCGGTCGTGAACGCGGTGCGGCGGTCGATCGGGATCGAGCACGCGACGCCTGCGTTGTTCCGCCTCCCGTCAGCCGGCAGGCTCCTCGTGAGCGGGCCCGGCGGTGCTTGGGTAGTCGCGAGCGACGGGTCGCGACGGCTGCTCGGCGACTATGCGCAGGCGTCCTGGTCGCCGCACGGACTGTTCGTCGTCGGAGCGCGCACGAACGAGCTCGCGACCATGGAGCCGACCGGCAAGGTGCACTGGACTCTCGCGCGCCCGCAGATCCGTTTCCCTCGCTGGGCGGGAACGCACGCGGACACGCGTATCGCGTACTTGACGACGAGCCGGCTGCACGTCGTCGCCGGCGACGGCACGGGCGACGTCGACGCAGAAGGGCTTCCCGCGGCCGCCGTCGTCGCGCCGGCGTGGCGCCCGTCGAAGACGGATCTACACGTGCTCGCGTACGTCACGACGCACGGACGCGTCACCGTTCTCAACCCCGACCGCGGAAACGTCTGGTGGGTGTCCGCCGGGTACGCCGGCCCGCGCGCGCTCGCGTGGTCACCCGACGGCAAGAAGCTCGTGCTGGCGGCGCAGTCGAAGGTGGTCGTCTTCGACGGACAGAGCGGCCGCGCTCACACGTTGCGCGTCGAGGGCGTGCGCGGGATGGCATTCGCGCCCGACGGCAGGCTCGCGCTGCTGCGCGGGCGCGCCGTCCTGCTGTTCGACGGCTCACGGCTACGCACGCTCTTCATCGCGCCGGGCGGGCTCGCCGGTCTCGCCTGGTCGCCGAACGGACGCTGGCTGCTCACCGGCCTGCCGAGCGCCGACCAGTGGGTCTTCCTGCAGACGCTGCGCGGCCACCGCGTGCTCGCCGTCTCGCACATCCGCTCGCAGTTCGGCGGCGCGGCGACGCTCGACGGCTGGATCGGCTGAGCGTCTACGTGTCCCGGCGGACGAGCAGCACCGCCGCGACTGCGACGGCGAACGCGACGTAGCCGAGGGAGACCGCGAGGCCGCCTGCCGGCGAGAGGCTGTGCGACCCGTGCGTCAACTGGAAGATCGACCGGAACGCACTGTCCGGGATCCACGGGTTGATCGCGTTCTGCCAGCTCGTCGGGAACACGTTGAGGAGCGGCGGGATGACGAAGAAGAGGGCCACGAACGATGCGATCCCGCCCGCCGTGTTGCGGACGATCGCGCCCATCGCCATGCAGAAGACGCCGAACAGCGTGAGATAGACCGCGCCCCCGATCACCGAACGCGTCACGCCCGGCGCAGACAGTCCTGTCTGCAGCTCCGGAATGTTGTGGAGGATCGACTGGCTCACCCAGAACGCGAGCAGCACCGACGGCAGCATCAGGACGAACGACACGACGGCGAACACGACGATCTTCGCCCACAGCACCGGCAGGCGCTTCGGCACCGCCGTGAAGCTCGCGCGGATCATCCCGGTCGCGTACTCGCCCGTGATGACGAGCACGCCGAGGACGCCGATAGCGAGCTGCGAGAGGTTGACGCCGGCGAGGGCGATGTCGAGCGGATGACGGTCGGCGCGCTCGTGCGGATTCATATGACCCCAATGCGACGACGTCACCGCCGCGAAGAGCGCCGGCAGCCCGATCGTCAGGACGACGGCGACGAACAGCGACCAGCGCGTCGAGCGCAGGGAGTGGAGCTTCGTCCACTCGGACACGATCACGCGGGCCTGCGTGACGCGACCCTTGAAGTCGAGCCGTGGGATGGCAGGCGCGGCCGCGCTCATGCCGCCACCACCTCGGCCTTGAACTCGACGTCGTCGCGCGTCAGCTCCATGAAGGCTTCCTCGAGCGATGCCTGCATCGGCGAGAGCTCGTGCAAGACGATGCCGTTGGCCGCCGCGAGCTCGCCGATCTGCTCCGGCGTCGCTCCGCCGATCTCGAGCACGCCGGGCTCCTCGCCCTTCACGGTCACGCTCGGCCCGAGCACGAGCTCGCGCAGCTTCTCCGCCTGCGGCGAGCGCACGCGGACGCCTGCGCCCGATGCACGGCGCACGAATTCGTCGACGCTCGTGTCGGCGATGAGCCTGCCACGCCCGATCACGATCAGATGCTCCGCGGTCAGCGCCATCTCGCTCATCAGGTGCGAGGAGACGAACACCGCGCGTCCTTCCGCGGCGAGCCCTTTCAGAAGCGTGCGCATCCAGTGGATGCCTTCGGGGTCGAGACCGTTCGCGGGCTCGTCGAGCAGGAGGGTGTGCGGATCGCCGAGCAGCGCGGTCGCGATGCCGAGGCGCTGCCCCATGCCGAGCGAGAACTGGCCCGCTCGCTGCCGTGCGACCTCGTGCAGCCCGACGAGGTCGATCAGCTCCGCGACGCGCTTCCGCCCGATTCCGTGCGTCTGCGCAAGCGCGAGGAGATGGTTGTACGCCGTACGACCGGTGTGGACCGAGCGGGCTTCGAGCAGAGCGCCGACCTCGTGCAGCGGCGCTGCATGCTCGCGGTAGTGCTTGCCGTTGACCGTGACGTCTCCCGCCGTGGGAGCGTCGAGGCCGAGGATCAGCCGCATCGTCGTCGACTTGCCCGAGCCGTTCGGGCCGAGAAAGCCGGTCACGATGCCCGGCTGGACGGTGAAGCTCAGACCGTCGACGGCGCGCTTCTTGCCGTAGTCCTTCGTAAGGGCGGTCGCCTCGATCACAAGAGGCACCGTATCGGGTCACTTCTATGTATTGAGTAAGAACACGATGAACGTCAGGTTTGCGGTCGCTTGACGGCGCCCGCCTGCTCGCCTACGCTTGACGGCGATTTCCGTTCCCGGCGAAGAGGAGGTTCGAAACGCGATGACTGCTTGCGCCACCTCCTCGGTCTTTCTGACCTAGCGCCGGAACGCTCTCCGTGGGGATTGCGCTTCGGCGCGTCCTCGAGTTGCGAAGGAGAGTTGCTTTGCCTGCATTCGCACTGGGCGAGCTCGGCTGGAGCGCCGGCCTCGCCGACAACCTAGAGCCCGGGCTCACACCCGGCCGCGTCGTCGCCGTCCATCGCGGCGCGTTCGACGTCCGTACCGCGCACGGGACGGTGCGCGCCAGCCTGCCCGGCCGCCTGCAGCACGACGGAGTCGACGTCGCGACCGGCGACTGGGTCGGCCTCACCGGGTCGCAGATCCGCTCGGTCCTCCCGCGCCGGAGCGCAATCGTGCGCAATGCGGCAGGACGAGCGGTCAACGCGCAGACGCTGGCAGCCAACGTCGACGTCGCCTTCGTCGTCAGCTCGCTCGGGCCGGACCTCGAGCCGCGCCGGATCGAGCGCTATCTCGTCACCATCTGGGAGAGCGGTGCCTCACCGGAGATCGTGCTGACGAAAGCCGACCGCCTCGACGATCCGTGGCCGCTCGTCGCCGAAGTCGAAGCCGTGGCCGTCGGCGTTCCCGTCCACGTCGTGAGCGCGATCACTGGCCAAGGCTGTGAGGCACTGCGCGCACGATTGCAGCCGGGCACGACCGCGGTCATGCTCGGCTCGAGCGGCGTCGGCAAGTCCACGCTCGTGAACCGCTTCGCCGGGCGCGAGCTGATGGCGGTGAAGGAGACGCGCGCGGACGACGACGAGGGGCGGCACACGACGACGCACCGTGAGCTGATCCTTCTTCCCGGTGGCGGCGTCGTCATCGACACGCCCGGGCTGCGCGAGCTGCAGCTCTGGGACGGCCGAGCCGGAGCGGTCGAGGAGGCGTTCTCCGACATCGAGGAGCTCGCGCTCGCATGTCGCTTCAACGACTGCTCGCACACGACCGAGCCTGGCTGCGCGGTGCAGGCCGCCCTGCAATCGGGCGAGCTCTCGGATGGGCGGCACGCGAGCTGGATCAAGCTCCAACGCGAGCTGCGCGCGATCGCAATGCGGTCGGACGCGCGCCTGCGGCGCGAGGAGAAGCGGAAGTGGCAGCAGCGCACGCGCGACGGCCGCGCCCGTGCGAAGGACAAGCGGCGTTTCTAGGGGTAGGTCTAGGAGGCGGGGACAGTCCCTCGTTACAGACTCGTATCGATTGTTCCGGCACGCTGGTTCGGTGCCCCGCCAACCTCGCGGAGATGTCCAAGCTGGCCTCTATCACGTCACTCTTCGGAGCGCAGGGCCGGTTGCCATGTTTCTCGACGATGTCGATCGGACGTGGTTCTGCAATCGGCTTGCGCGCATCGTGCGCGAGCAGCGCTGGAAGTGCCACGCGTTCTGCCTCATGAAGACTCATTTCCACTTACTGGTCGAAGTGGAAGCGAACGCTCTCCAGCGCGGAATGCAGCGGCTGAACGGCGCGTACGCGCAATGGTTCAACTGGAGTCATCGCCGCTCCGGGCATCTCGGCGGAGAGCGCTATTACGCAGGCGAGGTGACGACGGACGGTCACGAGCTCTATTTGCTTCGCTACCTGGCGCGTAACCCCGTCGAAGCCGGCTTCTGCGACACACCGGCAGATTGGCTTTGGGGCAGTTACCGCGGCTGCGCGGGAATCGATGCCGGATTCTCGTTCGTGACCCCGACTCGAATGCGAGCCCACTTCGGTAACGACGAGAGCACTTCGTGCCCGAACCTGCGCATCTTCGTCGAGACCCCGTAACCGGGGACTGTCCCCGATTATCCTCGCTAACTGGCCGGCCTAAGAAGCGACGAGGTCGAGCGGCTTGACGATCTCGGCGAAGTGGCAGGCGCTCGGGTGACCCTGGCCGCGATCGATGAGCGCCGGCTCTTCCTCGGCGCAGATCTGCTGCGCCTTCCAGCAGCGGGTGCGGAAACGGCAGCCGGACGGCGGGTTCGCCGGGCTCGGGACATCGCCTTCGAGCACGATGCGCTTGCGCTTGCCGCGCTGCGACGGCTCCTCGATCGGGACCGCCGAGAGGAGCGCCTGCGTGTAAGGGTGCGACGGCTGTTCGTAGATCTGCTTCTTCTCCCCGATCTCGACGATCTTGCCGAGATACATGACCGCCACGCGGTCGGAGACGTGGCGGACCACGGAAAGGTCGTGCGCGACGAAGATGTACGTGAGGCCGAAGTCGCGCTGCAGCGACTCGAGCAGGTTCACGACCTGAGCACGGATCGACACGTCGAGTGCCGACACGGGCTCGTCGAGGATGATCAGCTGCGGGTTCAGCGCGAGCGCGCGCGCGACACCAATGCGCTGGCGCTGACCGCCCGAGAACTCGTGCGGGAAGCGGTTGTAGTGCTCCGGGTTGAGGCCGACGACCTCGAGCAGCTCCTGGACGCGGCGCTTGATCTCGACCTGCGTCCCCGACTTGTGCACCTCGAGCGCCTCGCCGACGATGAACCCGACGCGCTTGCGCGGGTTCAGCGACGCGTAGGGGTCCTGGAAGATCATCATCATCTCGCGCCGGATCGGCCGCATCTGGGCGCG
>DATGEH010000031.1:0-8362 GCA_035310325.1 Gaiellaceae bacterium
CCTCTACGCCCCCGACTTCGTGATCAACGCGGGCGGCGTCTTGCAGCTCCTCGGGCTCGAGGAGCACGGCTGGGACGAGGACGAGCTCGAGCGCAACCTCGCCGGCATCGGCGAGACGCTGCGCCGGCTCTATCGCACCGCTGATGCGAAGGGGATCACGCCGGAGGCGGCGGCGGAGCAGCTCGCGTCGGAAAGAGTGGCCGCGGCGAAGCGTTAGCTGTGGTGCCCGGCCATGCAGCTCTTGTCGCCGAGCGACTGGAGCAGCGCGGTCTGTTCCTGCTGGTACGAGACGTCGCTCGGGTTCTTCGCGTCGAACGCATGGAACGCGGGGACGTCGAGCTCGACGTTCGGCGTCACCCCTGGACCTGCCGCGATGAGGCGGTACCTCTCGCCGATGCCGGGCCCGCGCACTCCGGTCTGACCGGGCGGATGGATGTAGCCGCCCTTGGTCGGGTCGAACGTATAGAAGCCGTAGCACCAGACGCCGGTCGGGTTGTGCGGGACGAATGAGTTCTCTCGCCGCCAACCGGCGCCGTACGCCGCGGCGTTGTAGGTATCGAGGTAGATGAGCCGGCCGTAGTTGTCGGTCGGCGCGCCGACGCTCGTCGTGCCGAACCCGTACACGGGCCGGCCGGCGTACATGTACGTCCCGAAGAGCTCCTGGAAGCGTCCGCTGTACACCCAGTCGGTGTTGGCGGTGAGCGACGCCACCGGGCCGGTCCAGTGCGAGACCTCCATCCATTTCGCGCTCAGCGCCGGCGTCCACGGCGCAAACCCGAGATCGGGCATTGCCTGCGGCCACTGCTGCACGGCCCAGTACGACCCGTCCGGCGCCTTGCACTCGGTGACGATGTTCGGGAGCGCCGGCCCGTCGTACTTCTGGCACTGGTTCACGAAGTGCTTCCAGTAGAGCGTGTGGTACTTGCCCCAACCTCCGGCATAGTCGACCTTGAACTTCACCTGCGGCATCGACGTCGTCGGCGGCTGCGCGTTGATCGCACCCCAGACGAGCACGTGCTTGAGCTTGCCGCCCGCGTGGTACACGAGCATCGCCTCGCCGCCGCCCTTCGTGCTCACCTCGAGAACGACCCTGGTGGCGTTACGGTCGATGAGCTGCGCCCCGAGTGCGCTTCCACTCGAGACGAGCGCGGCCACGAGGACCCCGATGACGACCCCAATCCGAGCCATTGACGGCAGGATGCCCGCAACGGGCGCTTTCTAACTACCCCAAAGAGGTGATGTAGCTGCGGTACGCCGCTTTGCTGAGCGGTTTCGTTTGTAAATCGAAGATCGAGCCGGGCACGCTCTCGAAGTACGCGAGCATCTCCGTCCGCTTGTGCGTGCGGACGAAGTCGCCCATCTTCTTGATGAACACGGGGTCGTCGACTCCCCACAGCCCCCACTCCGGGAACGAGTAGGGCTTGCCGGGGTGCGCCTTGTACAACGCTTCGTTCGAATCCCACTCCGCCTTGCCCTTGATGTCGTAGAGGTCGTTGCCGACCAGATCGAGATAGTTGTCGCCGGGGTAGTACGCCTGCGCGGAGTTGCCGGGGATGTCGGGATCGCCGAAGCCTTGCGGGTTCCACACGACGCGCGTCAGCGGGTACGGATTCGGCGGCAGGTCACCGCCTGCGACCGGAGGCATGCCGAGCTGCTTGAGGTTCGCGTTGATGTCCGCGATCGGACCGCCGTGCACGATCAGGTACACGCGCGCGAACGCCTTGCGGAACCAGCTCGTCTGGTGGTGCGGCTTGCTCGCGCCCGTCTTCGTGTACGCGCAGTACATGTTCCAGTAGCCGTTCATCTCGCCGAACGGACGGATGTAGATCTCCTGTGCGAACTCGCTGATCGCTCCGTTGAGCGCGAGCAGATACGAGTCGCCGGTGCCTCGCGCGATCTGCTCCGGGGTGATCGCCTCCTTGCCGTCCCTGCCGCCGGTGGCGAGCCCGATCATCGGAATGCCGCCGAGCTGGTGGAACAGGTCGATGAAGTGCGAGCCCCAGACCTGCCCCTGGCCCCACGCGACGATGACGTGATGCACCTGCGAGTCCTGGCCGGTGAGGCTCTGGAACCGGGACGGGTCGCCCTTGATGCCGAGCAGCGGCGGCTGCACGGCTGCCTGCGCCGACGACACGGCGAACGCGAACGCAAGCGCGATCAAGGCCCCGACCCGCACCGCTCGCAGTATGCCCCAGTCGGGCTGAACTAGAAGAGCTGGTTTTCGGCGCCGAAGATCCCCGACACCGACTCGTCGGCGAAGACGTTCATGATCGCCTCGGCGAGCAGGCCCGAAACGCTCAGAACGGTCATGTTGTCGGGACGCTTGCGTGCGTCGATCGGGATCGTGTCGGTGACGACGATCCGCTTGATGTCGTCGCACTCGCCGAGCTGCTGGAGCGCTCGATCGGAGAAGAGCGCATGCGTGACGAACATGTTCACCTCGGCGGCGCCGTGCTCCTTGAGGGCCTTGGCGCCTGCAATCAGCGTTCCGCCGGTCGTGGACACATCGTCACCGACGATCGCGACCTTGTCGCGAACTCGTCCCGTGACCTCGGTCATCTCGACCTTGTCACTCGAGACGCGTGTCTTGTGCATGATTGCGAAGTTCGCCTCGATCATCTCGCCGAAGCGGACCGCCTGTCTGGCGCGCCCGGCGTCCGGCGCAACGGCCACGACGCCCTCACCGGTCATGCCGAGGTCGCGGAAGTGCGTCGCGAACCGCTGCAGCGCCGTCATGTGGTCGACCGGGATCGTGAAGAAGCCCTGAATCTGTCCGGCATGCAGGTCCATCGTCAGCACGCGGTCGGCGCCGGCCAGCTGGAGCATGTCGGCGACGAGGCGCGCGGAAATCGGCTCGCGCGGCTTCGCCTTGCGGTCCTGTCGCGAGTACGGGAACCACGGGATGACAGCTGTGATGCGCTTCGCAGACGCCAGCCTCGCCGCCTGGATCATCAGGAGCAGCTCCATCAGGTTCTTGTCGACGGGCGGGCAGCCGGTCTGCACGATGAAGACGTCCGCGCCGCGGATCGATTCGTCGTAGCGGCAATAGGTCTCGTCGTTCGGGAAGGTGCTCAGGGACACTTCACCCGGCTCGACACCGAGCTGATCGGCGATCTTTTGGGCGAGCTCCGGGTGGGAGCGGCCGGAGAACACCATCAACCGCTTCCACGGTCCGCGCTCGATCCAGTGGCCGGGCGCCGGCTCGGTCATGACCTGGCTCCCCTCCAGTCCGGGCAGCGCGATCTCAGTCGCCGTCAGGCTTTCCATGCTTCTCGTAGACCCACCCTTTCTTCGTCTCCTGCCGCTGAGCGAACCCGGCGAGGGATCCCGGGGGGACATCATCCGTGATGACCGCACCCGGCGCAATCCAAGCATCGTCGCCAATGTCGACAGGAGCATCGAACGTATTGTCGACACCGGTCCTGACGTTCCGGCCGATCCGTGTCCTCTTCTTGGGTTGGCCGGGCTCGTGGCTGAAGTTGGCGGTGACGTTCCCGGCGGCGATGTTCGTGTCCTCGCCGATCTCGGCGTCCCCGATATACGAGAGGTGGGGCACCTTCGTCCGGGCCCCGATCTTCGAGTTCTTCACCTCGACGAACGTCCCGATCTTCGCGCCCTCGCCGACCTCGGTGCCCGGCCGCACGTACGCGAAGGGGCCGATCTCGGCGCCGGACGCGATGCGGATCGAGCCGTGCAGGACGCTGTGCGGGTGGATGATCGTATCGGGCTCGATCTCGACCTCGGCGTCGATCCACGTCGTCGCCGGATCGACGATCGTGACGCCTGCGAGCATGTGCCGCTCGTTGATCCGGTCGCGCAGCTTCGCGGAGACGGCGGCGAGCTCGACGCGCGTGTTGATCCCCTCGACCTCGTGCGGATCGCCCGCGGTGTGAACGGCGACGACGTCGCCGTCGCCGACGAGGATGCCGACGGTGTCGGTGACGTAGAGCTCGCCCTGCGCGTTGTGCGGCTGCAGGCGGTCGAGCACGGGCCAGAGCTTGTCGCCGCGGAACACGTAGATGCCGGAGTTGACCTCGCGCAGCGCGAGCTCCTCCGGCGACGCGTCGGCCGCCTCGACGATGCGCGCGAGCCGGCCGTCGCCGTCCCGCACGATGCGTCCGTACGCGCGGGCATCGTCGGGCTCGAATGCGAGGACGGTCGCGGCCGCACTCGCGCCGCGATGCGCGTCGACGAGAGCATGCACCGTTTCCGGTCGAAGCGCGGGCACGTCGCCGTTGAGCACGAGCACGTCGCCCTTCGCATCGGCGAGCGCAGCGCGCGCTGCGCGCACGGCGTCGCCGGTGCCGAGTGCCGTTTCCTGCACCGCCACCTCGAGGCCGTCGAACGACGACGCGCTGTCAGGCGATGCCACGACGACGACGCGCTGCACGCCTGCGTCTTGCGCTGCTCGAACGACCCAGTCGACCATGCGCCGGCCGAGCAGCGGGTGCAGGTGCTTCGGCGTCGCGCTCTTCATGCGCGTGCCGAGGCCGCCGGCCATCACGACTGCTGTGAGGTCGCTCATTGTGGGATCAGGGCGCAAATGGCTGGGGCGCCAGGATTCGAACCTGGGATCGCGGGACCAAAACCCGCTGCCTTACCGCTTGGCTACGCCCCATCAAGGGCAGGGAATGTTACCGACGGTCGGTGAACAGGATCAGGAGCGCCACGGCCGCGAAGATCCCGGCCACGATGAGCACGAGCGTGCCGATGATCAGCGCGACGATCGCGGCGATGAAGGCGAGCACCTGCGATGCGGCGAAGATCCACGAGAGCTGCCGCGAGAGATCCGAACGGGCCGAGCGGCCCCAGAACCAGTAGACCGCCAACGCCGCCGCGGCGAGCGCCATGACCGTCCAACGCGATGTGTCATGGGCGACGGCGACGATGATCGCCTCGACGACGGCGATCCACAGTGCGATGCGATTACGCCGTTCCCGGAGCCAACGACCTGCCCCGGTGCTGCCGTGCTCGATGACGGTCGAATCGCTCACCGCCGGTCAACCGTACCACGCAGGCGCAGTCAGCCAGGTGTCGCCGGCCCGCTTCAGCGCACGCTTCGCGGCCGTCGCGACCGCCTCGTGATGGAAGAGTCCGTACACCGCCGGACCGGCGCCGGTCACGTCGGCGCGGAAGGCTCCGAGCGCGCGAAGCTCGTCGGCGAGCGGCGAGCTCGCAAGGTCGTTCAGCGGCAGCGCGGCAAGGTCGCGCGGTCGGCGTACGCGCTCGAGCGCATCGAGCAAAGCGGCGCGGCGCTCCTTCCAACCGGTCGCTCCGCCGCGCGCGTCGAATGCGGCGTAGACCGCTGCCGTCGATTGCTTCTGCGCGGCGCGCGGGACGACGAGGACGACCCAGTAGTCCTGCGGCAGATCCAAACCGGTCAGCGTGGTGCCGTCGTCTGCGCCGAGCTGCGGGCCGTCCGCGAGGAAGAACGGGACGTCGGCGCCGACACCGGCTGCAATTGCGTGCAGGTCATCTGCTCCGAGCGGCTCTGTGAGCGTGGCGTTTGCGAGCCGGAGCGCGGTCGCCGCATCCGAGCTGCCGCCGCCGATGCCTGCGGCAACCGGAAGCCGTTTCTCGATCTGCACGCGCCAGCCGGAAGCGACGCCCGCGCGGGCTGCGAGTGCTTCGAGCGCGCTGCGCACGAGCGTGTCGCCCGCGAATCCCCACACGCTCAGCGTCGCGGACGGGTCGAGCTCGATCCGGTCGGCGATGCCGACACGCTGGTAGACCGTGAGCAGCTCGTGCTTGCCGTCGTCGCGCACGGGCCCGACGACGAGCGCGAGGTTGATCTTCGCCGGCGCAGGCGCTCTCATCGTTCGAGCGCCTCCGCAAGCTCGACGAAGCTGTTCGGCGCAAGCGCCTCGGCGCGAACGTTCGCGTCCTTGCCGATGGCAGCGAGCGCGTGCACCGCGCGGACGCGGGTCGTCAGCCCGGCGAGCTCGAGCGAGTTCGGAAGCGTCTTGCGCCGGTGCGCGAACGCGGCGCCGACGATGCGCTTCACGCGCGGGTAGTCCTCGGGCATCGCGACCCGGCGAAACGCGACGAGCGCGGAGTCGACATTCGGTCGCGGCCGAAAGACGTTGCGCGACACCGGATGGAATCCGCTGCGCTCGCAGACGAGCTGCACGAGCACCGAGACGGCGCCGTATTCCTTCGTCTCCGGCTTCGCGAACAAGCGGTACGCGACCTCCCGCTGCAGCATCACGCACCAGAGGGCGACGTGCGGGAGGCGGTCGAGGCTCTCGACGATGAGCGGCGTCGCGACGTTGTACGGCAGGTTCGCGACGAGCTTCGTCGCATCCTGCGGCAACTCGACCTGGAGTGCGTCGGCGAACGTCACGTCGACGTTGTCGCCGAGTTCGTGCAGCATCGGCTCGAGCTCGCGATCGATCTCGACCGCGTGGACGTGCTCGACGCGCTCGGCGAGGTACCGCGTCAGCACGCCGTGCCCCGGCCCGATCTCGAGCACGACATCGTCCGGCCCGAGCTCGGCCAGCCGGCCGATGACCTCGAGGATGTTCGGGTCGGCGAGAAAGTGCTGGCCGTACTCTCTCTTCACAGGCGAAAGCATGCGCTTGCGTTGCGGTCGACCTGCATCCCGAGCGCGTGCACGTCCTCCCCGCGCGCCTGCGCGAGCGCGGCAAGCGTGTGCACGACGTAGGCGGGCTCGTTCCGCTGCCCGCGAACAGCCTGCGGTGCAAGGTACGGCGAGTCGGTCTCGACGAGGATGCGGTCGGCCGTGACCTGCGTCGCCGCGAGGCGGAGGTCGACCGCCCTCGGGAACGTCGCGTTGCCGGCGAACGAGACGTACCAGCCGCGCTCGAGTGCCGGCTCGAGCAGATGCGGCGACGAGAAGCAGTGGAGGACGACCGTCCCATCGTGGCCGTCGAGTGCGGCGAGGGTGTCTGCGTCGGCCGCGCGTGTGTGGATGACGACGGGCTTGCCGAGCTCGCGGGCAAGCTCGAGCTGCGCGGCGAATACCCGCCGCTGCGCCTCGCGCGGCGCGTAGTCGCGGAACCAGTCGAGGCCGGTCTCGCCGACGGCGACCGTCTTCGGATGCGCGTGCAGCCGCCGCACCTCGTCGAGATCGCCGTCGGCCGACTCGTGCGGGTGGATGCCGACGATCGCGAACACGTTCTCGAAGCGTTCGGCAAGTGCGACCGCCTGTGCCAGGCCAACGGTGAGGATGCGGGTCACGCCCGCCTCGCGTGCGCGCGCGACGATCTCGGCCGCGTCGTCGTCGAGCGCATCGAGGTGCGCATGCGTGTCGATCACGGGTCTAAGCCGAGGCGTGCGAGCTCTTCGTCGACCGTCTCGGGCGGGAGCTTGCGGAAGAGCGGCGCAGGCTCGGGGAGCGCACGTCCGGCCGGCAGGTCGCTCGGCGCCCACGTGCCGACCCAGCTCGCGTAGTCGCCGGTGAGCACGTTGTGGTCGTCGACCCGGCGGATCTCGAGCGGACCGGCGAGAAACCCCTCGTGGCCGAGCAGCTCGTGCACGGCCTGCGAGGTGAACGGCAGGAACGGCGCGAGCAGCGTCTTGAGCGAGTCGACGGCGCGCAGCGCGACGTAGAGGACGGTCGCCGCGCGGTCGCGGTCGGTCTTCACGAGCGCCCACGGCGCCTGCTCGGCGACGTACTGGTTCGCGAGCGAGCTGAGCCGCATCGCCTCGGCGAGCGCCGCCTTGAAGCGCACGCGCTCGATCTGGGCGCCGACCTCGGCGAAACCGGCGTCGATCGCGGCGAGCAGCGCACTGTCCGCAGCGGTGAGCTCTCCGGGCTCGGGCACCTGCCCGAAGTTGCGGTGCGCGCTCACGAGCGTGCGGTTCACGAGGTTGCCCCAGTTCGCGAGCAGCTCGTCGTTCGAGCGGCGGACAAACTCCTCCCAGGTGAAGTCGGTGTCCTGCGTCTCCGGACCGGCGGCGGTGAGGTAGTAGCGCAGCGGATCGGGGTCGTAGCGGCTGAGGAAGTCGCTCACCCCGATCGCGACGCCACGGCTCGTCGACGCCTTCTTCCCTTCCATCGTCAGGTACTCGCTCGCGACGACGTTCGTCGGCAGATGCAGATCGTCGCCGTAGCCCATGAGCATCGCCGGCCAGATAACGGCGTGGAAGACGATGTTGTCCTTGCCCATGAAGTAGTAGTGGCCGGCGCTCGGCTCCTGCCACCACTCGCGCCACGCCTCCGGCGTGCCGCGGTTGTGCGCCCACTCGATGCTCGCCGACAGGTAGCCGATGACCGCGTCGAACCAGACATAGATGCGCTTCGTATCCTCGGGGTAGCCGGGGACCGGGACGGGCACGCCCCAGTCGATGTCGCGCGTCATCGCACGCGGCTTCAGGTCGCGGACGAGCCCGAGCGCGA
>DATGEH010000032.1:0-4382 GCA_035310325.1 Gaiellaceae bacterium
CGCTCGCCAGCCATACGCCTACAGATGCCGAGTGCACTTTGAGAAAGGCGACTGCGCGCAGCCAACCTGGGTGCGGGCCCAAGCGGTCGAGACTCTCGCCGTCGAGCGCTTCTTCGACGCTTTGAAGGCTCGGCGCCGCCGAGAGGCGGACTTCGGCGCACTCGAGCAGCAGTTGATCGCTGCCGAGGCAGCGCACGCCTCTCTCATCGGCGAGCAACGGCTGTTGCGAGCACGCGACGATTCTCGCTCGCGCGAGCGACTGGCAGCTGTTGAAGCGAAACACGCCGAGCTCCTCGACCTCGTCCGTCGCGATCGGCTGAACCGACTGCCCGACGTGAGAACGATGCGGCGCCAATGGCCGTCGATGACCCAGGTGGAGCGACGCAAAGCGCTCGGCCTCGCCTTCGATGCAATCGTGGTCGGGCGCGGCACCTCCAAAGAGGTGCTCGCTGATCGCGTGCATTTCATCGGAGCCGGGAAAATACCTGACTACTTTCCTACCCGCCGCTCGCCGGCGGCGATCACTCCATTCAATCCATTCAATCCGCAAATCGCGGGCAAGGGGAATATGGCATGACGCGGGTCGCGATAACCGCCCGACCCCGGAACACCGGGTCGCTCGAGACGGCGAGCGCTCCCAAAACGGCCGGGAGGCTCGATGCGTACTAGAAGACCGGCGTCTCTCGCCAGACGCCCCATACCTCACGCAGCGCGTCGCACATCTCGCCCATCGTTACACGCGCGCGCGAGGCATCCATGATCGGGGGCATGAGGTTCGCCTCGCCGGCGGCGGCGCGCTTCAGCTCCGCGAGGGCGGCGTCGGCGGCCGCGGAGTCGCGCTTGGCCCGCGTCGCCCGCACGCGCTCGATCTGCTTCGTCTCGAGCTCGGGATCGATGCGCAGGATCTCGAGCGGCTGCTCGTCCTCCTGCACGTACTTGTTCACGCCGACGATGACGCGTTGGCGCTTCTCGACTTCGGACTGATAGCGGAACGACGCTTCCGCGATCTCACGCTGGAAGAAGTTCTCCTCGATCGCGGGGATGACGCCGCCGAGCTTCTCGATCCGCTCGAAGTAGTCGTACGCCTGCCGCTCGAGCTCGTTCGTCAGGTGCTCGAGGTAGTACGACCCGCCGAGCGGGTCGGCGGTGTTCACGACGCCGGTCTCGTGCGCGATCACCTGCTGCGTGCGCAGGGCGAGCCGCGCCGCGTTCTCGGTCGGCAGTGCGAGCGCCTCGTCGAACGAGTTCGTGTGCAGCGACTGCGTCCCGCCGAGCACCGCCGCGAGCGCTTCGATCGCCGTGCGGATCAAGTTCACTTCGGGCTGCTGCGCCGTGAGCGAGACGCCTGCGGTCTGCGTGTGGAAGCGCATGAGCCACGAGCGCGGGTTCTTCGCGCCGTACTTGTCGCGCAGCTGCGTCGCCCAGATGCGTCGTGCGGCACGGTACTTCGCGATCTCCTCGAAGAAGTCGAGGTGCGCGTTGAAGAAGAACGACAGACGCGACGCGAATTCGTCGACGTCGAGGCCGCGCGCGACGCACGCTTCGACGTACGCGAATCCGTCGGCAAGGGTGAACGCGAGCTCCTGTGCCGCCGTCGAGCCCGCCTCGCGAATGTGGTACCCCGAGATCGACACCGGGTGCATCAGCGGCATCCCGCGCGAGCACCACTCGATCATGTCGACCACGAGCCGCAGCGAAGGCTCCGGCGGGAAGATCCACTCCTTCTGCGCGATGTACTCCTTGAGGATGTCCGTCTGCACGGTCCCGCGCAGCGCAGCGATCGGCACCCCCTGCTCCTCGCCGACGCACGCGTAAAACGCGAGCAACATCGCCGCCGGCGCGTTGATCGTCATCGACGTAGACACCTCGCCGAGCGGGATGCCGGCGAAGAGCGCCTCCATGTCGTCGAGCGAATCGATCGCGACGCCCTCGCGTCCGACCTCGCCGAGCGACCGCGCGTGGTCGGAGTCGAGGCCCATCAGCGTCGGCATGTCGAACGCGGTCGAGAGCCCCGTCTGGCCGTGGTCGAGCAGATAGCGGAAGCGCTCGTTCGTCTCCTCCGCCGTCCCGAACCCGGCGAACTGGCGCATCGTCCAGCGCCGCCCCCGGTACATCGTCGCGTAGACCCCGCGCGTGAACGGAAACTCGCCCGGAGCGCCGAGATCGCGCTCGTAATCGAGCTCCACGTCATCAGCCGTGTAGAGCGGCTCGACCTCGATCCCGGAGATCGTCGAGTGGAGTTCGCCCCTCGCCCGCCGGCGGTCGGTCGTCGCCACGGGGCCGATTGTAGATCGCCCGCGGAGCGTTACGGCCTCGGACTGGCGACCGGGACAGGCACGAGCGCACGGTTCGAGATCCCTGCCGGGCCCGATGTTCCAGGCAGGTCGAGCTGAACGAAGAGGGCAAGCGAACCCGCGCGGAGGACGAAACCGCTCGACGGCCGAAAGGCGAAGACCGCCCAGCCGTTTAGATCCGTTCGCTTCGCGGAGACCCGCCCCGCCGCATCCTCGGGGACCACGCGAAGCCCGATGCGCGCGCCTCGCACGATTCGACCAGCCAGATCTCCGACGCGGAGGCGCACGGTGAAAGACGCGTGCGAGCGGATGACACTCGGCTCGAATACGACCCCGACGAGGATGAGACGATCGGGCGCGATGAGGATGCTCGCGGGAACGGAGATACGACCGTCGCCGAGCACCACCGACTCCAGCGAGCCCGGTGCCGCGACTGCAGCCGACTCTTGCGAGGTAGCCGAAGCCGATCCGAGCGAATTGCTCGCCGTGACAACCGCCCGAAGGCCCCCTCCGCGGTCGCTCGGGCCGGGCTGATAGGCCGCGCCTGTGGCCGACGCAATGTTCGTGCAGCCGGTAGGCCGCGTGCATAGCTGCCATTGGTACGTGAAGGACAACGGCGTGAGCCCCGCCCACGCGCCCGGGGACACGCTGAGCGTCTGGCCCACCTCTGCCCGACCTGCGAGCGTCGGAAGGGCGAAGTTCACGGGTGCGGTCGCGCCGGTCGCGACGTCGGTGAGACTCGAGCGCGCACGGCCGGCGCCCGCGGCGATCACAGCGGTGACAGACACGGCAAGCCGCCTGCCGGAGTCGGCGGAGGTGACCGTGTACGTGCGGTCGGTCGCGCCCGCGAGGTTCACGCAGCCGCCGGCGGTGCACCGAAGCCATTGGTAATAGAACGTGAACGGCGGCGTTCCGCTCCAGACACCGCTCGACGCACTCAGCGTTTGCCCGACTTGAGGGACACCCGCGATCGCTGGCGCCGTGGTATTGCCGGGCGCGGCCGCGCCCCCGATGACGATGTCGGTGAGAGCGGAGGTCGCGGAGTTCGACGTGACGTCATTGGTCGCGATGACCACGACTCGAAGCTGCTGGCCAGAATCGGCGGCCGACGGCACGTAGGTGGCGCCGACGGCGTTCGCGATGTCTGCGCACACCGTGCCGCCGATCGGACAACGCTGCCACCGATACGCATACGAGATCGGGGCATCGCCGCTCCAGGACCCGTTCTGCGCCGTCAGCGTCGACCCGACGGCCGCCGCACCGCTCAAGCCCGGCGGCGCGAGCACCGTTGGACCCGCCGGCGCAGCGCGGACGACTGCGGTCGCCGACGACGTCGCCGAGGTCGAGCCTCCGGCGTTGGTCGCGGTGACGACGACCCGAATCGTGGCGTCGACGTCCGCGGACGTGAGCACGTACGACTGAGCCGATGCTCCACCGATCGTCACGCAGGCCGCGCCTGAGGCGTCGCAGCGCTGCCACTGATAGGCGAAGTCGATCTCTCCGCTCCCCGACCACGCGCTCGACGCGTTCACCACCTGCCCGGCCCGCAAGACGCCGTCGATTCCCGGGGGCGAGGTGTTGACAGGAGGAGACACGAGCACGGCAGCTGCGGCCGTCGCGACGGTCGTTGCCGCCGCCGCGACGACCGCAGCCGTGGTCAACCGAACGATCACGTTCCCACTATTCAGAATTGTTCAGATTTTCAGAAATAGGTCTCGCCGAACCGAAAGATAGGCCTACCTGGCCCTTGACGCATCCGGACTAGTCCCTACACTTGGCACGTGCGGCAATCCTTGGCGAGCGGAGACGCGCTCAACCCATACGTTGCGGGGCAGAATCAGCTCGTCCTGCGCGCCGATCGCATGCGTCGGCTGCGTCGGCGCTTCCTCATGGTCTCGGTTGCCGCGCTCGCAGTCCTCGCGTCCGCGCTCGGCGTCTCGTTCCTGGCCGACAGCGGCACCGCGTCGCTCTCGGTCACGGGCGGGAGCAACAACTTCGTCTATCCGGTCGCGAACGGCAACTTGGTGCCCAGCACGAACGTGACCGCGCTCAGGTACACCGCTGCGACCGGCATCAACGCGAGCCACC